>JBGPBW010000032.1:0-28015 GCA_041481385.1 Puia sp.
CCTGCTGGATAATATGAAGGATCATATCCTGGCAGCGGGAGAACTGGTGGGCATTTTCAGCAAAACGGCGTTGGAAACCGCCTGAGGGATCCTCCTCAGGTGTTCAGCAGCAGATTATCTGAATGCAACACCAAAAAACAGACTGGCTCCGATGGAGGCCGGAAGATTATTTCCGAAGCGGAGCGGAATACCCACCGCTATTACAGAACTGATTTTTTTTGCAGGGCTGAACAGTTTGGAGAATACTGTGCTTTCGCCAAATCTGCCGGCTGTTTCAAAGGCCACCCGGGTAGTGATTGCAAATCCTTTCCTGAGGCGGAAAATGGGCCCGGGATCAAAAATTAAATTACTCACCTTACTGGTCCCGTTGGTTGTGGCAATTACCGGAGTCAAATCGAAGCTGAATCCGAATTTGTCACTGTATAAAATATTGATCCCGGTTGCAAGACCAATGGAAAAAGTATTTGAAAAATTCCAGGTGGTGGTTTTACTATTTGTTGAAACAATGGGGAGGAACACAACGGTATAACCTGCGATAATCGGGTAGGCGGGCGGTTGGGCGGGAGTTTGCGCGGAAGGGGTCGTCTGGCAAAACAGACTAACCGGGAAACCTATAATAAGTAAGCATAAAAGAAGATGGTTACCTTTTTTCATGTCGATTTTGTTTGGAAGTTCGGGTTTTCTACTTTTAAGATAGGCTAAAAATGACCAGACAGGTCATATTATGAGTAAACAGTGGGTTTGGGTGAGTATTTTGCGGGAATTAGCAGAAAACAGTCGCTTATATTTATTTATCGAAAACCTTAAAAATGGTTTACATTAGGTAAGATAATCGTACGATTTTTGGTTAATTCAGAATCGTCGAAACAGCTATAACAACCCCGAAATTAAAATGGATCGTTCGAAAGAAAAACAGCCCGGACACTATAGGTTATGGATTCTGATATGCTCGCTCATGTTGTTTGCAGGATTATCGTTGTATTTCTATTATCATTTATGGGGAATGTCCCGGATCGCCACAAAGAATATGACGATAGCCGTATTGCCTTTTGTAAACAGTACGGGCGATTCAACCAATGCTTATTTCTGCGACGGAATCACGGAAGCCGTTATTGCGGAACTGAGCAGGATCAGCGATCTGAAAGTTAGTCCCCGTACTTCAACCAGTTATGCATTAAAAAAGCAGGGAAAGGATGTCCGCCTCACCGGAATGGAATTGCATGCGGGTTCCATTTTGCAGGGACGTGTAAGACAGTCGGGCAGTAAAATAAATATGGAGGTGAACCTGGTGGATGTAAATTCCGGTGAAACGGTCTGGTCAAAAGTATATGACCGGAACATCAGGGATATTTTTTCCATACAATCCGAAATGGCAACCTCGGTAGCGGAACAATTGAAAGCAACGCTTACGGAAGAGGAAAAAAACAAACTGGTGATCAGGCCAACGCAAAACCTGGAGGCTTTCAATCTCTATATGCAGGGACGTTATTATTACGGGTTACGGAAAGATTCAACGCTCCGGCTGGCCATCAACGATTTCAACCAGGCCATCCAGCTGGATCCTGCATTTTCCAAAGCCTATTCCGGATTGGCGGATAGTTATGCGGCACTGGGTTATAGCAGTTATGAACTGCCATCGAATGCATTTTTAAAAGCAGAGGCGGCAGCTCTTAAAGCGCTGGAACTGGATTCAACACTTGCAGATCCACATAACTCCCTCGGGTATATCCGGTTTTATTATTACTGGGACTGGGATCGTGCTGAACAGGAATTCCGGAAGGCTTCTGAATTGAATCCACGGTATGCGCTGGCTTACGACGCTTACGCCTATTTTCTCACTGCCCGGGAAAGATTTCCGGAGTCGAAAATGGCGATAGACAAGGCTGTCCAACTGGATCCGCTTTCGCCACAGATCAATGCAGATAAAGGGTTTACGCTGTTTTATACAAAGGATTACGATCCCGCGATCCGGGTGTTGAAGGAAACGCTGGTGCTGGAACCGAAATCAGCACTGGCCCATATATGGCTGGGACGGGCCTACCAGGAGAAAAAAATGTATGCAGAAGCGATTGCTGAATATGAAAAAGCGCTGGTCAGTGTTAAGGACTGGCCGGTGGCCCTGGCAGCCATTGGATATGTGTATGGAATTACAGGAAGACACAACGATGCGCAGAAAATGCTGATGCGGCTGAAAGCGGTTGCTGATAACCGTTATGTTACACCATATGGTGTTGCATTGGTGTATGCAAGCATCGGTGACATGGATAAAACTTTTGAATATCTTGATAAAGCACTCGCAGAAAGATCCAACTGGCTGGTATGGCTTAAACAGGATCCGCGCTGGGCGTTGATAAAAAATGATCCGCGATACCAGGATCTCGTTTCCAAAGTGGGACTGCTTAAAAAAAGCCCCGTTTACACACCCCAGTAAAATACCGGTTTCAGACAGACAGATGGGTGATGACTTTTAATAATTCCTCTTTCCGGCTTCGGGAAACCGGAACGCTTACTTCATTATTCAACACAAGATATCCGCCTTCTCCTTTGATATACCGGACCGCATACTGCAAATTGACGAGGTAAGAATGATGAACCCGGAAAAATGGAGGCATATCGAGCAATTCCTCAATGTCCTTAAGTGTTTTGGAAACGATCATGTGCTGGCCGTTGTTGAGGTGAACCCGGGTATAATTGCTGCTGCTCTCGCAACTCATGATATTATTAATTGGAACGAGTTCCACACTGGTTTGCGTGGGAAATGCAATCTTCTGAAAAGAAAGGTCATTGCTCTTCCGTATATGCGTTAGCAGGGCAGTCAGTTGTTTCATGGAATCCCGATGGTTGCGCTTCAGAAAGCCATCAACCGCTATTCTTAAATCGTCTTTGTCAATGGGTTTTACCAGGTAATCGAGTGCACCAAATTTTATAGCGCGAATGGCATATTTGTCAAAGGCCGTAGTAAAAATGATGTCAAATGAAATATCCGGTATAGATGCAAGCATTTCAAACCCATTCATGTCCGGCATTTCCACATCCAGAAAGACCAGCTGGGGTTTGAGCGCTTCAATCTTTTGCAATCCGGCTTCAGCATGATGACATATGTCCATCACCTCCACCTCAGGACAATATTTTTTCAACTGCCATTGCAGGCTTTCACAACAATGTTTTTCGTCGTCAATGATCAGAGATTTAATCAGCGTGCCCGTCATGCTTTTACACTTTTTTAATAGGAATTTTAATGTGTACGCAGGTACCGGTTGGAAAACCGGTTTCATCTGTCAGGTCCTGAAATGAGACCATTGTCTCTGCCTGAAAACGCTGATCAGCCAATTGCAGACGCCGCCGGGTGAGTTCTATGCCCAAAGATTTTCTGGTGCTGAACCCATTGGCTTTGACGCCGGATTCCTTTCTTCCAACGCCATTATCGCAGAGGGTACAGAGCAGGAGATCATTTTCCAATCGCATTTGGATGCTGATTTTACCCGGTCTGCCGCTGGCCGGATGTAATCCGTGCCAGATCGCATTTTCAACAAAGGGCTGTATCAGCAGGGAAGGTACTAAAACGAGGGCCTGATCAATTCCCTCACAATGTATTTCATAAGTGAATGGATTCTCAAACCGAATGGCTTCCAGATCCATATACAATCGCAGGCAATACAATTCTTCTTCCAGGGGAATCAGCGGTAAGCCCGACTTCTCCAGGACGATGCGGATCAGTTTGGCAAACTTCGTGAGATAGTCCGCTGCTTTTTCCGCATCCTGCCCCATGATAAAGCGGTTGATGGCATTGAGACAATTAAAAATAAAATGCGGGTTCATTTGTGCCCGCAGGGCTTTCATTTCGAGTTCTGCACGCTGCTGCAGAAGTTCTGCCCTGGATTTTTCTGCTTCCAGTTTCTGGATCTGCAGTTCATTTTCTGCCAGTTGGCGCTTTCGTGATTCTGACCGTCTTTTCAAGAGAATATTACGCGAAAAAATAAAAGCAAAAAGAAGCAATGCGATTATACTTCCTATGAGCACGTTCTTCAACAGGGTTTGTTTCTGCAATTGTATTTCGCGGATCTGATTTTCTTTGTTCATCAATGTTATCTGCTGTTCAAAAGTATAGGCTGCAAGTTTGCCCCGTGCCTGATCGTTGAGCACAGCATCTTTTACCAGGGAATATTTTCTGAAATAAAAATTGGAACTGTCCGGCTGGTTCAAACCGGTATATGCATCGCTCAGGATCTGGCAACCATCCCGTTCAAACCTTTTTACCCGGGTTTGCCGGGCGAGTTGCAGTGCCTGTTGCCCGTAAATTATTGCAGCGTGGTGATTGTCCTGCACTTCATATACCCGGGCCATATCCAGGAGCGTTCTCGTTACTTCGTACACCTGATTTCGTTGCACAAATCCGCCAAGTGCCTGCTGATAATTTTGTAAGGCCTGCTGATGGTTACCCTGAAGAAAAAAACATTCCCCCGTGCTCACCAGGTACAGGCTGCTGTGCGATTCATCGGAGGGTTTATAATGATTATAAATGAACCAGGCAGAATCAAAACGGTTTACCCGGCTGTACAACTCAGCCGACTCCATCTCGAATACCAGGTCCGACGCGGACCGTATGCTGTCAGGTTCCGGTGACGGTGCATGAATTGACCTTGCTTTTGCATAATAGAGCAATGCGTCAGGATAATCTTCTGTGAGGGTAAACAATTCAGCGAGTCCCCACAATGCGCTGGCCATCCAACGTTTGTTCCCGGACTTTTCAGCAATATCATTCAGTTTTTGTGCATAGTAAAAGCTATTTTCATAATTGCCCATTTGACGGTTAAGCGCAAACATGCCGTTGAGTGCATTGAAAATTTCCTCCTGGTCATTAAGCTGCAGGGCGCTTTCGTAATATTTTTTGCTATAGTTCATGGCTTCGTCAAACCGACAGGCAGCATAAGCTGCCCAGAATGAATTCGAAAAGGCAGCTATTTCATCTTTGCTGCCTTGTACCGGTTTCCCCTGTGCTGATCCGCGTTTCGGACTAACACATAGTATGAGAAGAATGAATAATACTGCAGGGAAGAAATGGGCTGGTTTCATTCCAAAAAGTTAACTGATCAATTTACAAATAAAAAGGTATCCGGACGGATACCTTTTTACGATGGCATGATAGGTGTTGTAAGGTGTATTTTATCGTACGGTATATTGGAAACAATCACTGGCCAGCACGGTTTCTCCTGTGGCCAGATCTATAATCTGGAAGTGAATCCTGAACTGTGTTCCCCTTGCGATGGCTGTCACAGCCCGAAACAGGTCGGCTTCTCCATTACCCCGCGCATCTGTTTGTATGGACTGGGCGACCAAACCCGCTCCCAGTGTGAGCCAGGCGGTGCTGACGCATGAGCTGGTGGTGATCGGGTCAACTGCGCGCTGGAGTGCATAGGCATGGTTCGGCAGAAGATTGAATACCCAGGTATCCAGGGTGATGATCCGGGCAGTGTCTGGATCCTGCCTGAATTTGAGAAAACCGCCGGCATGTTCTCCAAACTCCGATTTGGCCGTTACCGGGAGCAGGGTGACGTCTAAATTATAATAAGGTGCTGTGTTAACTCCTTCATCCGGCATGTTTTTATCACAGGCTGCAAAGAAAATTAGCGTGCACACGAACAGAGGTAAAAGTATTCTTTTCATAAAATGGTTTTGATAATGATGAATGAATCCTGAAACTAATACAATCCATCCCGGATTGTGCGATACAATGAGCAGGCTGCGGGAAGCAATGAGTATCCGGAGTCATTATCCTTAAAAAAGGGGGTTGTGGACAGGTCGAAGCGAAGTCTCGTTAACCGCTAATGATTAAAACCGGATGATTTTCTTTGAAAAGTGATCCCTGACAAATGCCTGCTGCTGGTTTTCAGACATTTTTCCGGCATCCTCGACATCAATGATTGTTTTCGCGAAGTGAGCATCTTTTTTCATCAGGTTATATAATTCATGTTTTGCCTGGGTGGGCCCGAAGAGCAGTACTTCATCATATCCTTTAACGGCTTCAACGAGGTTTTTATAATAGGCAGTCTGTTGGTGCTGCTCTTTATTATGCATGAGATTTTCATTTTTACCCAGGGTTTTTTCCTTCTCTTCATGGGTAAATGCAGAATTCAATGTTTTAGTTTCCAGGTTTTCCATGGAGAATTCAATCAGGTGTGCACTGGAATGATCCATCCAGATGCCGATTTTTTTTTCGATGGACATATGTGATCTTTTTATTGGTGAACTGACAGCAAAATTATCGATATTAAACTGTATTCCCGGGAATCCGGCGGATGTAACGGTAAAACCGTCATCAGAAAAATCACGGACGAAAAATATCGGAACAGCAAGATACTCTGACATTTAGGTTCCCACGCAACCCGATCTGACCATTAACGTATTACCTTTTATCCCTTTCTGCCTTTTGCGCTTCGCTTTTTTCGTAAATTAGGGTACAGCCGTCAGTCTTTGGTTATGAAGAAATACATCACATATATGTTGCTGTGTTTTTCCCTTTCAGGTTTCCTGCATGCCCAGGATAGTTTGCGCATCACCTTCGCAAAAATGCTGACGCCTTACCTGATTTTAAATGATGTGGCTTTGAATACTAAAATCCTGTTGTTCGAACGGCAATGGGTAAGGGGCAAATTGCTAACGGCCAATAACACCGTTGTCACCAACGATTCTTTTCTGTTCAACTTCGATAAAATGGAAAGAAGGTTGTTGGTGACCAAAGATTTCAATCGAGTATTTGAAATAGACTGGAGAGAATTTAAAGCCATATTGTTTTACTACCATGATTCGGGTCTTGTTTATAAGCATATATATCCGCTCAGCAATAAGGATCTGTTCCAGGTTTTGATCAACGGCAACGACAGGTATTCGCTGTATAAGACCATGCACATGAAAATTGTCAAGGAAACGGGTACCAGCTTCGGCAGTTTTGCGAGGGGGCCGGAAAAGCTTATAGATCTGCCAGAATATTGTATTATGTTTCCGAACCACGAATACCGGATCATCCATTCAATAAAACGGGCTGCTATTGAGCGAATTTTCAACCTGGACCCGGACTACGAGAAAGTGAATGATTTCCTGAACGCAACGGATAAACCCGTTTACGATGAGAATGATTTGAAAAATCTGATCTCTTATTTAAATAAATGGTCCCTCTAGATCCGTTTGAGACTAGCCACCGATTAACTTCAGAAACACTTCTTTTTTCCTTCTCGACACATCAATCACATCTCCGTTGCGCATCGTGATCTGGCCACCGTCACCACGTGTATATTTGGCGATAAAATTCAGGTTGATGAGGTGTGAATGGTGTACGCGGTAAAACCGATAGTCCTGCAGCAATTCTTCAAAATCCTTCAACTGCCGGGTGACCAGCAACTGATGACCATTTTGTAATACGACTTTGGAATAGTTGGAACTCGATTCAATACGAATGATCTGTCTGATCTGAATGAATTCGAGTCCGTCGTTGGCGGGTAGCGCAATATTATCATCCTGGCTTTTCGGACTCGAGAGGTTTTTTTTAAGCAGTTCGGCTCTTTCCCTGTTTTTCTTGATTGTAGAAAACCCAAGTCGTTCAACGGTCTGCTGCAATTCTTCGATGGACACGGGTTTCACCAGGTAGTCAAATGCGCAGATGCGTATGGCATTAATGGCATAGTGATTATAAGCGGTAATAAAGATCACTTCAAAATCAACTTCCGGAATCTGTTCCAGCATCTTAAATCCGCTCATCCGTGGCATCTCGATGTCCAGAAAAATAACGTCCGGTTTAAATTGCTGGATCAGCCGCGCTGCTTCTTCGGGGTTTTGTGTCTGGGCCACTACTCTTACCGAAGGACAGTATTCCAGTATTTTGTACTGGAGATTTTGCAGGCTGCTCAATTCGTCATCTACCAGAAGGGCTTTGAGGACTTGCATAACTGACAGATTTTATGGCAAATTCAATTCTTGTACCGGCGGGTTTATTCCTTTCATCAGACAAATCGATAATTTTTACATTGGACGAAGCGCCCGTATCCCGGTTAAAAATATTGATACGGTCCTGGGTCAGTTTCATTCCTACGCTTTTGTGGAATGGCTTGTTCAATGCGTTATACATGCGGGATTGTTCACGACCGATGCCATTATCCTCTATGATATAATGAATCATGTTATCGATCAGCTTCACTTTTAAACTGATTTTCAGATCGGTTCTTTCGCTGGGCCCGATGCCATGGTTGATGGCATTTTCCAGGAAGGGTTGCGCCAGCAGCGCAGGCACGCGATATTCACCTTCACGAAGCTGGGGATCCACCTGGCAGCAATAGACGAACTTATTGTTGAAGCGCAACTGTTCCAGGTCGATATAGAGTTGCAGGGAACAGAGGTCCTTATTGAGTTCGATTAAATCGTTGTTGCTGCTGTCGAGAATGCCACGGATAAAACGGGCAAATTTGTTGAGGTAGTCTGATGCGAGTTTTTTCTCATTCTGCATGATGAAATTCTCAATGCTGTTCAGGCTGTTGAAAAAGAAATGCGGATTCATCTGTGCCTGTAAAGCCTGCATTTCCGTTTCCGCGATCTTCTGTTTGTACTGAGATTCATTTTTTATTTTTCTCGCTTCAAAGGATTTGTATAAGAGGAATGCAACGAACAGGCTCAGGAGAAATCCAATCCCGACCAGGAAGAGCAGGATGTTCTTAAATGCAATTTGTTTTTTCTGTGCAGCGGAAATCTCTTTGAGGTTACTGTTTTCCATTTCTTTCCGGTTGATCGCCCACTGGTATTCGTTTACAATGGTATTACGCCGGTTGTTTTCAGAAAACAGGGAGTCCCTGACCGACCGGAACATCCGGTAGTAGAACATGGAGGAATCCTTATTATTCATCTCATCATAAACAGCAGACAATTGTTCCAGGGCCTTTGCCCGGCCTTCCGCAAAATGTGTCTGATCTGCCAGCTTCAGCGCTTTCAATAGCAAGGCCGCTTTTTCAGATGAAGGGATATGTTTCATGAACCGGGCTTCTGCCAGGTAAACCTGGTATTCATTTCTGATGTCCCCCGCTTCCCTGGCGGAATTGATGGCCATCTTAAAATAATAATTGGCCGAATCCTTTTGATTATTGATGGCCTGCAGTTTCCCGTATCCGGCATAAAACTGCGACAATACATAATTCTCTTTGGTCTGGATCGCAAAGGGCATACCGGCGTCCAGATTCATTTTTGCATTTTCATACAACCCCTGCTCCAGGTCGCAACGACTCAGCAATTCATAATTCAAGGCGACTCCCCGCATGGATCTTATGGCACGGTTGATTTCAATCGCTTCGAGGGCATATTGCCGGCATTTATAATAATCCTTAAGCGAAGCGAAATTTTCTCCGATATTATTCAGGGCGACAGCTTCAACCCGGCGTGCACCGACGGATTTTGCCAGATCAACTGCGTGAAAAAAAGCCTTTGTGCTGGATTCAAAATTTCCGGCAGAAGAGAGGAGGATACCCAGGTTGGTACTGGCCAATGCTTTGCCAAATGTAAAATGGAGGGAATCACTGAGGCTGTCAACTCTTTTATAATACGCGAAGGATTTATTCACATCCGTCTCACTCAGGAGGTAACTGATGCGGTGCAACTTGTGGATTTTTTCCGAATCGTCTTTGGGATGTGTGTTTACCCAGAGGATCAGGCTGTCCACATTATAAGCCTGTGAAGCAGCGGGGAGGGCCGGTGTAATGAAAAGAAGAAAGAAAAAAAGGGCACGGAATGGTCGGAGGTCAGGGGTTATGCGTCTCTTTATTATTTTAAATGGCAACCTTATAATCGTGGAATCAGCAATCATTAAAGGATTTCATTTTTCCTAAGTTAATCATTTACGTATTTTCCCGCTGCAATAAAGCCTGTGGTGTATGTGCAATGATCCACATATCAAATAACAGGTTCGATTTATCAGCGTAATCGATATCGAGGCCGATTCTTTCGGATTCAGACATTTCCGGTCTGCCCCTTTTTTGTATCTGCCAGAGGCCCGTGATACCGGCGGGTGCCAGGAATCTTTTGGCCAGCCGGTCTGTTGTCAGGCATTCTGCTTCATACAATGGCAGGGGACGGTTGCCAACCAGTGACATATCTCCCAGCAGCACATTGATCAGTTGCGGCAATTCATCCAGGCTGCTGTTACGAAGAAAACGTCCTACGCGGGTAATACGCGGATCATCTTTTAATTTATAAAATGTCGCCAATTCCGAGTCGCGGTATTGATTCAGGTGGGCAAATTCTTCCAGGCGCTGTTCGGCGTCAGGAAACATGGTCCTGAATTTATAAAAATTAAAAATGCGGTATCCCATTCCGGCCCTGCGGGAAATATAAAAAATATTTCCTCTGGATTCAATACGAATGGCCAGGGCGATCAACAGGAATACGGGGGTTAAAAAAACAAGTGCGATAAAACTGATGATAATGTCCAGGCTTCTCCTGAAAAAAAACTGCATAGATCCGGAGAGATGAATGCTCAGGTCTTCCAGATTCTGTTTCCTCATTTCCTTAGCCCGGGTTTTGAATTTCTTCAGAAAGCGGATCTTGTCCAGAAAAGCGTTTTCATCCAGTTCCTCCAGGTTGAGAATTTCATCTACCATCTGATACCTGATAAAATGATCGTTTTCCAATGGTTTCATGCGGTCTTCATCAATAATAAACGGAATTCCGGCCAGTCTTTCCTGCTTTGAAATAAAATTTGCCCATTGGCGGATGGCGTCGATACCCAGACTGCCTTCGCAGCAAATCACTTCAGGAAGAATATGATCCTTTCTGGCGAGTTCGGTCATTGCCTGGTTTAAATTGCCGGAGGCATAACCGCGCTTGTATATGTTGACAAGTTTTGTAATGTTCGCCCGTTTTGTGCCGACATAATAAAAGCCGGTCATGCTTTCCTGCAATTTCATAAGTAAGGTTTAATGGTAATGGTATTAATTCGTAGTGCAACCTGAATACGAATCCAATTTAGATGATCGTATCATTGAATAATATGAGAGTGCGCAGAAAGCCGGAATTTTAATGTAACTGGCAGGATCCGCTTACTTTTTCGTCCTGCCGGAATCACCCGTTTGCAGTATAAACCCGGAGTTCCTGGCGGGATGAACCCAGACCATCGATGCCCAGTTCTACAACGTCGCCTGCTGCCAGAAATAAAGGAGGGTTCATGCCCAGTCCCACGCCGGCCGGAGTACCCGTTGAAATCAGGTCGCCCGGAAGCAGGGTCATGAATTGACTGATGTATGCAATCAGAAAAGGTATTTTAAAAATCAGGTTGGCCGTGTTACTATCCTGCATGATCCGGCCATTCAGCTTTAACCAGAGGCGCAGCTGATTGACGTCCCCCAACTCATCAGGTGTAGCGAGAAAGGGGCCGAGTGGCGCAAAGCTGTCGCAACCCTTACCCTTATCCCAGGTACCACTGCGTTCAATCTGGAATTCCCGTTCACTCACGTCGTTGTGGAGGCAATAACCGGCCACATAACTCAGGGCCTCAGATTCCTCCACATAAGATGCTTTTTTTGCCATGACCACCGCCAGCTCCACTTCCCAATCCGTTTTTCTGGAATTTCGGGGTATGATCACAGGATCAAAGGGCCCGCTGAGTGCAGTAGTGGATTTCAAGAAAATAACAGGCTCAGGGGGAGGCTGGGCTTTGGTTTCCCTCGCATGATCAGCATAGTTCAGGCCGATGCATACAATTTTAGAGGGCCGGGCGATGGGGCTGTCCAGGTTTACCGGGTTCTCCAGCTTTGTCAAATTCCCGCTGTGTTTTTGGAGAAAAGTCCAAAGCCGGTCCAGTCCATTCGTTTCGAAAAAACCCTCATTAAAATCCTCCCCGAAGGAAGAGATGTCATAATATAATCCGTCGATTACAATGCCCGGATGGGTTTTGTTTCCTTTTCTCCACCTGATGAGTTTCATTTAATAAATTATCATCTAATCTAAGCCATAATCAGCGGTTTATTCAAAAATCCGGGGCGGAAATTCCAGGCTCATCGTCTCTGGTAACCGCACCAGAAACAGGCTTTCCGGGGTCCTGCCTTATTTATGCTTATATTTACCCTGAAACCTTAAATTATACACAGTGCCACAAAAATCAAAAGCAGCCGCCAAAGTGGTGGAACCCGAACCGGAACCTAAAAAACCGGCCAGGGAAAAACTACCGGCAAAGCGAAAATCTCCCGCGAAGATTTCCTCTTCCAGCATATTTCCGGAAAAGGAAATCCCAATGGCCCAGATTCAAACGACCAATGTGGATCACCATATGGCCAAAAAGTATCTCACCCAGTACCTGAACAGGGTTCCCACGCCGGCAGATATTGACAAAGCCACCATCATCAAAAAGTCTGATTCAATCAGTTATCTGAAATTTGGCGGTAAGTTCCTCGGAACAATGACCAAAACCATCTACCAGACCGCTGAACAGAAAAAATCCGGAAAAGGAATCGGGGTTAAGATGGAGTTCAAACCCAAATAGTCAGGAGGCCGCGCGGGGTTTTTTCACCTGGGACCATTCATAATTCTCCGCATGTTCCCCGGGTGGGATGGTTTTTTTATTGAACTCGGTCCAAACCCGGGTGAAACAGGCCCCGTAATAAAAAATAAAGGAGGAATAAAAAACAAACAATAGGAGTAATACCGAAGAAGTTGATGCTCCGTAAATGGTCTGCATATTACTGTAGGAGAGCAGCCATTGGAGCAATAATTTACCCAGGTTGAAAAAAAAGCTGGTAAATGCTCCACCCGTGATCACCGTTTTCCAGGATGGCCTTCCGTCCGGCAGAAATTTAAAAAGCAGGGAAAACCAAATCGTAATCAGCAGGAAGGAAAGGCACTGCCTGACCGCCATCCTGAACACCGGGTTAGTACCCGCAGTCTGATTATTAGTATGTTGCTGCAAAAAGTCAATTCCACCCTCAGCCAATAACACCATTAAAAAAAGCAGACCGCCAAGGAGGATGACGATGAACGATTTGGCCCGGGTCAGCAGGTTGTATCTGATTCCCGGATGGGCTGTCGTCCGGATATTCCATAACTGATTCAGCGAATCCTTAACCACTTTCAGCAAAGTGGTTGCTACAAAAATCAGAAAAAGAAAACCGAAAAATGCCGCCCACCCATGTCTGATCAGCAGCCTCACATTAAAAAGGGTTTTATGTAATTCAGCGGCTGTATTCCGGCCAAACACTTCACCCAGATTCTCAAACAACTGCCTGGACATAAACCTCGGACCCAACACCAGCCCGAACACCTGTATGAGAATTAACAGGACGGCGGGCAGGGCAAAAGTGGTAAAGAAAGCCGTTGCTCCGGCCATGCGTAATGGATCATTCTTCCTGAAATCTTCAAAAGCCTGTTGCAGTAGCCGGGCAATGTTAATTTTTTTCATTATGACCATGCAGAACCGGGCAGTTGGGTTGATCCATTCCTATCAAAAGAAGGGCCCGCTCTCCCAAGGTAAATGATTATTCCGCAACGGGGGCTTCCGGAGTCGACGGCACTCCGCCGCCGCCGCAACGACCTTTCCAGTTCTGGCGGAATTTTGCTTTTTCCTCAGGGGAGAGGTTAAACCATTTATTTCTCATTTCTTCCATCTCTCTCCGGCGGCGGCCATGGCCGGCCCAGCCCGGTTTACCGGGGAATCCTCCAAATAAAATGCGGGACAGCGCAAAAAGACCCAGGGCCTGCCAGAAATTAATCAGCGGCACGTGGACGACTGCAACCAGGATGTTATTCCAAAGTGCCATGACGATAAATCCGAGTGGTACCAGGAATGCAAAAATAAAAAGCAGAAAAAGGAAAAATCGGGGAAATCCGTAACGGTTCATTGTGTTTTATTTTAATAGTTTTTTAAAGCTTCGTGCAGATCGGCCAGTTTAGTTCTCAGGTGCAGCACGGCGTATCGTTTTCGCGAGATCAGCGTATTGACGGGGATACCCGTTTCATCTGCGATCTGTTTGAAGGGAATGCTGTCCATCTCGTTCAGGATAAATGCCTGTTTTTGTTCTTCGGGTAATTCGTCCAGTGCTTCTTTCAGGGTTTCCCTGAACAGGGTTCTCAGATAAAGGGTTTCCGGATTTGATGAATTATCCATCAGAATTTCCATCCATTCTACCGGTTCGCCATCTTCTCCCTCGAAAAAGAGTCCGTCCATGGGCACGGTTTGTTTTTTTCTGCTGCGATCGGTTATTTTATTCCGGGCCACAGTAAAAAGCCAGGCTGTGATCTGGTCGATGGGTTCCTTATTCCCCAGCAGCTGATAGAAAACATCCTGCAGAATATCTTCCGCATCCGCTTCAGTGGCGACACGCTTGCGAATAAATCCCATCAGGCGCCTGCTATAACTTTTAACAATTGCCGTAATGGAATTTGATTTTAATTCACTCATCTGGACGTTTATCGTATCTGCCGCCGTCATACACTATATGGGTAGACGATCCGGCAGACATAATATTTTAAAATGTAAGGAATATTTAAAATCCGGGGACGGCCCGGGGGAATATTTTATCCAAATCAGAAAGGTTTTAACAGGAAATGGCTCCACATCCTTTATTGAAAACAGGCGGAGTAAAACATAGCTCATTCAGGCACAGCATTTGAATTCATTCCGTATTAAATCATCTATTATGAAACACACAAATCAGGAAGAAGCTTCCAAACATCAGGGAACTGCAGGAGATCAGAACAAGAAATCCAACAAGTCTCAGCAGGGTGGGGGCAACGAAGCTATGGATTCCGGAAACCGCAAAGGAAACCGGGAACACAGCAGCGTACAGAGCGGAGAAGGTTCAAGCTGGCAAAAAGGGAAACAAGGGAATAAGAAATAGTTTTTTCAATCTGAGCAAAAGAAACCTGCCAAGCGGCAGGTTTCTTTTTTTAGCGTCCGGAATAAGCAGGGTTTGTATATATTGAGTGTTTAATCCTTGTTTTACAAGTCTGCAAAATTGATTCACCTCAAGTTTTAAAGAAATATTATGATAAAATGGTTTAGTTTTGCACCCCGAAAATGAGGTGGACTCAGGGAGCCAGATTCATCATTAAAACCAAATAATGACTGCGAATACGAATCCGGGTGCGGAAGATTCAACAAGAAAATATACTTCTTTAAAACAATTTCAGAAGTTAACACTCAAAGACCGGCTGATCAAGGAACGGGAGCTTTCTGATCTGATCATTAACTGCCTGCCGGGCATCTTTTACCTGCAGGACCAGTTCGGCACCTATTTGCGCTGGAATAAAAATTTTGAAGTTGCATCGGGGTATAGCGGGGAAGAAATCCGGCACATGCATCCATTGGATTTTTTCGACAAAAAAGACCACGAGCGGATGATAGAGGCCACACGCAAAGTATATAAAGAAGGGTATAATGAAACTGAAGCTGAGGTGGTCGCTAAAGACGGCAACCGCTATTTATATTTCCTCAACGGGGTATCTGTTACTTATGAAGGAAAACTTTGCCTGCTGGGTACGGGAATGAATCTGACACCCAGGGAAACGGCAATGAAAGAAATTAAAGAAAGCAACAAGAAATACCGTTCCCTTTTTGAACAGGCATCCGATCCCATCCTGGTAACCGATCTGGATGGAAATATTACCGACCTGAACAGCAGCTTCAGCAAATTATTCGGTTATTCCAGAAAGGAATTGTTATTGATGAATGTGAACTCCCTGGTATGCCCCGTTCAAAAAAAGGAAAATCCGTTGCGCAAGGATTTGCTCCTGAAAGGAAAGCATATTTTCAGCGATCGATTTATGTTGCACAAGAACGGTTCTATTATTGAAACCGAAGCCAATTTGAAAAAGTTCGGGGATGACCGGGTCATGGGCATTATCCGGGACGTTACCGCCATTCGAAAAATGCAGCGGGAGATGGAGCAGGAAAGGCTGGAGCAGCAGGTGCAGGAACAAAAAAAGATCAACCGGGCCGTCATTAAAGCTCAGGAACGGGAAAGGAATATTATCGGCCGGGAACTGCACGATAATGTGAATCAACTGCTGGCCAGCACCCGTATGGTTTTGAGTACGGCAAAGATGAAAACAGCGGGCAAAAAGGAATTTGTAGATAAATCCATCCGCCTGATCGATGCGACCATTAATGAAATTCGGATCCTGAGTAAAAAACATGTAACACCGCTGAAGGGATTTGATCTGCGGGAACAAATCCTTTCCCTGGTGAAAGTGATGGAAGAAGGAATCGGATTTAAGATTTCCTTTGAATATAAAATTGATGAAAAATCTGAACTGCTAAATGAATTAAAACTCAACTTGTACCGGATTGTGCAGGAGCAACTGAATAATGTGTACAAACATGCTTCTGCATCCCGGGCGAAAGTCAGGATCTATTCTGAAAAAGATCAGATTTATATTTCGATCCACGATAATGGAATTGGCTTTGAAGTCGGCATGAAGAAAAACGGCGTCGGAATTGTCAATATCATTAACCGGGTAGAATCTTTTAACGGGGAAGCCAGTTTTGAAACCAATCCCGGTATCGGCTGCAAACTGGACATCCGCATTCCGATGCAGTTTCAGTAATATAATTCCACAAGCACCCTATAACGGCAATGGTTAATCGTATTCTAATCTTAATATCCGGAACTCAGAAAAAGTAACCCGGGTGATGAAGATCATTTCAATAGCCCGTGTGCCTGGAGTTCGGTCACCAGCATATTCGTGTATTGTTTGCTGGCCTTGGTGATATCGGGTGGATTGACCACTTTGGACTGCATGGACATCAGCATTTTCTCCGTTTTGGCGTCGAACAAATTGCTTTCAATAAAATAGGTCTTATCTGTTGAGTAATAACCGGGAGAATATATCGTGGGGCTCCAGGCATAATATCCGCTGTAATAATATCCGTAACCGCTGTAGGGTACATATACGCTGGTGGAAGTTGAAGGAGGCACATAGTGGGTCTCAGAATGCTGGTCAACCACGGCGATGGTAAAAATATAATCGCAGCCCAGGTCGCGGATGGCTTTAAGCATCACGTCCGTTTTGGGCATTTTATCGACGGTGAGTATGGGCCCGAATGCGTCGATGCATTTTACAGTTAGTACACCGCGGGCAGCTGCAGCAGCAGCGAGGTCAGTCTCAAGATTTAATTCCGCCTCATAATTCTGTGTCATCGCGAAGATGAAGGTCTTGTGCCTTCCGGGTTGCGGTTTAATCGAATCTTTATTATCTATCCAGGTCGCCATGATGCGCATGGAAGAACCTGTGCAGGACCAGATAGTAAACATGATCATAAGCGCGAAACAAAACTGACGAATGGTTGTCATAATGTAGTATATATGACGAAGATCAAGAAAATCCTTTACAATTCATTTTTTTTCATCTGGTCGACCGCGTAATCGCAGGCCCTGGCCGTAAGCGCCATATAAGTAAGCGAGGGGTTTTGGGTTGAAGTAGATGTCATACAAGCTCCGTCAGTGACAAAAACATTTTTACATTCATGCATCTGATTCCATTTATTCAGCAGCGATGTTTTAGGATCCTTACCCATGCGCACACCGCCCATCTCATGAATATCCAGTCCCGGCGCCTGTTTGCTGTCGTATGTTTTTATATTTTTGAACCCTGCACGGGTATACATGTCCGTTAGCTGGTCGCTGAAGTCTTTAACCATCTTTTCATCATTCTCATCGTAGTCGACGGAAAAATGAAGCAGCGGCACGCCCCATTCATCTGTTTTACCGGAATCCAGACTTAGGAAATTCGATTCTTTAGGTATGGTTTCTCCCATCATATGGGATCCCACATACCAGGGACCTGGAACTTTTTTAGCAAGATTCTCTTTTAATGCCACGCCGAATCCATCTGCTTTGCCCGAGGAATACCGGCCTGCCGAAAAACCTGCGGCATAACCGCGCAGGAAATCCGTTTCCTGTTTGTGTACATTCCGGAATCGGGGAATATAAGCGCTGGTGGGCCTGCCACCTGCGGTGGTGCTGTCCATAAATCCTTCGTATTCCGCTGAAATATGCCCGCGGTAATTGTGAAACGCAAAATATTTCCCAAGCAAGCCGCTGTCGTTGCCCAATCCATTGGGGAAACGTCCGGACCTTGAATTCAAAAGAATGAGATTGGTATTGACGGCTGCAGCATTTACAAAAATGATGCGGGCATGATAATCGATCACTTCCCTGCTTTGCGCATCCACAACCCGCACGCCGGTAGCTTTCCCTTTTTTCTCATCATATATGATAGAATGAACCACAGAGAAGGGGCGGAGCGTCATATTTCCGGTTTTTATTGCCCACGGAATCGTCGTTGAGTTGGCGGCGAAGTAACCACCAAAGGGACAACCCCGCTGGCAAAGATTTCTGTTCTGGCATTGGCCGCGGCCCTGATCAAAATGAATCTGTTTGGGTTCTGTTAAATGTGCGCAGCGCGCATAAATGACGTGACGGCCGTTATAATTCTTTGCAACAAAATCCTTGAAATAATTTTCTACACAACTCAACTCCAGCGGAGGGAGAAATTCTCCGTCAGGCAGCACATCGAGGCCGTCTTTATTTCCGGATATTCCAGCGAATTTTTCTACATAACTATACCAGGGAGCAATATCCTTATACCGGATGGGCCAGTCGACAGCAAATCCGTCACGGGCCGGGCCTTCGTAATCAAAGTCGCTCCATCGCTGCGTTTGCCTTGCCCATAATAAGGACTTCCCGCCCGTCTGATAACCCCGGATCCAATCGAAGGGTTTGTCCTGCACATAGGGATGTTCCTTGTCCTTAACAAAAAACTGAACAGCATCTTCCCGGAAATTATAACATTTGCTCACCACCGGGTTTGCTTCTATGACGGCTGCCGGAAGCTGACCCCGGTACTCGAACTGCCAGGGCAACATGTTGGTGGTCGGATAATCTTTGAGGTGGACCACATCCCGCCCTCTTTCCAATACCAGGGTTTTCAAACCTTTTTCACAAAGTTCTTTTGCGGCCCATCCCCCGCTCATCCCGGAGCCAATTACAATCGCGTCAAATGTTCTTGATTTCAAATCACCGTTCCCGTTACCCATATGTAAAAGAAAATTTATGCTGTTTTTAATGGAACACATCCCTGGAACCTTCCGGGAATCATTTTGTATCCGCGGATTTTTGTTAAGAAGTATTCACAGGTCGTATAAGCCTGGATCGTTAATCTTTTTGTCGATTGGTAAAAAAAGGAAATGCTTTCGTCTGTGGGTTTCTGTTTATCCAGTTCCCCGACCAGGGCCAGCTTTTCTGAATCAGAAGTTTCGGAGAAGGTCTTACCCGTTTTTTTCATCACCCAGGATTCAAAATCCTTCATTCCGCGGATATATTTTTCCTGGTTTTCCTTTGTATAACAAACGTCAACCATTTTCAGTGCGAACAGATGCGCTGACAGGTCCCGTGCTCCGGGTGAGTCGGTTTTCGGAAGTATGGTTTCAGCGAGGCTGGCCAGCATATTTTCGTCGGCCGGATCAATGTGGATGAGCTTAAGCGGGATGGATACTTTTTCCTCATTGTGCAAACAGGACGGCAGGAGTGCCGCCCCGGCCCAGATGATGAGTAACTGTTGAATGGCAATACGTCTGTTCGGCATGGTGCAGTTTATCGTATGATAATAATTATAAAGATAGGCAGCCTGTTGGAAACTGAACTACTACATTACTACATCAAGTTGGTTGACGGTTGGCAGTTGGCGGTTGACCGATGATTGTTCACTGTTGACCGTTGACCGTTGACTGTTGACCGTTGACCAATTGGCGTTAAGCCTTCAGCCTTAATCCGTAAATTTGTGTCCATTAAATATCAGATATGGCACTGCATACTTTGTTAGGTGGAAATGGTACAATAGCTACTGAACTGGTTCCCATTCTTCAGTCCAATGGCCAGCAGATCAGAATATTTTCAAGGAGTCCCAAACCCGTTCCGGGTGCAGAAGTTGTTTCGGGTGATGTGCTGAACCCGGAAGATGTTTTGAAGGCGGTGAAAGGATCCGATGTTGTTTATCTGCTGGTGGGCCTGGAGTACAGTAAGAAAATCTGGAAGAAAAGCTGGCCCGTGATCATGCGCAATACCATCGACGCCTGCAAAGCTGTTGGTGCCCGTCTTATTTTTTTCGACAATGTATATATGTATGGCAGGGTAAAGGGCAGGATGACGGAATCCACACCCTTTAATCCAAACAGTGAAAAAGGAAGGATCAGGGCTGAAGTGGATCAGATGTTGCTTAAAGAAATGAATGGGGGAGGTCTCCGCGCCATTATTGCGAAATCAGCAGATTTTTATGGTCCGCGCGCAAAGGCGACAAGCGTTGCCGGTCTACTGATTTTTGACAAAATGAAAAAGGGAAAAACAGCGCAATGGTTTGTGAATGCCAATCAGACACATTCTTTTACCTATACACCGGACGCAGCGGCGGGACTTTATCTGCTGGCAACCACAGAATCTGCCTTTGGGCAAACCTGGCACCTGCCCACAACTTCCCCTGCACCGTCAGGAAAAGAATTTATAGTAATCGCAGCAAAATATATGCATGCCCGTGCGAGCGTTCAGGTACTTCCCAAATGGCTGATCGGAGTCGTCGGATTGTTCGTGCCCATTATGAGAGAATTGGGAGAAATGCTTTATCAGAATGAATTCCCTTATGAGTTCGATTCTTCCAAATTCGAAAAAGCATTCAATTTCCGGCCGACTGGCTATGAAGACGGGATCCGACAAACCGCTGAATGGTTTTTAAGCGCGGGGTCATGATTTGTCTTTTTTAAATAGGTCGCGGAACCATTTCGTAAACCACTGGCGTGGAAGCTGGTCTTTTTGTATTTTCAGCCGTTTTTCATCCAGCCTGAATTCATTGTTGAGTAAAAAATAATCAGCTTCTTTATCGGGTATAACCAAAACAGGATGGATCAGGGTTTTCAACTCTCCGAATGCCTGGTTGGCATACTGATCATCAGGATTCATAGTATGTGTAGCGTCAGGACCAAATCCAATATTGCTGATCAAGTTAACATTGGGAACTATACATAATCCATTTTCAAAAAATGACAGAAAACGCAACTGTTGATCCCAGCCATCTATTTTTCCTTCTTTTAACTGTTCAAAAATGTCCATCCACTCGCTGATGAGCAGGGGGTCCTGAAAATTATTTTGGAGAAAGCGCAGCGCATGTTCATTCGTATACCTGCTGAGATCAGGATCATACAATTTCCAAACCCTTCGCCAGGATGCCCAGCCCCAGATATTGCTGACCTGTGAAAAATAATAACTCGCCTCACCCCGTTGCTGCCCTTGCTGGCCATTGAAACCGGTGATACAAAATATCCGGGTGTCGGTTCTGTATTTTTCAAGCAGGTCATCGCAGAAATTAAAAAAAGCAGGAGATGGCAGACAATCATCTTCCAGGATGATGCCCTCCGTTTCCTGCTCAAAAAACCAGTTGACGGCAGAGGATACGGCCATTTTGCAACCTTTATTTTCCAGGTTGAATTGTGTTTTGACTTTGCAGGGCCAGTCAATATTGGTGACGATTGCCCTGACTGTGTTACATAATCGAAGGTCTTCCGTATTTCCCGGTCGGGGCCCGTCGGCACTGATGTAAAGCCGGCTGGGTTTTGCCGCTTTGATCTCTTCAAATACCCGGCTGGTTTTATCAGGCCGGTTGAAAACCAAAAAAAGAATCGGACATTGAATGGTATTCGTATGATTGTTCATTTCGGATAGAGGTAAATGTGTATATGAAGTGGTGGGCACCGAATGATACAGAAAATTATAAGTGCAGGTTCTCCGTCCTGCCTGATCTGGCTGATTTATAAATGCCTTCGATAACCTTCAGATCTTTGAGGGCTTCTTCTCCATCTACTGGCAGTATGGGTTTTTTGCCATCCAGAATGATGGCAGCCATTTCGTCCATCTGTACTGCCTGATGAATGGTATTGGGAAAATTTAACGGGCCTTTGTGTGTAAGTCCCTGGGTCGGATCATAACCGGTAGCAGGATGCAGTTCGGCAAAACCGTCTAGACCATCGAGGAAAAATCTGTCGAGCCAGTTCATGGAATAGGTTGAAAGGCAGGACGCGACAGCTCCGCTGGGAAAACCGAGCTGAAACTGAATGGTTTCATCGATTCCCGGGACAAATTTAACCGGATCATTTTTTGTTTCAACGGCATTGACCCAAATCGGGTCTTCCCCGGTCATATAACGGGAACCATTAACCGAATAAATTCCGATATCCATTAGGGAACCGCCTCCGGAAAGTTTTGGATTCAAACGCCACTGGTCGGGATTGCCGATAACAAATCCGGATAATCCACTGAAGAAAGTGATTTTCCCAAATTCGCCCGCTTTACGCAAACGGACAATCTCCAGCGTATGGGGCTCGAAATGCATGCGATAACCCACCAGTAATTTCACATTTGCTTTTTTGCAGGCCTCTATCATGTCCTCTCCTTCTTTCACGCTGACGGCCATAGGTTTTTCACAAATCGCCTGTTTTCCTGCTTTGGCCACCCGGATAACTTCTTCTGCATGCAGGGCGTTTGGCGTGATTACATAGACGGCATCGATATCCGGGTTATCCCGGATGGCGTCGTAATTTTCATAGTTGTAGCAGTTCTTATCCGGAATATTGTACCTGGCCTGCCAGGTTTTGATTTTTGAAGGTGTACCACTGATGAGACCTGTGAGTTTGGCCCGTTTGCAGCTGACCATGGCTTCGGCAACCCGGCTTGCATAATTCCCCAGGCCCAGAATAGCTACCCGCAGAACTGGTCCATCAGCCAATGCATCCGTAACCGTATTGCAGGCTGCCGGCAGGTAACCGGGTAAAACTGAAAGTCCTACTGCTGAACCGCTGATTTTCTGGAGGAACTGCCGGCGAGTATTCATGTTTTTTAATTAAAAGAGTAAAAGTTGACGGTTGACGGTTGATGGTTGACGGTTGACGGTTGACCGTTGACCGTTAGGCCTTAAGCTTTAAGCTTTAAGCTTTAGGCTTTAAGCCTGAAATGTAATTTATTTAAAAATCAGGGATTCAGTCAATTTCTTCCGAAGGACCGCGGGGTCAGGGGGCTGGTATGATTTTCTCAGCATATGATAAATCCGATTTGCATGTCCCGGACAAATTTGGATATCTTTTGTACCTAAATTCCGGACAAATACATTTTTGATGACCCAATTTGCCACCTAACCGATTATTATGCCAGGACCCGGCCTTTCAAATCCCTATCCCGATTCAGTCGAAATACATATTGACGAGGTTATGGTTAAACGGCTTCAGTTTAACCACTTGCCGGAATATGCCAGGTTCCTTTATGAAAACAGGATCACCGAGCTCGCCCTTGAACAATACCGGATTTCCAGGGAATTAAAAATTCCCCTGTTGAGCCATTTTACTGATTTTTCAAAGGAGCAACTGATTGAAATATCTGCTCAGGGATTGCGAAATGTACTCAGCGCGCTGGCGGCAAACCAGGCAGTTGAATATATAGAGCGATCAGTGCGGAACTGGATGAACAACAAAATTCCACAACTTTCTCCCGGGCAGATTTCTCCTGAGGACATTTCTATGCTCAGTTATATCCGTTGTAAATTATTCAGGGATGCGTTACCGACGTATACCGCCGACCAGAAATTAAGTATTCAATTAATGGAAGAAGTGAATGCATTTACCAGCGTGCAGGATACGATCTCCATCCGCAGTTTGCTTCATATGCAGCATGAATTGTTCGAACAGGCCCAGCAGATTGCCCATATTGGTAATTGGTCCCTGGATCTGGCAACCAATACCATTGCCTGGTCTGATGAATTATACAGGATATATGAGATGAAGCCACAGACCGCTTTAAATGATCTGGCTTTGTTCAATCATCCGGAAGATGCGGAGTTTGTCCGGAAGGAAATGGAATATTCAAGGTTGACAGGATTGCCCCATGATTTCTATTACCGGATCGTGTTTCCGGACGGGAGAGAGAAATGCCTGCATGCACTCGGGCAGGTCTTGAAAGATGAGCAGGGACATGCTGAAAAAATGTTTGGTACGCTTCAGGATGTGACGTCTCTGAAAATAATTGAGAAAGAACACCAGGAGAAAGAGCATTTTATTCAAAAAATTGCTGAACTGACGCCTTCTATTATTGCTGTATATCATATAAAAACGGGAAAATTTCTTTTTATCAACCAGGCCATTCAGACTGTGATGGGGTATCGTCAGGAGGAAGTGCTTAAACAGGGAACTGAATTTTTTATGCGGATCACACATCCCGATGATCTGCCCCGCATCCTTGCAGAAAATCTGGCAGCCGTTGAGAACGCCAATCGTAAAGATTCTCCGGATGCTCCTGAACAGATCCGGGAATTTACCTATCGGATGCGGCATGCCAATGGTCAGTGGCGCTGGTTTCACACGTTCGGAGCCGTCTTCGAAAGAGGAGCGAATAACGAAATCGAAAAGGTCATTAATGTCTCCCTGGATATTACTGAACAAATGGCATTCGATAACGCCATCCGGCAGAATGCTGAAGAAATCCGTAAACAGGAGGACCGTTATTTTAAAATGATCAATGAAGTTGAGGATTACGCGATACTTCTTCTTTCGACCGAAGGCATTATTGAAAACTGGAACAGCGGTGCAGAAAAAATAAAAGGATACAAAGCGGAGGAAATTGTAGGTAAGAATTTCAGGATTTTTTATCCAATGGAAGATCGGGAAAACAAGTTACCGGAAAAGTTAATCCTGGAGGCTACGCAAAAAGGGAAAGCAAGTCACGAAGGCTGGCGTTTGAGAAAGGACCAGACCAGGTTCTGGGGCAGTATTGTTATAACGGCTCTTCATAACAAGCAGGGCGATGTGATTGGATTTTCAAAAGTTACCCGGGACCTTACACAACTCAAACTGGCTGAAGATGAAAGGCGGATTTATACCCAGGAACTTGAATATAAAAAACAGGAACTCGAACTGAAAAATAAGGAACTTGAATCGTTCAGTTATATCGCGAGCCATGATTTGCAGGAACCCATCCGTAAAATCAGAATATGGACAAACCGGATTGAAGAAAAAGAAGGTATTACGGATGATGTAAAAGATTCGCTGAAACGAATACAGAGTGCCTGCGTGAGAATGCAAAAGTTGATTCAGGGGGTTTTGCAGTATTCCCAGACTGACATGTTGGAGCTGCCCAGGGAACTCACGGATCTCGACCTTGTATTGGATGAAGTGCTGCTCGACCTGTCGGAATCACTGCAGGAAAAAGAGGTATTGGTGGAGCGGGATCACCTCCCCACCCTACACCTGATGAAACTTCAGTTTGTCCAGGTTTTTTCAAATGTCATTTCAAATGCCATCAAATACAGCCGGGATAATAAACGCCCGTTAATAAAAATCACTAGCACGCTGGAGCAGGAAGATGGTGATAATCCTGACGAAAGAAAGAGTTTTTATAACATTACCATTTCAGACAATGGCATCGGCTTCATCCAGAATGATGCCGACAGAATTTTTGAATTATTCCGTCGTCTGGAATCCGGTCCCGGATATTCCGGTACAGGAATCGGTCTGGCAATCTGTAAGAAAATTGTAAACAATCATCAGGGAACGATATCGGCTTCCGGTGAACCTGGGAAAGGTGCCAGGATCACCATCAGGCTACCGGCTCTGTGAATGGAACCAGGTGATTATTTTTTCAATAATGCATCGTATAAAATTTCCACCGGATGCAGGGCTGTTTTTCCGCTGCCATCCTTGATCTGGTGCCTGCAACTGGTACCGGGTGCAGCAATGATCACTTCCTCTGGCTGCTGGCGAACAGCTGGTAACAAAACCAGTTCGCCAATTTGCATGGACAAAGCATAATGCTCTTTTTCATATCCGAAAGAGCCGGCCATACCGCAACAACCGGATGGGATGATTTCGACCCGATAATTTTCTGGAAAAGAAAGCATTGTTGCAGAGTGCGAAACGGATGAAAGAGCCTTTTGCTGGCAATGCCCGTGTAATTTGATCAGCCGCGGCTCTTTTGTAAACAGTTTTTTATCGAGTCGGCCTGCTTTAATTTCCGCAGTAATGAATTCATCGATCAGAAATACATGTTTCGACAGTTCCCGGGCTGCTGCAAATTGGTTGTCATCAGCCAGGTCAACATATTCGTCCCGGAAAGTCAGGATCGCACTGGGTTCAATTCCCAGGAGGGGATGTTCTGCACTTACCAGCTCCTTCAACAAGGAAATATTCTTGTTGGCGATTTTCCTCGCCGCTCTCAATAACCCTTTTGATAACCAGGCACGTCCACTTTCTTCATGTTGGGGTATAATAACCTCGTACCCCAGTTTTTCCAAAAGTAAGATGGCCTTGATGCCGGTCTCTGCATCATTGTAGTTGGTGAATTCGTCGCAGAATAAATAAACAGTCTTTTTTGAAGATTTGCTTTTTCCCTTTGAGTTTTTATTATACCATTTCCGTAATGTCAACCGGGATAACTTCGGCATGGAACGTTTCACAGCAAACCCGGAGAAACTTTTAATGAGCCTGCTGGTTAATGGGTTTGTCACAAGAAAATTATACAGACTGGGCGCTATTGAACCCAATTGAGCCGTTTTAGCAAAATGAGCAATCAGCCGGGACCGGAACGGTACCCCATGTACATCGTGGTACTGCTGAAGAAACTCGGCTTTGAGTTTGGCTACATCCACATTGGAAGGGCACTCAGATTTGCAACCTTTGCAACTGAGGCAAAGGTCCATGACTTCATATATTTCCTGATGATCAAACCGGTTAAGTTTTTCTGAGTTGGTTAGAAATTCCCTGAGGATGTTTGCCCGGGCACGCGTTGTATCTTTTTCGTTTTTTGTCGCCATATATGAGGGGCACATCGTTCCACCAGACAATTGCGTCTTCCGGCAGTCGCCGGAACCGTTACATTGTTCTGCATGTTGAAGCACATCCTGATTATAGTAACGAAAAACGGTATTGAATACCGGCGTTTTCTGACCTGGAGAATACCTGAGCATGGTATTCATGGACGGCGTATCCACAATTTTATTCGGATTGAAAATATGCAGGGGATCCCAACTGTTCTTAATTTGTTTAAACAATTCATAATTGTGCTCACCCACCATTTGCTTTATAAATTCTCCGCGAAGCCTTCCGTCGCCATGTTCCCCACTGAGGGAACCCTGATATTTTTTTACCAGACCGGCAATTTCTGTTGCAATGGTTCGGAACATTTTATTGCCTTCCTCCGTTTTCAGGTTGATAATGGGTCGAAGATGAATTTCCCCTGAACCGGCATGTGCGTAATGAACGGAATGCAGATTGTGTTTCTTCAGCAGCTCGTTGAATTCAGCGATATAGGCCGGGAGGTCATGAACATCCACTGCCGTGTCTTCCACTACGGGCACCGGTTTTTTATCGCCCGGCATATTACCGAGCAGGCCCAGTCCCGCCTTTCGGAGTGACCAGATTTTACCGGTATCTTCTCCGAACAGTAAAGGGAAATGGTAACCGAGCCCTGCAATTTTTAAATCGTCCACTAAAGCGCTCACTATTTTTTCAATTTCCTCCCGATTGTTTCTTTTGAATTCGATCACCAGGATGGCACCCGGATCGCCCTGTACAAAAAACCGATTCTTGTTTTGTTCGATATTATCTTTTGTGCATTCCAGAATATAATGATCGATCAATTCACTCGCACTGGGTTTATATTTCAGTGCAACCAGGTTGGCCCGGAGGGACTCATCGATGTTTTGGAAATGCACACATAAAAGCCCGGTTTCTTTTGGCGGAAGCGGAATCAGGTTCAGTTTGATCTCTGTAATAAGGGCCAGCGTGCCTTCAGAGCCGGCGATCAGTTTACAGAAATTAAAATCGGGACCACCGGCAGTGAAAGGGGCCATATCCAACAGGATGTCCAGCGCATAACCGGTATTTCTCCTTTCTATGGATTTCCTGGGGAATTCCTTCCTGATGCCCTGTTGGTTATCATAGTTTCCCAGCAGGGAACGGATTGTTTTATAC
>JBGPBW010000033.1:0-27858 GCA_041481385.1 Puia sp.
ACGGTGATCAGCAACAACCTCTTTCCAGGCGGCGGATATATTGGTGGTTCTGTCACGCTATACACAACCAATGGCACAAGAGGCATTTGTATTGCGGATATAAATGGAGACGCCCTCCCGGATATAGTCGTCAGTAATGGCAGTACAGGCACGATTTCCGTCTACCCCAACACGACGTATTATGGACAGGACGATCCGACTTTTGGTCAGCCAATCGACTATACCAATATGGGGCATCTCGACTATATCATCGCTGCAGACATGGACCAGGATGGAAGACCCGATATCATCGCTGCTAACGGCAACGTTCAAACGCTAACCGTTTACCGCAATATTTCCCTGGGTGGTAAGTTCGCGCTCGCGCCCGGTGTTGATCAGGCGACAGCCGTGATTCCAACTTATATTACCGCGGGCGATCTCGATGGCGATGGACTGCCCGATTTCGTTTCCGGTGAAAATGCAAACTCCGCAGCCATTGCTGATCTTAACGGTGATGGGAAAGCCGATCTGGGCTTTGGCCGTTACAGTTCAGGATTGGTATCTCTTTGGCAAAACAATTATCCGGGCACAGGCCCGCTCTCCTTCACGCCGACTGTCGATATCTCTGCCGGTCCTGGTGACGACTTGTATTTTACCAGTGATCTCGATGGAGACAGCAAACCCGATCTCATAGTAGCCAATGCCAGCCAGCAATCCATTTCGGTTTTCAGAAATACCATTGGTGATCCCGTCATTGACAGCATCTCTGTGGACACAGTATATAAAGGCACACTGGCTAAACTGAGCGGCCACAATTTTAATAACACCACAAGTGTCCGTTTCGGTGGCGTGCCTGCTGATTCCATGTGGGTCGTTTCGTCTGGCGAGATTGATGCCTTGGTGGGTCCCGGTGCGTCCGGCAGATCTACTGTTCAGACGCTTTTCGGTATCGGCAGCATCGGAGGCATTGTTTTTATTCCGCAGATTTTTCCGGAAGGAGACACCATATTTTGCCGGGGTAAAAATGTGCTGCTGCGCAGTACGGCCGCATCAAATAATCAATGGTTCAAAGATGGTGTGGCCATTTCCGGAGACAACACCCTGGTTGCTGATTCTGCGGGTGTATACAGGGTTGAAACCAGTTCCGACAGCATCACCACCATTTCTGCCGCGCAACAGGTGATCGTGAAAACAGTGCCCGCTCCCTCCATCACTGAAGGAGCCAATGACAGTTTGGTTTCCAGCTCACTCAGTGGCAACCAATGGTATTTCTATAATATCGTCCCGGCTTTCGACACCTCACGGGTGATCCTGCCCCAACTTATGGGTGAATATTTTGTGACCGCAACCCAGGACGGATGTAACAGCGATTATTCACAACCGTATTATTGGGGAGGAGCCCAGGCCATTCAGCTTCCGGATGATCAATACATCACCTATTATCCCAATCCGGTGACCAACTACCTGGTCATAACCCAACATGCCAATGGTCAACCTTTGTTGCTCGATCTCAGTTTCTACGACGACAGAGGCCTTACCCTGCTGACGGTACAACAGACTGCCGGTGGTTTTCTCGATGTCAGCAGCCTTCCGACCGGAATTATTTTTATGCATATTCACGCCGACGGCGTTTACAAAGTGGATAAAACGGTGAGGATTTTGAAAGTTAAGTAGGCAGCACATACAATATCGCTAAGGAAAATTTGAAATCAATATGAAACCAATCAAACTAAAAATACCATGAAGAAATTGGCTTTAGTTATTATGTCTGTTGGAAGTTCAGTTTTTGCTACCGCACAGATTCAGTTGGGAGTTAAGGCCGGGATAAATCTTACCAACATAAGCCTTACCGGCGTTTCTCCAAATTCCAGCATTTCATTCAGTTCAAAAACAAACTTCAACGTTGGGCTATTGGCCTCCATTCCGCTTTTCAATTCATTTCATCTCCAACCTGAAATTGTCTATTCTGGTCAGGGAGCAAACAGCGACGTAGCAGGTTCATCCATTAGTAGAAGTTTTGGGTATTTGAATGTGCCTTTACTTCTTAAATATCAGCATTCATCGGGACTATTTGCTGAGACCGGCCTGCAGGTTGGCTTCCTGCTAACTGCTAATGCAACATCTAATGTTCAATCATCTGTTGATATCAAAAGCATTACACAGTCAGTAGACTTCTCCTGGTCATTCGGTTTAGGATATGAAATCCAGTCGATCAACCTGGGCATTGACGCGCGTTATACCTGGGACTAACAAATATTGAAAAAGGCCCTTACAGCAATGGTACTGCCAAAAACAGTGTATTCCAGTTCGGACTATTTTATGTATTCAAAAAACTTTGATTATTTATTTGAATCATTAGTCAGGGATAAGAATGTAAATAAATTAAAATTTTTGCGTCAGACGAGTTACGCATTTATAAAATTCCGAACAATCACATATGTTTAAAAGAATCCTGTTCACAGGTTTTATTTTTTTGTTGTTTAAGACTTCCTTCAGTCAAACCATTTCTTCCCAAAGAAAGGAGGATATGAATATTAAGAAATTTCACAAAAGAACGGTTTCCATTGATCCCCCGGAGGATTCGGTTTCCATACCCATCCATTCCATTTCCCTTGTTGATGTCAGGCCGGATTCAACAGCCATTGGATTGTTTCAAATTAATAAACTGGATCCCCAATTTATAGTCACCCAGAGGAAATTCCAGGTTGAGTCAGAACAGTACATAAACAAATATGTGCATTACTCGAGATCAGATTCTTTTTCAGTCGTTTTGGTATTGAAAAAATTCTGGATTTCGACTGACGTTCGCAGATCCGAAAACCGGACAACGTGGGATTTGGAAGATGATACCAGCAAACGAATAAACTTCAGTCTGTTTACCAAAATCGAGATTTACTTGTGTAAGGATTCCGGCTACTATACGCTGTACCGGTTTGATTCTATTTTTTCCGCTGAAGTAAAAGTATCTACGAATATAGTCGGCAGCCAGGTGGCTAACAAATACAAGTCATTTGTCAGTTTTCTGGTACAGGATGCCCTCGAAACATCCTTATCCAAATTGGCAACCATGGATTGGCAGTGGAATGCCATCCTTTCATCCAAAAGAAAATTTACATGGCATGAAATAGAAGCTCACGAAAATAAATTCTTCGACATTCCTGTGTTGAAAGATAGTTTCCCGGTTCCCGGCGTTTATTTAACGTTTGAAGAATTCAAAGCCAATAGCCCGTCGGTTACAGCGTTTGAAATCACGAAGGATAAACTAAATGATATCATTTACATAACACAACCGGACGGCAGGCAAATTTCATTAACAGACGCCTGGGGATATTGCGACAGCACGCATCAAATCTTCGTTCGGTCAAATCACAATTATTTCAAACTTCAGCGCAGGCAAAATGCGTTTTATATATACGGTTCCAATCAGGTCATCCACGAAATGTATAAAACATATTATGGACTACCGTCCAACGGCAGCACATCGATTTTGTCGGCTGGGAGCACCAGATCCGAAGACTATAAATTGTTGCTAAAACCTTTCCAGCTGGATTGGGATAATGGTAAGCTGTACTAAGATGGCCTCGTTTAGTCAGGAAAAAAACTAACCCGAAACAAATACTATTTCAACACTCACTTTTTCTTGAACGGGATATTATTAAAGAATACCATTTGAAGCTGGCTTTTATTCCGGTTTTCAAAAATCTGTGTCATGACGCCGAGTTCAGCCCGAAGATTTTGATTAATAACAAACCCCATGGCACCGTAAACACGATCCTGGTCAAAGACGGGCGTCTGACCATTTAGAAATATCTCGTTATATACAGAAAAATACAAGGTGTGCCGGGACATGGCTTTATCAGTAACCGGAATATTAAAGGATAAAAAATACCTGAATCTCATCCTGAAGTCGTCAGGCAAAAACCTTTCTTCGATCCGGTACCGGTGAAGAATGAAAACCCTGCCGAAGTTTTGTCTCGTTATGAATTGTTCATAGATCGCATACGTGTCACTTGATATTTTTTTTTCGATGGCAGGAACATATCGCTCGGAATATACATAGGCAAATCCGAGCAGCACATTATTATTATTTTCTGTCAAATTATATCCAATACCTGTACGCAGAACCAGTTGCTCCAAATCGCCAATAAAATTGTAGTTCCTGACCTGAACTTCATTGTACCAATTCCATTTATTATCAATAGCCTGATTGCCAAAATAGATTAACCAATTTCCGAAATTCGATTTCTGTCCAAATGAAGGCTGTACACAGAGGCCTAATAAAATAGCCAGGGCAATCCTTCTGAAGAAATTTGCCTTCATACTTATTCAATAAAGGATACTACCCCGGTTTTCATGTCATAATAGGCACCCACCACTTTGATTTCGCCTTTGTCCATCATTTCTTTGAGAATCGCACTTTTTGACTTTATTATTTTAATCGAAAGCAAAACATTATTCCTGCCGACCAAATCTGTAAAGTCCGCGTTTTTAGACGTTTTGTCGCCCGCAAAATTTTGTGACATCTTCACAGCGGGCTGTATTTTACTAAGCAGGGTGGTAATATTGCCCAGCTTCACATGATCGATCGCACCCTTCACTGCTCCACAACTGCTATGGCCCAAAACAACGATTAGCTTTGCCCCGGATACTTTGCAACCAAATTCCATGCTGCCCAATATATCGTCATTGATAATATTTCCCGCGACCCGGGCAACAAAAATATCGCCGATGCCTTTGTCGAAAACATCTTCAACCGGTATCCGGCTATCCAGGCAGGAAAGGATCACGGCTTTGGGGTATTGACCAAAAGACGCAGCCCGCACCAGACTTGAATGGTCCCTTGCGGTAACATTGTTGTTGACAAAGCGCTTGTTACCTTCTTTCAAATTATATAATATAGTATCCGGCGTGAGGGCCCTCTGTTGTTCGGCCGTGATGACGGTTTCCTTGACCGGTTTTGGCGTCACTTCTTTTACAACCGTTGTGTCCACAACAGCATTGGATTTTTCGGGCGCGCTGTTGCAGGAAAATAAAATGAATAGAAGCTGTAACGAAACAAACCAATTTTGAATGACATGTATCTTTTTCATTTTAGTAGATTTTGTTAATCCCCTCTAAAATTCCGTCATTTTTTTATCTAATGGAAAATATTATTTGGCATGGGGCTATACCGGTTATCCGGTGTTTGAAAAATGGTCTGGCGCACATGGGGTCACCTTCCTGATCAGTACGTACATTATTAATTGACCGGGAATTGGTAACTTTCAAAACGACTTCATATTCACAAGTCAATTTTATGAAACCGATCAAAATTCCATGGCTTTATTCATCGTTCACCAAATTGCTTGATTTTATCGGCCATAGGAAATACCTGATCCTGCTGGCCAGTTTTTTACTCCTCATATTCGGAAATACCTTTACGGAGAACGAGAAGATATTTGGTGTTGTCAATATTTATCAAAACCTGCTGACCGGGCTCCTCGTTTTTTACTATAAAAAGAAAATCCGCTTTATTATTCTGGGTGTTATTCTCATCTCGATTGCGCTCGATCTTTTTGCAAGTGACTTGTCTTTTACCGAAACCAGGAGCTGGCATGGCATACTCTACCTGATCTTTTTTTCCCTGGTTGTTGTTGAAGTCTATAAAGAGGTATTATATGTAAAGTTCATCTCTGCGGAAATGTTATTTGCCGCCCTCTGTGGATTTGTTTTGCTTTGCCAGATTGCTACTTTCTTGTTTTACCAGATCGACATTTACATCCCGCATTCTTTTTCAAATACAGGCGAAGGCGAAAACATTCTCATAAACCTGAACTACTTTAGCTTTACAACACTGTTAACCATCGGCTTTGGAGACATTGTTCCAGTCTCCATCGTAGCGAAAAGAGCTGTCATGTTTATCGGACTGATGGGACATTTTTATACCGTATTTGTCACGGGTATAATCATCGGAAAATATTTATCATCAAATAAATCGGCTGATCCGGGAAAACTCCATGCCTGATAAAGGAAATACGATTAGACTAAGAAGTGTTAGCCGCGACATGCATCTGAAGGCAGACGCACTAGAAAGAAGCAATAGGATCCGGCACGCCGTCGGGATCGTTGAGGGCGGTACCGCGGGAGCTGATGTTTTTTCCTTTGATAACCAATATGCCGGCTACATGAGGTGCGGCCATAGAAGTGCCGCTGAGCCGGGCATACCGGCCCTGACTATACGTAGAAACGATACGAACACCGGGAGCTGCAAAATCAACCACATCGTTACCGAAGTTTGAAAAAGGGGCAAAATTTCCCAGGCTGTCAATCGCAGAGACCGTAAAAACATTGGGATGGTTGACCCTGCCCGGCGAGGAAAGGTTGGCTTTTTCAGATGCATTACCGGCAGCAATGGAAAATAAAATTCCATTTTCTGCCAGCGTGCGAACGGCATTGTCAAGCGATGGAGAAATCGTATCACTGCCCAGGCTCATGTTGACCACTTCTCCGGGATTTGCATGCTGACCTACATAGTTGAGCGCCCGGATCAGCTGACTGGTACTTCCTTCCCCATCATTGTTCAATGCTTTCAGCGCAATAATACGAACACCCGCCGCAACCCCAACAACGCCAAAAGAATTATTTAAAGCACCAATGATTCCCGCCACATGCGTACCATGTCCGTTGTCATCCTCCACAGAAGTTTCGTTAATCACAAAACATTTGCTTAGCACGGTATCCACATCAAGATCGGGATGGTCGATATCCACGCCGGTATCAATAATCCAGACCCGCTTTCCGGTTCCATCGCCTACGCCTGTTCGCCTGGCACCCCATTGAACTGTAGAAGGAGATACCAATTCGAAGCAGCCCTTTTCCATTGTAATTACCCGGTCCCGCTCCACAATTTCCACTTCCTCGTCCTGCTTCAATGCCATCGCCTGATCCTGGGTCAGACGGGCAACAAATCCTGAATGTATGCTGTTCAGTACGGCAAATCGTTGGTTCTCCGGAATCGAATGCCGGCTGAAAATCGTGCTGGCAGCAGTCGTCGCTGTACTCATCGTTTGCACAGTGCCGGTTTGACCGTCTGTACTACGTAACATGACGATATAGGTTTCATCGACGGGTGCAGAAAAAAGGCGGATGGGATCGCAAACAGAATCCTGGATCTGACCCATTTTTACAGGCTGATCCATCTTCCTGCATCCTGCGAAAAATAAGATGCAGCCAGCGAGCAGACATACGGAAAATCTAGAAGTGACACGCATAAATAGTGTATTCTATATTTACTACGTAAATGCGAAAGCTATGTTTCAAAGAAAATGTTAATATGCATTTAGCCCAATGGAAGAAATGTCTCGACAACCTCATACATTCCTGATTCAAAGTTCGCAATGTCAAGTGCCTGATCCAAATAAGGCGAGGCCTCCGGATTGTTCCGCATGGCCTGATAGTCTTCCACGCTTTGCCATTGTGCATACATGGTCACTTTTTTTCCATCCAGGCTGCGATGCAAACTCGAGGAAATAAAACCCTTTATTTTTCGCACACTGCTTTGAGTTGCTAAAATCAACAAGTCAACAAGTTTTTGTTGATTAATGGGTTCAACCGTAAACACGTTGATGAGAGTAAGTATTTTGTTTTGTTTTGAAATGGTGGTCATTATATTGTATTCAATTGTTTCAGGATGTTGATGCTCCGATCATTCACGGTTCAGTTTTAAAATCATACAAACCTTATGCCCGTAATAACCCCAACTGAGAACTTCCCGTACATCAGCCCGCCTGATTAGCTTCGGAAATCTTGTAATCAATAAATCATTCCGGACCTGACTTAAATACTTTAAACCATAAGAAAATGTTAGTATTTTTCATTTATTGAAGTATTTCAATAAATAAATTATTATATTTGCATCGTAATTCACGTATATGGATGCGAAAAAAGCAGAGAAGATTTCGAAAGCCCTGGCCGACCCCAACCGGCTGACCATCCTGAAAGAAATAAAGAAGAGCAGGCAATGCCTGTATTGTGTGGACCTCAACGAAAAGATTAACCTGGCCCAGCCCTCCATTGCCCATCACCTGAAGTTATTGCTTGAAAGTGAATTGGTTACGTCTGATAAAGAAGGCCGGAACGTGCGGTACTACCTGAACAATAAGCTGATGGATGAGTACATCCAGTTCATTGAAGGATTAAAGAATTAAAATTTTTTTTGTTCTATTTATCGAAATACTTAAATAAATCTATAACTTTGTTTCTGCTTTTTTGTTATCCTACGGAAATCTCTGCTTAATTATATCGAATTATTTAAATATATCTAATAATAAATACCATGTCAGCACGAACACTCACCAGAAACCTTTTCAGCACCTCGCTACCGGCTATCCTCGCCTACTTCTCCATCATGTTCATTAGCGGTTGCCTGGCCAGGGCGGAAAAGAAAACGGCAACAATAGTAACCCCCGCAACCGTATCTCCCGGAATCCCGGTGGATGGATACATTGTAAAACCAACCCTTTTAAAAGATGAAATAGAAATCACGGGTACCCTGGAACCCAATCAGCAGGTGGATATCGTAAGTGAACTGCCCCGGAAAATTATCAGGATCAACGTTAAAGACGGTGCAACGGTAAAAACCGGACAGTTGCTTTTTGAAATGGATAACGCCGACCTGCTCGCCCAACTGGAAAAACTACGGCAGCAGGAAAAACTGGCGACATTAAATGAGGAAAGGCTGCGCGACCTCATTCAACACGAAGCCGTGGTTCAACAGGACTATGACCAGTCTTTTACAAACCTGAAAGTATTACAGGCACAGATCGCAGAATTGCAGGTCATGCTGAACAAAACCCGGATCAAAGCACCATTCGCAGGACAGCTGGGTATAATCAATGTTTATCCCGGTGCAGTCGTCTCGGTCAATACCGTGCTTACACATATTCAGGATAACAGCCAGGTGAAACTGGATTTTCATGTACCTGAAAAATATGCTCAAACGATTGCCACGGGCAGCTTGCAGAAATTCACGGTGGCTTCAGATTCTAAATTGTACGACGCACGGGTGGTTGCAAGGGAAGCTGGTGTGGACCAGAATACCAGAACGCTACTGGTCAGGGCCGTGAGTCAGAATCCGGGCCGGGTATTACTTGGCGGACAAAGTGCGCGCATTCACCTGTCTTTACATTCAACCGCTGAAGCGCTAACCGTTTTTTCCCAGGCGCTGATGCCCTCTTCCCAGGGTTACAGTGTATATACAGTCACTAATAATCAGGTGAAGCCAACACCCGTTGTGATCGGACAACGCGGAGCTTATTCCGTCGAAGTGTTACATGGCCTGAACAAGGGTGATACAGTTGTCATCAGCAACCTGTTGCGATTAACTCCTGGAGCGGAAGTGCGTTTCGTGAGCCTGAAATAATATTTAGTTGACGATTGACCATTGACTGCCAACCGCCAACTGCCAACTGCCAACCATCGAAAATTAACAATTAAAAAAATGAGTAAAATATCACAAGTCAGCATCTCCCGCCCTGTGTTGGCCGGAGTCATGTCGGTGCTGCTGATTCTCTTCGGCATTGTAGGTTATACTTTTCTGGGAACCCGCGAGTACCCCGTTACGGATTCACCCATCGTGACCGTCACTACAGTGTATCCGGGCGCCAGCGCAGATATCATTGCATCCCAGGTAACCAAACCATTGGAAGAAGCAGTCGCCGAAGCCAATGGCATCCGGGCCATGACCTCTGTCTCCCGCGAACAGGTGAGTGTAATCACAGTAGAATTTAACCTGAACGCCGACCTGGAAGCAGCGGCGAATGATGTCCGGGACAAGGTTTCAAAATCCCGGCAACAACTGCCGGCGGATATCGAACCTACTATCGTGGAAAAAACAGGCCCGCCCGACTTCCTGGTATTCTTAACCGTGCAAAGCGATACAAAAAGCCTGGAAGACATTACCGATTTTGTCAACATCAACATAAAAGAAAGACTGCAATCCATTCCCGGAGTGCGATTAGTAGACTCTTATGCCGGCCGTAAAAGATCCATGCGCCTCCGTATGGATCCGGTAAAACTGGCCGCCTACCAGCTTACGCCTGCAGATGTACAGGCAGCATTACAAAGAGAAAACGTAGACCTGCCCAGCGGAAGAATTGAAGGTCAAAATACCGAACTGACCCTTCGCACTGAAGGCCGGCTGGTTACCGAAGACGACTTTAATAATATGATCCTTCGCCAGCAGGACGGTGCCATCGTCCGTTTCAAAGATATCGGAACGGCCATCATGAGCTCTCAAAATGAGCGTACAGCCATGATCGTTAGTGAGGGCAATACCGCCAGGTATGGTGTGGGCACCGGTGTGCAGCCGCAACGGGGCGCGAATTCCCTTGCGATCGTCGATGAATTTAAAAAACGATTTGCCGACATACAGAAAACCGCACCCAAAGACTATATCATCTCCCTCGGTAAAGACTTTACCGTACCGGTGCGCAATTCCTTGTCAGAAGTGGGAGAAACCCTGCTGCTCGCCTTTGTGCTGGTTGCGCTGATCATCTTTATCTTTTTGCGGGACTGGAGAAGCACAATCATACCGCTGGTGGCCATACCGGTTTCCATCATCTCAGCCTTTTTCATCATGTACATCGGTAATTTTTCGATCAATGTATTAACCCTCTTAGGACTGGTGCTGGCCATCGGACTCGTGGTGGATGACGCCATTGTCGTGTTGGAAAATATCTACAGTAAGGTGGAACAGGGCATGACGCCGTTGCAGGCGGCACGCAAGGGATCGGATGAAATTTATTTCGCCGTCATCTCCACAACGGTAACACTCGCCGCGGTATTCCTGCCCATCTTGTTTTTAGGGGGTATCACGGGAAGATTGTTCCGGGAGTTTGCCATCGTGGTCTCCGGCTCCGTGCTCATCTCTGCATTTGTGGCCCTGACCCTCTCTCCCATGATGGGCGCTTATCTGCTGAAGGCCGGCTCATCCCATAACTGGCTCTACAAAAAAACGGAACCATTTTTTGTAAGGCTGAATAACGGATACGAAAAATCACTTCGCTTTTTCTTCAGGTTCAGATGGGCTGGTTTTGCAATATTGATTCTTTCTTTTGGACTCGCTGCGGTACTCGTTCCTAAACTTCCCTCCGAACTTGCTCCGCTGGAAGACAGGTCCATGGTGGGTTTGGCCGTGATCGCACCGGAAGGGACTTCTTATGAGAGTATGGAAGAAACCATGAAAGCCATCAGTAATTATGTTTCCGATTCCATTCCCGACCTGAATGAAAACAGAACCTATGCCGGCGTAGCGGCTTCCATCGGCACACTGGTGCAACCGGTGAACGGTGGATTCCAATGGATTTTTTTGAAAGAGCCGAAGGACCGTAAAAGCGGATTAACACAGGCACAGGTCTACCAAAAACTAATCCTCGCTTCCCGGAAATTCCGGAATGTGATCGTCATACCCATCCAGATTCCCACCATCGGTGGTTTCTCCAGCGAACAGCCTTTGGAATATGTGATTCAGGCACCGGATCTCAAAAGCCTGGAAGCTGTGATGCCGAAACTGATGGGTGAAGTATATCAATCCAAAAAACTCGGATTTCAAAATCCGGATTTTAAGATCGACAGACCCGAGATAAACATCAGCATCGACAGGCAACGGGCAGCACAACTGGGCATTTCCACTCAGGAAATCGGAAGAACCCTGCAGCTCGCACTGAGCGGAAGACGATACGGATATTTTATTTTCAACGATCGTCAGTATGAAGTGATCGGTCAACTGGAACGGCAGGAACGTTCTGCACCTGACGGGCTCCGTTCCCTGTTCCTCAAATCAGCCACTGGAGAAATGATTTCCCTCGATAACCTGGTCAGGTTGAATGAAACCGTGAGTCCGCCGGCATTATACAGGTATAACCAGTCGTACAGCGCTACGATTTCCGCCACCCCAGCACCAGGCGTGAGTCTTGGAGAAGCGATTCAGGAAATGAATACCATAACCGCTAAAGTATTACCTGCCGGATTCCGCATTGCACTGGCTGGTCAGAGTCGTGACTTTGCTGAAAGCAGCTCCAGTCTGGTATTTGCCTTCATATTCGCCATCCTGCTGATCTATCTCGTATTGGCCGCACAGTTTGAAAGCCTGATCGATCCATTTATCATCCTGCTTACCGTACCGATGGCTGTGACCGGCGCCCTGCTCAGTCTCTGGATCACGCATCAGTCCATCAATATATTCAGTGAGATCGGCATCATCATGCTCATCGGACTGATCACCAAGAACGGAATTCTTATTGTTGAATTCGCCAACCAGCGTAAAGCAGAGGGTATGAATGTGTCTGACGCCGTATTCGCAGCGGCGGTATCGCGGTTTCGTCCCATACTCATGACCACCCTGGCAATGATTTTCGGCACCCTGCCGATTGCATTGTCCCTGGGCACTTCTTCCGGAAGCAGGACCTCGCTGGGCATCGTTGTCGTAGGCGGATTAATATTTGCCGGAATACTCACGTTGTTTGTGATTCCCGCAGTGTACTCTTATTTCTCAAGACCATATAAAGCAAACCCAGAAAAGAATTCAGAGATAATAACCATTCCCGGAAACATGATTCCGGCCTAAATATTTTTATATGACACAGAAGAAAGCATTCATATACACGACCATCATCTTTGGCCTCCTCACGTTATTTTCATATCTGGCCAATGCACAACCCCGGCCCCTGTCCTTGCAGGATGCGCTTTCGCTGGCACTGACGAACAACCGTGAAATTAAAATCAATGTTTTGGATGTGGACCGGGCCCAACAGCAGTTGACCGTTTCTAAAAGCGCCTCCCTGCCTTCAGCCGGAATCAGCGCACAGGTGGCTCATTATTTTTATGAAACGCCGTTTTTTGGCATTGGCAACAACAACAGCGGTAACGACAAAGTACCTTATGACCGCTTTGGTGGTAAGGACCAGGCAACAGCCGTAGCATGGATTACACAACCGGTTTATAATGCTGCCACAAAACCCGGAATCATCAATGCCCAATTGCTGGAACGGGAAAGCCGCCTGTCGGTAACCGACAAACAAACAGAGATCGCGGCAGAGATCAAACAGACTTATATTCAGATACTGGTATTAAAGGAGCGTATTAAACTTCAGAAAGAAAGCCTGGCCAGAAATGAAAAAGCTTTACTGGACGCCAAATCCTTACTCGCCCAGGGAAGGGCATTAAGGGTAGACACGCTTCGGGCTTTCACTTCCGTAAGGAACCTGGAACCCGATCTGTTGAAATTATCTTATGCTATTGAAGTCGGAAAGCAACAACTCAGAACTTTAACAGGACTTGATAGTTTGCAGGAAATTGAATTAACAGATTCCCTGACACTTCCCGAAACAATACCTCTATTAACTGAAGAAGAAGTATATAGTGAAGCCAGACTTCACCGGGCCGACCTCTTATCTCTGGATCTTCAGCAGCAACAGGCCGACCAGCAGATCAGTATTGCTGCAGCGGGCATGAAACCATCTGTAGCACTAAACGCCCAATATCTGATTCAGACACAGACCAACAAATTCGAATACCTGAACGCCTATTATCCATCCACGCCCTTTGTGGCTGCACAGCTAACGGTGCCTGTTTTCAATGGCAACAGCAAAAAAGCCAAAGTAAAAAAGGCGCAGATAGAAAAGGACCAGTCCATCATACGCAGTCAGCAGGCTTATGCAAATCTGCGGACGGCCGTTAAACTGGCAGTTTCAAATGTGCGTGAAACTGCCGCCCGTATACAAACCAGTATCAATGTAAAAGAAACAGCCAAACTGAGTTACGAAATTACTCAATACAGGTATGCAAAAGCCGTGGCTTCCCGCCTGGAACTCACGGACGCGGAACTGGCCTACACCCAGGCTCAATCCAATTACCTGGAAGCGGTTTATGATTATTTATCTGCAAAAATTGCAATTGACCGGACGATCGGGGTGGTAGGAACTAACTAAAACTTTTACAATGAAAAAGATATTTCTTATAACTGTAAATTTTATACTCATTATATTTTCCACATTAGCTCAAAAACCCGCACCCGGGAAAATTATTGGTGTCTGGTTAAGGGACGACAATAATATTAAAATAGAAATTTATAAAGCCGGTCCCCAATACTTCGGCAGACTAATAGAGGGAAACCCGCTGTACGAAGAAGACGGCATCACACTGAAAAAAGATGAACATAATATAGTCAGGAGGCTTCGCCCCAGGCCATTGAAGAACCTGACTGTTCTCACCAACTTTGATTATGACGGCCGTATATACGGGGGCACGTATTATGACTTTAAAACCGGGAAGTGGTATAAATCGACCTTAAGATTACATGGGGAAAATCTACTGAAGATCCGGGGTTATACAGATTTATCGCTATTCGGAAAAACGACGACCTGGACAAGAGTTCAATAGATCTTGCTATATATCCCCAATTATTTGATAACTTGAATTCAGGAGTAGCAACTAAATCCGATAATTTAATTCAAATCACATGAATTGGGCCTCAGTTACCGGTTTACTTGCCGCAGTTTTAACTTCGACTTCTTTTTTACCGCAGGCATTAAAAACCATTCGCACCAAAGACACCACTTCTATTTCCTTATCCATGTATATTCTGTTTACTTTGGGTACGCTCTTATGGTTTATTTATGGAATAGCCACCAACAATTTTCCTGTATGGCTTGCAAACGGATTTACCCTAATTCTGGCTTCTATTATTTTATTTTTTAAACTACAAAGCACATCGAAATCATAAAATACCCCGATGAATAGAGCAGGACTCAAAACACTTCGCGCGTCGCTGGCAGATTGGTTAGCTCGTATAACACCCACATCTAAGACTGATAGCTTTATCTTATTGCTTCTCATCTAATTCAATTTTCAGCTTCAAATCAGAGGTTCTTTCATAGAGAAAATGCCTCAGCCAGTAAACGATAGCTTTCGATTTTATCAGAAAGCTTATGGGTTATCATAGTTAGCATCACCTCATCAGCATCATATTTTTTAGCACGCTCGAGAATCTGTTTCTTTACCTCACTCGAAAGCCCAACGACTTCCCGATTGGCAATGCTGTTTAAATATGCCTCTTCCTTGGCACCAAAATGAACACGCTTCATTGCCTCTGGCGTAGGCACGGAACCAGGGTATCTTCCCGAATCACGCATTAAGCGAAGAAAGTCCGAAGTCTTTTTTTGCTCTTGAAGCTTTTCGGGAGTTGCTGCCACTACAGCATTTAGGGCAATCATCACCCTCGGCTCTGGAAACTCCTGGGACGGCCGAAAGTTCTGCTTATATCGTCGAACCGCTTCAGCGCTCGCGTCTGGATTTATAAAGAGTGCAACGGCAAGTCCCATACCCTTCTCAGCCGCAAGGTTTCCACTGTCGGCGTTACCACCGGCGGAAAGCAACCAAATGGGTGGAGCACTCGTTACCAGAGGCGTCGCAAAGGCACGCTTGCAAGTGTCGTGAAAATAGCCTGCCAGCTGATCAGCCTGATCGATAAAGTCTCCCCAGGCATCTGGAGTGGGCATCAATAATGACCGTGAGTAGCTATCGCCACCACTGGCGCGACCGATTCCACAGTCCACGCGCTTTGGATAGAGAGCTTCAAGCGTGCGAAAGTTCTCGGCAATGTGATAGGCGCTATGATTAGGAAGCATGACGCCACCTGAGCCCAGGCGAATACGGGTGGTTTGAGCACCAATAGCTGCTAACAAGACCTCGGGGGTTGAGCCTTGAAGGATATTCAGGTTGTGGTGCTCAGAAAGCCAAATTCGGCTGTAACCCAATCGATCAAGCTCTTTTGATAAAGAGACCGTATTAGAAATGGCCTCTGCGGCTAAGCTACCCTCTGAAAGAGTTGATTGTTCTAAAACTGAGAGTTTCATAAAATCTCTATTAATGAGCCATCCTTATAAGTCATTTGCAGCCAAGTCACTCAGTCCTCTTCAGTACCAACCAATTCATTCAATGCATTAACGGAAGGCGCAAAGTAGTACGCACCACTTAGTGCCCGCGAAAAGGTGATCAGCCGATCCTGAATCCCATCCCCGGAGTTTCCAAACATACGAGCAAGCATTCGGTCATACCTCGATGGATCAGCACTAAAGGCAAGAAAGTACAGCCCATGCTCTCCTACCGAACCGAATGGAACACTTCTCCGATAAATTTGCAGTTCCTGGCCGCCTTCCTCAATCGTCATCCTTGCGATATGCGCGGTTACCGGTTTCGAGGAATCGGATAATTCTACACTGTCTGCCTTCGTTCGACCGATCACTTTCTCCTGTTCCGCTACAGAAAGTTGGTTAAATGACTCAAGGTTATGTACCCAACGCATCGCAAGGATACAACTACCACCTTCACCCGGCTCGCCCGGAGGAACAAGGGCCACTTCTGCAGCCAGACGAACCGGAGGATTTGCTGTGCCATCAATGAAACCTGTGATATCACGACTGTCACGATAGGTAAATCCAGCCTGCTCAACCTTTAGTGTAGTTACGTCACTTATTGCACCGGCGGCGAAGCGAGCATGATCCCATACAACATCTGGTGTGCTCGCACTGATCCACAACCACAGGTCGTGCTGTGCAGCGGGAACACGGTGTCCCATAGATCCCTCGATTTCATGAAAGTCTGCCAATGAAACAGGGCTTAAATGAGGAGCTGCTTCCCGCCAAACCCGGTTGCCGAATGCAATCACAAAGTTTACTCCGCCTGCCGACACATCAGGTATTCGGAGTTTGCGGATCGATGATATTGCTTGCTGTGAAGTAACTCCCGGTTTAAGATCGAATTCCAAAAAATAGTGAGCATGCGTCCCTTGCGCAAATATTCCGTATTGCGGCAGGGTAAGTATTTGGTTTTTTTTGTCGTTCTCTTTCATATCCTTCCTTCTCTTCAGACCGTTTGAAAACAGAAAAAATAGTATTCACACCCTTAATACACATACTTACAAGAGTATTCGCCAGATCAAGGCAGCTCCAATTCTCACAGAGAGGGCAAAGCCAATACTCAATAAAATTAGCATCCCTTCTCAGCTGGATCAATGTACAGACAATGTTTTTAAATGTCTTTTCCCCCTATTTTTTATCTTGCTGTTAGCCGTTATGACCGCTCTTTCTATAATATTTTTGAGTTCACGTATATTTCCTCTCCATTCATGCTTGATCAGTTGAACTAAAAACTCATTATTCATACCCGTTATTTGCCTTTTCCATTTTGAATTGTATAAATGCAGATAATGATTTGCCAGCAGGAGTATGTCATTTTTCCGTTCCCGCAGTGTGGGCAGATTAATAGTGAAAATATTCAGCCTGTAAAAAAGATCTGCACGGAACCTTCCATCATCTACTTCTTTTTGCAGGTCCCTGTTGGTAGCGGTGATAATCCGCAAATTGACCCGGGTAGATTTAATATCTCCCACTTTGATAAATTCACTGGTCTCCAAAACCCTCAGTAATTTAGCTTGCAAAACAAGAGGCATTTCTCCAATCTCATCCAGGAAGAGGGTGCCCCCATTCGCTTCTTCAATAAGCCCTTTTTTGTTTTTAACAGCGCTGGTAAAAGCGCCTGAAAGATACCCGAATAATTCGCTCTCGAGTCATTCTTTATTGAATGAACTGGCGTTTAATGCCACGAACGGGCCTTCTTTCCGGTTGCTACCATTGTGGATCGCATGAGCAAATATTTCTTTTCCCGTACCTGTCTCACCCAGTAGTAATACAGTAGCGTTTGTATGAGCAACTTTTCTGGCCATATCGACAGCGGATCGAATCAACCCGGAGCGACCCAATATACTCTCAAAAGTATATTTCCTTTCGCTATACAGTTCCGACAGTGACAAGCGATTTTGCATTCTGGCCTTTTCAACGGCCCTTGTTAACAGTGTAATAAGACGATCGTTGTCATCACCTTTACTGAGATAATCAAATGCGCCATTTTTGATGGATTGCACACCTGACGGGATATTACTGTATGCCGTAAGAATGATAATTTCTATCAGGCGAAACCTTGACTTTACTTTTTCAATAAATTCCAGGCCATTTCCATCAGGAAGTCTTAATTCACATAGAATGACCTCAATGAATTCGCGTTCCAGAATAAGCAAACCTGCTTTCAGAGAATCAGCTTCAAAAATCACGTAGCCTTCCTGGCTGATGATACGTTTTAGCAGGCTCCGCAATTTGTTATCATTGTCGATCAGGAGAATCTTTCCCGGGTTCCTATGGTTGCCTGTTTGATCCAAAACTTTTGAACTGTGTTTATTATCACTGACGAATATTAGAATTCTGATACAATATAATGTTCTCAAATTTCATCCTTTTCACAACGGATAGCAATAGACAAACAATGAGAATAAATGTAGAATTTAACTTTAAAACACCTCCCCAAGATTCACAAAGAAACCATGAGATCCCTGTCTGCCCCAACCATAGTCTATATCGATATTCGTGCGGGAGTATTTATTGATCTTAATTCTTAAGCCCAACCCGCCGCCAGTGGCGATGGCAGGAAACTGCCAGGTGTCGATATTAGAGAAACTTTGAAAATTTGTAAAGATTACCATGCCCAACAAACCGTTTCTCGTTAGCTGAACCCGGTATTCTGTTTCTGCATCCAGCATATTATTACTCCTGAATCTTGCCTGGATATATCCCCGGCCGGTACTCAAATCCCACCCGGTAGTGGGAAGCATCAGGTAGGGGGGTTTGCCCGAAAGGGTAAGCCAGTTATAACTCCAAAAAGCCAGGATATTTGCTGACCTGGCCGGAAACCGGATATAAGTTCTAAAATCCAGGATCAGCGATGTCCAACTGGTATTGGAACCAAGAAATTGAAATCTCGGGGTCAAAATAATATTTGTATAAATACCCCTGTAAGCATTTACCGGGTTATCCCGGGTATCAATTCTAAAATTAAATACAAGTCCGGAAGACACCGAAACAGGCTCCGATCCATATATTTGAAAGTCAGACTTCGTTTGTTGCTGATAAACCTGTTGTACATTCCAGAAATAATCCAGTTCATACCCACCACCGATATATACATTAGGATGAACCTGAAATAATAGGGAGGATTGTAATTTGAGATACTGATAATTCAGGAGTGTTGAGTCCTGCGGACTTGTATACATACCCAATCCATATGTGTAGGTTGGGTACTTCAAATATCGCCAGTCGGAAACCAAAATAGTATGGTTATTATTAAAAAATAACACCGACTTCAGGGGTACAATTACCTGATGTTTTTGCGAATAGGAAATATTTAATCTGACCGTGGAGGGAATAGCATTATCCCCCTTTTTCATTTCTTTCTTATAGATAACCGCATTGGCACTGACAACTGCGGCAAATCCGGTTTGTAATGTATATCCAACCGCCGGAACCACGCCAATCTGAACAAGGCTTTGCCGCCTTTTGTCATTTTCTGCTTTTGAATCCTTATGTAGAATTTGCCTGGCAATCTCCCTCAGGTCCTTCAAACTGTCCATAGGAACACTTCTCCAGGGCGTTTCCTGGGCTGACAGCCAAAATGGGATAAACAATAAGAGAAAAATATTTCCAAATTTCAACACCATGATCGCAAAGTTTAATTCCGATCCTCCCCTTCTAAAACCATTGAAAGTAGATCAGTGCCCCGGCCGCCAATGCCATAAACAAAAATGTTACGACGCCTAAAATATTTGCACCCGTGGTATTGGTGTATTTGCCCATAATTTTTTTATTATTGCAGATATGCAAAATAATTCCGATCAGCACCGGAGCTGTTAACCCATAAAGGATAGCTGAGTATATCATAGCCTTCATCGGAGAAATGCCCAAATAATTTAGGGCAAGCCCTAAAAGCAGGGATGCAGAGATAACAATGTAAAAAGACCGGGCTTCACGAAATTTATTGTCTAATCCTGATTTCCAACCAAAAGATTCTGCAAAAACATAGCCCCTCGCGCCACTCAGAACCGGGATCGACAGTAATCCGGTTCCTATAATCCCGATGGCAAATAACAAATAGGCTGAATTCCCTGCAAGTGGCTTCAATGCCAGGGCTGCCTGTTCAACTGTATCAATATTTTTAATACCCTGGCTATTCAGTACGGTGGCCGTGGTCAGTATAATAAAGAACATGACAATGTTGGAAAATAACATCCCAAAATTGACGCTCCGTTTCATATCATTCAGGATGCCCTTGTTGACAATATAACCCTTACCCTTTTGATGGTTTTCTTCAACTTCAATAGAAGCCTGCCAAAAAAACATATAAGGTGAAATCGTAGTCCCCAGGATAGCCACTATGATGCTGATGAACCCTTTATCAAACCTTATCGTTGGAACCAAGGTCGCCGTCAATATCTGCCGCCAATCCTGTTTGGAAAAAAAAGGAATAATGATATAAACCAGTAAAACGAGGCATAAGTATTTTAATACGGAAACAATTTTCTGGTATGGTAAATAAATGACGGTTGCCAGAATAAATAAAGTAAAACCTATGCTGAAATACACCGCTGGTACAGAAGGAAACAACAAATTAGATACAGCCCCCATGCCGGCTATGTCCGCCCCGATATTCAATATGATTGCCGGCGAAGTGGCAATGAGCATCAGATACAGAATGGAGCGGGGATAATTAGCTCTAATCGTAGCGGCCAGGCCCTGGGAAGTGACCAGGCCAATTCTTGCACACATTTCCTGGATCGCGGCCATCATTGGAAATGTGAATAAGGCTGTCCACAATGTTTTTAGCCCATATGATGCTCCGGCCTGGGAATAAGTGACGATCCCCGAAGGATCATCATCACTTGCCCCCGTGATAAGTCCGGGACCTATCTTCTTCCATAGATTGAGCATCTTTGATTCAGCCATTGCAACTGATTTATTTTCAGATCTTTTTCCTTTCTACCATTTCCGCTCCCGTCTCCGGATTGATTCCCGAAAATTCAACATATTCAATATTTGGAGAAAACATGGGCCCTCCATTGATCTGCAAATAAATACGGGAAAGAATGGCCTGTTCATTATTTATCGGATAATAGACATGGTATTTATAATCTGACCCCTTCATCATTTGCAGTGCATATTTTTTGTTGGCTAAAAAGCGTAATTCGTAATGATCTTTTGAAATGAGTTGAGTACTGAGACCATAGGCATATTTTCTTTGAATGGACGTCAGTTCTTCATTCTGCGATTTTTCTCCATAACGAATCCAAAAGATATGTACGGGTTCGATACTATCCAGTTCACCATTTTTTACATTGAGTTCATAAATTACCGTATTGGCATTTGGCGTGCGCTGCAGATAAAATAATTGGTTTGGATTACCAGAAGGAGTAGGAAAACTCATTTCATTTTGGCCTGATATGGTATTTATCTTTACTAAGAGCGTTAATATTAAAAGGCATTTCATTTTCAGGTTCTTTTTCATGAAGACTTAATATTCATAACTATCCAAATCATCTATCTTAAATTCAAAGCAAGAGTTCAATTCACCAGTCAACAACCGGCAACGTTTCCACTGGTCCCAGATTTTTGCAGCCACTTCCTCCGGCGAAAGCACTGGTTCCTCATTTTCACAGGTATGTTCAGAGGAATCTGAAATATACTCATGGGATAAATGTTCTAAAATGAATCCCTGCTTACTCTTAATGCTCGCCATATGACAATCTAATTATTTAACTCATTTGACTGTTTTGCCATAAACTTATATGGGTCAATACAAAAATAGTTGTCCTTGACTGAAGGGCATTCACCCATATCTATCTCCATGATCGAATTGTATTCCCGGATTTCCCAGATGTACAGTGGTCTGTCGGAAGTATTCATGGTAAATACTTCGGGAAGCACTTCTCCCAGCAAACCATTCCAAAAGGCTTCTTCAATTTTTTCCAATTCAATAAATATTTCTGAAGATCCGGCATTGCACTTCTCAAAGTATATTTTCGATAAAAAAGAAGAGTTAAAGGCAACCAATATTTCCTGCTGGCGAATTTTACTTAACATAACCAATAATTTTTAAATTTTGATCCAGGCGGGCTACACCGCTGTCATAATAATATTTTACAGGACTCCATGATGGTATAATCTCAGGCATCACGGGACATAGCTTCTGGTATATACCCTCTGCATATACCACCTTTCCATTCACAATGGTCATCAAGGCATGTATATTCTTCATTTGTTCCACCGGAATGGTAAAAAAGTCCTGGTTCAATATCGCCAGGTCAGCATATAGACCTGGTTCAATTTTCCCCTTAACTTTTTCCTCACCGCTAAACCATGCGCTGCCACTTGTATACAATTGCAGGGCCTCAAATCTTGATAAGGTATCCCTGGCTGGCCAAAACTGGTAACCACCAATTGTTTTACCCGTGACGGCCCAGCACAAACTCATCCATGGATTGAACGTAGACACCCTTGTCGCGTCCGTGCCAAGGCCCACAGGAATTTTCTTTTCGAGCATTTTCCGAATAGGTGGAATTTGACCAGTTGGCTCTCCATACATGTTTTTATACAATTCGCCCTGGTAAAACATCCTGCATTGTACAGCAATTCCTCCGCCCAGGTTCTTCACGCGATCCAATTGGGCGTCTGTAATGGTTTCTGCATGATCGAAGAACCAACGCAAACCATTAAATGGGATTTCACTGTTCACCTTTTCAAAAACATTCAGCATGCGGTCGATCGATTCGCCATAGGTAGCATGTATTCTAAATGGCCAACGATTTTTTACTAATAATGTAATGATTGGTTCAAGATCGTTTTCCATTTTATCTGACAACACAATACGTGGCTCAAGGAAGTTTTCGAAATCAGCGGCACTAATTACAAGACTCTCACCTGCGCCTTCTGCCATATATCCGTTTACCAGGAACATATTATCGTTGTTTTTAAGCTTGGTGAAGTTTATCCATTCCGTGTAGTCCTGGTATTCTCTTCCGGATACCTGCGCGTACAAGTAGTAGCCTGTACGAAGTGTAAGCTTTCCTTCTCTTGCCAACTCAAACGCCACAGTATAGTCGTCGGGATAGTTTTGCGACCCCCCTCCGGCATCTATTACGCTGGTTAAACCCAACCTGTTTAGCTCCCGGTAGTATTGCAAAGTGGAATTGATTCTTTCCTCATGACTTAGTTTGGTAGTTAGCCCAAGGGTCATGTAGATAGCCGTCGCTTTTGTTTTGGCATACAGCATGCCGGTTGGGTTGCCGTTTTCATCCAATTCTACGACGCTCCCATCGTATTTTGTATCCTTATTATAGCCCAACACTTCAATTCCTTTTTTATTAAGGAATGCCTTGCCATAGAGGTAGGTAATATATACCGGTTTATCCGGAACCGCTGCATTGATCTCTTCAAGAGTAGGCAGTCTCTTTTCTTCAAACTGGAATTCGTTCCAACCTCCTACCACCTTAATCCAAACGCCATCAGGAGTTCTTGCGGCTTGTTCTTTCAACATTTCCATTGCTCTCCTGAGAGAAGGGACGCCATCCCATCTTAGCTCGCTATTATAATTCAAACCTTCACGTATAACGTGATGGTGACTGTCATTCAAACCGGGAATGACATCTTTGCCATTTGCATTAATAACTTTAGTCCCGGCATTTTTATACGTCGACAATATTTGAGATGAATTCCCAACCGCCAGAAAGATTCCATTCTTAATAGCCACAGCCTGTTTGAATTCTCCAGGCCTGGTCATTGTCGCAATTCTGCCATTATAAATGATAAGATCCGCTTTGTCCTGGGATGATGCGGTCATCACAATTGCAAGAGATGCTATCAGGAAAATAAAATCTTTCATCTTCTATTTTTTAATGTTTGAGCATTTCATGTGCGTATTGAACACCTATACCGTAAGTGCCACCGTATTTTTTAATCAGGTCGGTGACAGCTTTGTAGGTTTCACTTCTTGCCCAGTCGCGCTGTAATTCCAGCAAATATTGGATAGAGGTCATGGTCTTAACACCGGCCTGCATCATGCGGTTGATCGCCATCTCGTGCGCTTCCCTACTCATATCTCCAGCCGCATCAGTGATTACGTATACATCATATCCATCTGCCCTAGCCGATAAAGCCGGTTCTACAATGCATACACTGGTCCACAAACCGGCAAATACAATTTTCTTTTTGTTCATCCCTGTAATTGCCTTATATGCGTTTACATCTTCCCAGGTATTCATTGTTGTCCTGTCAATGTAACTGGCTACTGGATAGAATTCAGATAATTCAGTAAAAACAGGACCGCTGAAAGATTTTTCACTAGCGGTAGTAACAACGGTAGGGACATTGAATATTTTTGAGGCACCTGCTACTATTCCTACGTTATTCCTCAGTTCATCCATGCCAATGTTCTTAGTTGCAAACCCCATCTGGCTTTCCAGATCAATCAATACAAGTGCGTGATTGGTTGGAGTGAGTAATTCTGAAGACGGTTTTTGCGCGTTTGCCTCTCCGAAAGCGAGCATTAAGATTGTAATACTCATACAGGCCAAAAAGATTTTTTTCATTTTCTTCTTTTTAATAATTATTAAGTAATAGCGGGCGATTTGCATTTCATCTTCCACTGTTAGCAAAATTATTTGCAGCAAAGGCGAAAGTCAATGAACAGATTAGGGAAGACTATGTATATTCTACTTAAATAAGAAAAATAATTTTCAAACCAGGCTCACTATTTTTTTACAAGGAAAAATTGTAAATGAATTTTGGAGAAAAAAAAGAGACTGATTTCAGTCTCTTTTTTTAAAATTCATTGTGAGTACTAATTGGGATGGATCTATTTCCCAAAGCCTTTGTAAGGAGGATAATTTTGTACCATATAGTCAGCATAATCCACTCCGGTTCCGACACCGGTGTATTTAATCCTCCACTCTTGAATATGAGCTCTGATATCAGGGTCTAGGTTATCTTCTCTCCCATAATCACGAATAACTTCAAATGTGTAACTTACTGTACTCTGTGGGACGGCCCCTGCCTGTATCATGCGCTGAATGGCTCTTTCATGAGATTCCTTGCTCATGGCCGCAGAAGCATCGGCTATAAAATATACTTCATAACCAGCTTTCAGTGCTGATATCACCGGGTACGCCAGACATACATCTGTCCAGAGACCTGCAAAAACAAGCTTTTTATTACCCGTTGCAATCACCGCTTCACGGGCCTTGTCATCTTCCCAAAGGTTCAGGGTGGTACGGTCATACAATGGTTCATCAGGATAAAATTGACGCAGTTCCATCAGTATGGGACCAGCAAACGTCTTTTCGCCAATGGTGCTCAGAATAACCGGTATTTCATACATTTTTGAAAAATATCCCAGAGCGGCCAGGTTATTTCGTAATTCCAGCCTGGACGTTGACTCCGTTGGAAACGTCATCTGGCCTTCATGGTCAATCATTATCAACGTATGATTCATAGGATTCAAAAAATTTGGGCTCTTGAAGTCTACCTTGGCGAATCGTTTGCGGTAATTGGTGTTGGGAATACTATTGTTTTCGTTTGACATGCTATTTGTTTTTTTAAATAATATGGCAGGGAGGATAACAAAATTAGCAGCGGGCAGAGACCAAGTCAATGAACAAATTACTGAAGACAATGTATATTCCACATAAAAAAATACCAATCTCAGGAATATACATTCTCATTTATTAGTATTATGCGTTCGCACCTCGTAGAATATACATTGTTTCCCTTCATCCAAACATTGTCTTCGCGATTAGTCAGAATTAGTTTTGTGGTATTTCAACATTAAAGCAATTCATATGATCACAAGTATTATCAGAAATCGATTGTTAGTCAGGCCATCACGCTACACGCGGTTATTTTTTGCAGTATCGGTCTGCATTCTTTCAGGCACAACTGTAAAAACTTTTTCTCAGGACAACCAGGTAACTACTGAAGCGAAACCAACACCGGTAGGTACTTCAAAAATCTGGGGACAATTAAATGGCATCAGCATAGAAGGAATGGTGCAGGGCCCTGCAACTGAAGTAACTCCTTTTCAGGTGGCCTGTCTTTTTGAATACACAGAAGGAGATATTTTCAAGTCACCCCCGGCGCTTCGTGCAGAATTAAACGGATTGGTACATCTCGATAAGGCATTGAATGGACTGATCACTGAAATCCGGCGAACCGGAAAATTTTCTGGGCATGCTTTAGAAACTATATTGATTATTCCACCAAAAGGAACGATATCCGCCAGCAGACTATTGTTAATCGGACTGGGGGACCGTAATGCTTTTAATCCGGATCTCATGAAGGAAGTCGGTGTAGTATCCATGCGGGAAGCCTTGCGCCAGGGTGTTAGTCACTATGCATTTGCATCCGATATTAAAGATGCAGGAATTGCATCGCCCACTGGTGAAGTAGCTGGTAATATTGTTCGGGGTGCTATATCGGCCTATCGGACTCAAAGCTACCTGAAAGCAAAGGGAATGGGAAGTTTTACTCCGGTTATCAAATTGACGCTCCTTGCGGGGATGAATTTCTTCGAAGATGCCGGGGAAGGTATCAAAGCGGCCATTTCAGAATTCCAATCAGAAAATGATTCGTCCTTCAACACAAAATAAAAAGGTGGCAAATAACAATTCATCATTGCCGATTAACAGGGTGCCGAAGCCTTCAACTGCGGCTTCAACTAAACCTTCAACTGCGGCTTTAACAACAGTTTCAACGAAGGCTTCACCTACGGCTTTTGCGCCTCTTAAAGAACCGCTGTTTCGCAAATTGTGGGGATCTTCATTCATTTCGAATATAGGAGCCTGGATGTATAATGTCGGAGTCAGTTGGTTATCTGCAACTATGTCCGCCTCGGCTCTTATGATTTCGCTGATTCAGACCGCTTCCTCGCTTCCCGCTTTTTTGTTTAGTTACCTGGCAGGCGTAACTTCTGATCGGGTTGACAGACGCAAACTGATCATCGGCATTCAGCTGACAAATTTTGTAATTGTTGTGGTACTGATCATTTGTACATGGTTAAATTTGCTGAATATTAACCTTTTGTTGTTGTTCACTTTTCTCATTGGAACCTGTACCGCATTCAGCACGCCGGTATGGGATTCCATCATGCCGGAAGTTGTTAGTCCGGAAAACTTAAAACCTGCTATAGCCCTGGAAGGCGTTAATTTCAACCTGGCAAGAGCTGTGGGGCCGGCACTTGGAGGAGTTCTCCTGACTGCCTGGGGTATATTATCTGTTTTTATATTTAATGCCTTCACTACCCTTGCACCGGTTTTTGGCGTTCATGGCTGGAAAAATAAAGCAACACCTGCACCGACGATGTCGTTTCATCAAAGCGCTCTTCAAGGTTTTCAGGCTATTCGCCAGAGCAGGCCGTTCCTTTTATTATTAGTCCGTACACTTTCATTTACAGCATTTTTAAGTACAATCTTTGCACTGCTTCCGCAGATTTCAAAATACACCTGGAAGCAAACCCCCGGTCAGTTTACTTTACTTTGGGTTAGTCTGGGTCTCGGCGCTTTGCTGGGCAGCTGGCTCCTGTCGCTGGTGACAAAGTCCGTTAAACCTTCCAGCATTATATACTACAGCTGCTTAATCGTTGCGACATGTTTATTTTTGCTGACTAAAACCACCAACACAATTTTGCTCGATGGTATTCTGTTTATTACGGGTATTGGCTGGATCAGTGCTATTGCCACGATAAATATACTGGCCCAACAACTATCACCGGCACCTTATAAAGGCCGGTTCCTTTCAATGAATACAACGGTATTTCAGGGATCTCTGGCATTGTCAAGTGCGGGATGGGGATGGCTTGCTGGTCAGTTAACCAGTTCAAAAGTTTTTGAAATAGCCTCCATTAGTATGGCAGTATGCAGTACACTGGTCATATTCCTCCTGCCCATGCCGGCGGAAGTGGATTCAAATACTC
>JBGPBW010000034.1:0-27608 GCA_041481385.1 Puia sp.
ATTTGAAAAATGCAGGAATCCGCTTGAAGTGGATGTAAGTCATCTGATAGCGGACAGGGAAATGAAATCTCAGCTCATGTTACTGGTAGACGCGCTGGGTGAGACTTGTAAAAAAATATTATTGGCCTTTTATTTTCAAAACCTGCCCATGAAAGAAATATTGAAAACACTGGAGTACGAAAATGAACAGGTGGTCAGGAATAAAAAATATAAGTGTCTTAAACAACTGGAACAAATGATGGCCGCTCAACCCGGTCTTGTTAAAAGCCTTAAATCCCTTTTATGAATGAGCATTCTGTAAATACCGATCTGCTGATCCAATACCTGGATGGTGAGCTTCAAGGGGAAGAACTTCAATCTATTAAAAATAACATCGAAGCTAACCCCGCCCTTCTTGAAGAACTCGAAAATCTTCGCGTCGCCAGGGAAGCGGTGAGTGCCTATGGACTTCGCAAGCAAATACAGTCCATTCACCCGGAGATGATGCGCGAGCTTAAAGAAAAAACGAAGCCCGGAACAGGTGTCACCCGAATGATTTTTCAATATAGCTTCCGGGTTGCAGCCGTGCTGATCATCCTGTTTGGTATCTCCACACTTTATCAATATTATACCAGCACTCCGGAAAAATTATTTTCTGAAAAATTTCAGACTTTTGAATTGAGGGAACTAAGGGGCTCATCAGGCAATCATTTAGAAGATCTGTATAAGGCAGGAAACATGGGTGCCGTAATTACCCGGTTCAACAGTCTCAGCAATCCTTTGGTGGAGGATTATTTTTTAGCGGGAAACGCGTACCTCAGCAGCCATCAACCCAAAAAAGCGATCGAAGCATTTCTCAACCTTCAACAGATTAATAAGTCCTCAAACCAACATCTTTTTGAAGAAGACGCCGAGTATTATCTCGCCCTGGCTTACCTGGACAGCGGCCAAATTGCCCAGGCACTTTCCATTATGGAAAAAATTCATGCCGATCAAAACCATCCCTACAACCGGCAGATCGGCAACTGGTTTATTTTAAAGTTGAAAAGACTCAGCGTCCCTTAATTCCCGATACTTTAAAGATATGCAGCTAAACCAATGATAACCATTGGTTTAACTAATTTTTATCCAACCGGTTACATACGCGTTCCTTGTGTTGACCCATTCATGACAACGATTTATCAAAGGGTTCATCAAAACAATTTTTCAAGCGCTAAAAAACACGAATTATGAAAACAATTCATTCAAAAATCCTAAGCATATCAGCCGTCATGATATGTTTAATCACATTTTCCTGCCAGAAAAGCGGGAATAACCCCGGCGGGACGACTACAGCCGGAAAATCATCTGTAAATATCTACCTGACTGATGATCCTTCTCTGGTATTCGACCATGTTTTCCTGGACATCAGTAAGGTAGAAATTAAGGTAGAAGACGATTCAGAATTGAGTCATGAAAGTGAACATCAGGGAGAAGTAGATGACAATGACAGCCGCGGTGAAACCGGCGGCGGTTGGGTGTCTGTTCCCATACATGCAGGTGTATATGATATCCTGCAATTCCGTAATGGACTGGATACTTTATTTGCATCCTCAACATTCGATGCGAGCCGGTCATTGAAAAAAGTCAGACTCACGCTCGGCGGCAATAACAGCGTAGTACTAAACGGAACGAGCTTTCCGCTTACCCTGAATGGCAACGACAATTTCGTCGTTATAAAAATTGATGAGTCATCTGTGGCCGTCAATTCCGGCGGGCTTACCAATTTCTGGATTGATATTGATGCCGGACGTTCTATTCGTATGCATGGCAAAGATTTCGAACTGAAACCCAGTGCGAAAGTTTTCAGTAAAGAAAAATCAGGTGGAATTGAAGGCCGGGTTTTACCAGCAGCTGCTGCAGCGGTTATTATGGCTGTAAATGGAACAGATACGGCTACCGCCAAACCCGAAGCTGAAGGCGAATTTAAATTCATGGGCCTGAAACCCGGAACCTACACCCTGATCTATCATGCCACAGCGAATAATTATGTTGATGCTACGGTTGCCAACGTCGTGATCAGCGGCACAGAAGATACACATGTACCAGACGTCACCCTTCATCAGTGATATATCCTATAAAACTAGCCAGGCATATTTTTATGCCTGGTTTTTTTTATTCTCCAATACGTGATCAAAATAAAAAATGCTATGAGTGCTACATCGACAAGCCAGTTGAATACAGGTTTTGTTACGGGATCAATATTTCCAATCAGGACCAGGTGGGCCCAGTAGGCCGGGTTTTTATAGCGGTCATCGATCCCGCTGCTTTCGAGATAATCTATTTTGGCTTTTTGCAAAGACTCATCTGCTGCCAGTCCCTTTTGCAGATAATGGTGAAGTCGTTTGATAATAAATGCAGTGGATAATTCATCGGCCTTCCATAAAGATGTGATCACTGTTTTACATCCCGCATAGGAAAATGCCCTGGACAGACTCATGATTCCTTCGCCATTTACCAGCAATCCGTTTCCGGTTTCGCAGGCGCTTAGAATAACCAGGCGGGCTGACTTCAGGTCCAGGGTGTAAATTTCCTGCTCATATAAACGGTAGCTGGTGTCAGCCTGATTTTGCAATCCATAGAATGCGATATAAGAGCCAAGCAGGTTCGAATCGTTGGCGACGGCGTGTGTAGCCAGGTGAATAATGGGAAATTGAGCTGACAAGATTTCGAATTGTGATTTTGTGGCTTGTGGACCAAACAATTTTTTTCCGGGTAACAAATTAATTTCATCCAGGGAAGCAGGCAGTGCGGGTAAAACCAGGGTCTCCCTTTTCTCAGCAAATGGCGCCATTGCTAATACCTGGTAATCACTTCCTCTGTCGATTGTCTTATCAAAAAGAAAACCGGCGGAATAATTATAGGAAATTGTAAACTTCTTTAGCAGTAAGGATCCATCGGCGGGATTAATCAGCATGTCAAAGGGGACATAACTGATTTCATTATAGGGAATGATGATCAGACGCCTGCTGCTTTTTATTTTCTCAAAAACTGGAGCGATCAGTTTTTGAAACAGGACGGATCCGGTCTCCCTTAAATATTTCCGTCCTGAAGCTTCCGGATTTTGAAGTTCTTTTCTCAGCATTATGATTGTTGAAAATAAATTCGCCTCCAGGGGCACAGCAGTTAAACCTGAGCCCTGAGGAGTCATATAAAAACAGATCAGGCTGCTGTCAGTATAGTAATAAGAAAGGATCGTTTCATTTCTCTTTACCAGTTTGCTTTGGATGCTATCCATATCTGGCGATAAACCAGAAAATTTTAAATTGTGGTATACAGGATTCTCATCGAGTTTATCCTGAACAGAGGCGAGCGCGATTTCCATGTCATGGATTTTCCTGTCCAATTCCTGCGATGGTCTAAGATTATCCTGTTGCTCAGCCTGAATCTTTAGCCTGGCCAATGATGACCTGTAGTTTTTTTCCTCAGCAACCAACTGAGTAGGAAGTCCGGGTATTGTGCTTAACTCAAGGTTCCTGATACCTGCCTGCAATACGGTCGCTTTATTATTTTCAACAAAACTGAAGGCTGTGCGGATATACCGGGGGTCATTTGTTTTCATGTATAACCGGATGGCAACGGCTACTGCTTCCCGCGTGGCGGGATTAACCTTTGTTTTCAGGAACAGCCTTGCATCGTCAGAAAAATAAGTATTCTCAATATGCCTTGACAGGGCTAAAGCGGATCTATATGTGCTGATGGATTGTTCCAGAAACCGGTTGCTGATTTCGCCCAGAGACTGGAGCGCAGCTGCCTTGGCCACCAAAGCATCAAATAAAAATAAAAAATTCTGAAAGCCCGCAAATGAAGCAGGATTTGCAGTTAGTGATTCATCTTTAAATGAAGGATCCAGATTAATTATCGCCTGTTGATAATCCTTAAGAGCCTGTTCCGGTTTTCCTCTGGCAACATTGAGATCTCCGGAATACTTCTGAATAATACCGAGCGTAACCCGCGAAGCAACATGATTATTCATCAGGTACAAGTTATTTGCCTTCGCGAGGTAAAATGCTGCAGAATCGTATTCTTGCAGGCGAATAAAAATTTTTGTCAGGCTGCTGTATTTTTCAAACGCCATATTTCGGATCTGCCCGAGCCATTTGCGGGCCTGTTGATAGTCGCCCATTTCGAAATAGGTGTTGCCCGTGTTATACAACAATTCATCTGGTGGATTTCCATAGGCCAAAAGGCTCTCGAAAATTTCCAGGGCTTGTTCGTACCGGCCCAGTTTCATGTAGGCCGTCGCAATATTATTTTTATAATTGATAACAAAGAACCCATTAACCGTTGACTTCTCCTGCACCTGGGATAGCGCCTTTTCAAAATAACTGATACTCTTGTCATAATCCCCCGTTTCGAAATAAAGAGCACCGAATTTATTAAATAGTCGCTCCGATTCTGTTAAACCAGGGTATACAGCATAAATACCTTCTGCCTTTTTATAAAAGTACAGTGCACTGTCCAGGTTATTGAGAACATACTGTACGCTTCCGGCATAGAGATAAGGTTTGAATAAGAGGGAATCGGCCAGCCCCGTGTGCTGGTTCCCCAGGTTGATAACCTGATGAAAACATGGGAGCGCCTGTTTCGGATCTCTTCCGGACATGAGCAGAATTCCAGATTTCACCCAGCTGTCTGCCAGTGTATCATTAAATCTTTTTTTGTCTTCTAAAATATGGGCCACTTTCAAATAGGAAACCAAAGCAGCACTGTCCGTCTTACTCGTTGCATTCGGAGAATTAAATAATTTTTCAGCATACCGGTAAAGGGAAACATAATCTGATCCCGGCTGGGATCGCTGGCTATGCAGAGAAAAGGTCAGGAACTGGAATAAAAGAAACAAAGTGGCGTAATTGCGCATCCGGACGGAGTTGAATTCTCCTTTTGGAAGTAATTTACAAAAACGCCCGTCAAACTTTTATGATTTGGATTACCTGCCGAGGATGAAAATGCAGGGTGGTCTGGGTTTGGGTATCGCTTTTCCCAAAACAGTCGTCTGACCGTCGATACTATTTATTGAAGTGATACTACTCGCAAATGGTATGGGCCGGGGTTGAACACCAAACAATGCACCCTCCCTGGAATTTATAATATCATATACCTCTTGCGTTACATCGTTGATAGAATCAAAATAATATAATTTAACACGGATGGTATTGGGTGCTTTACCGCTTTTATCGTTGATCTCGTAATTCAGATCAAATTCATGTCTGTCGTTGTTGGATGGTGTAGCTCCAAAAACCCCGTTGCGAACGGTTTGGGCCAGATTGATCGAACCGACTAATGTATTTACATTACAACCAGCCGAATTACAACCCGATCCGATATCGAAAGCTGTTCCATTGTTCACGCCTGGAACTGAGCTGTTGGCATTGGCATTATATAATGGTCTAATAACTGAATCTGCTGTTGTTAGCTTATAAAAACCGTCCAGGAAATTGATCCCTGAGATTACAATAACGGTATGGATCGTATCGGTGGTCCCATCCGGAACAAAACTAATCCGGTAGCGAAGCCCGGTTTCAGATTTTGAAATATTAATTGCCCCGGAGTTTTGGTCTATATCTATGCCTTCGGGAAATCCACTGTATTGGCCCGTGCGGCTCTGTAGGGGTAGGACGATATAGTCTGAAGCCTGATTTCGGAGATAAAATATTGAATCTCCGTAGCTTAGGTCATTACCGCCGGGGTTGGGCGGAGGATTGCCACCAGAATTCTCCTTTTTACAGGAAGTCAAAATGACCATTAAAATCCATAATATCGTCCGCAAAATGTCCTTCATGCCACTGATTTAATAATAGTACGTTCAAATCGTCCATTTGTAACCTGCCTGGGAAGATTTGGCAAGATATTCATAAATCGGTGGGGAAGCATTAGCTGTTTTTCAGGGCAAGTTTTTCCATTTTTCTCTGAATAACCTGTTTACCAGGCTCGCTACTCAGTAGTGAAAGGGCTTTTTGAAAGTATTCAGCCGCTTTTTTTATGTCAATATTCGAATATAACTCTCCGATCAGCGAAAAGTAGAAAGGATTGTAGGTCAGATTCAGCTTTTCGGTCTCTTTTATGGCTATTTCTGCTCCATCTACCTTTGAGAGCGCAAAATTGCGGTTGAGCGCCGCTACCGGCGAATATTTTATTTTCAAAAGTCTGTCATACAGGTCAAGTACGTTTTCCCATTTTTCGTGTGTATCTTCTTTTTGGGTGCTCCAATAAGCGATAGCGGCTTCCAGATGATAGGTAGAAATTTCATTTCCACTTGCAGCACTATGCAGAAAGTAGGCGCCTTTGCTGATCAGTTCGGTATCCCAAAGTCTGGCATCCTGCTCATCATATAAAATGATTTCACCGTTTTTCCCTTCTCTTGCGTCAAATCTGGAAGCATGGAAACACATTAGGGAAAGCAAGGCATTGACCGCCGGTTTATTGGTGCTTTTGTTTTCAATCAACATATAACAAAGTCGCATCGCTTCGAGGCAAAGATCTTTGCGCAAAGTCGTATCCTGGCTCAGCGAATAATATCCTTCATTAAATAACAGGTATATCGTCGTGACAACCGTTTCGAGCCTCTTTTCGATCTCTGCGGATGGCGGCATTTCAATTTTAATATTCTCGTCACGCAGTTTTTCCCGGGCGCGGAATAGTCGTTTGTTGATTGTTTCCCTGTTGGTCAGAAATGCATCAGCAATTTCATCGATACCGAATCCGCAAAGAATACGCAGGGACAACCCCACTTGTGCTTCGGGAGAAATTGACGGATGGCAAATAGTGAACATCATCTGCAACTGGCTGTCGTTAATGTTGCCCGGGGATAAGTCAATTTCTTCCTGCTGTGATTCCAACACTTCCTTTTTTAAAGAAGGAGAAATCTTCGATTCAAATAGATGCTCCCGTTTCAGATGGTTGATCGCTTTGTTTTTAGCCACCCTGTAAAGCCAGGCTATGGGATTATCGGGGAGTCCATTCATCGTCCAGCTTTGGGCGGCGGTCAGGAACGTATCGCTGCTGATGTCTTCAGCTATTTCGATCTGATCAATCCCAAATCTTTTACACAGGACGGAAACAATTTTACTGTATTCCGTCCTGAATAAATGCGGTATCAATTCCGGTTGGCTCATGACTAGTGAACTCCGTCATTTTTTGCAATCTTACGCACTTCCACTGTATTTCCTTCTCCCTGTAAAACCGGGCAGCCCTTGGCAAATTCGACAGCTTCATCTACGGTATCTGCCTTAACAATAATAAATCCGCCAATTGTCTCTTTTATTTCGCCGAAAGGACCATCCGTTACCATTTTATTATGCCCTACCACGCGTGCTTCTGCAAACGGAAGGCCTGTGCCACTGACAAATTTGTTTTTAGCTGTTATGCCACCAATCCAGTCCATGGTTTGTTTCATCCAAATCTGGATTTGTTCGGGTGAAGCGACTTTGGTGCCGTCTTCATGCCTGAAAATCAAAATGAATTCGTTCATTTTTTTTACATTTTACTGGTTAATTGAATTCTTTTTCCGAAGTCTGCAGACCGATCTCTTCTCCGGATATCAAAATAATAACAATCCGGCGTTACAAAATTGGACATCTATTTAAGATATTCCAGGTTTAGCCCTTTTGAACCAAAAATAAAATGGAACTCCGGAAAACATCAGCAACAAGCCAAGGAATGATGCACGGGTCTGAACAATCAGGGTATTGATCACCAGGGCCAGTGAAAATAAAATGATGATCACGGGGATTACCGGATAACCAATTACTTTCTTCGTGATTCTTTTTTGTCTTTTCATTTTAATCAATCCTGCCGCGGCCAGGCCAAAAAACAGGTAAGTCGAAAAAACAACCAGGTTGGTAATCTCGTCAAAACTGCCTGTAAATACCAATATGCAACTCCATACACCTGAAAATATTAAAGCGATATAAGGAGTGTTAAAAACAGGATGTACCCAGGCTGCCTTCCTGAAAAAAACATTCTCCTGTGCCATGCGAAAACTAATACGCGGATAAGAGATAATACATCCATTCAATGCACCGAATGTGCAAATGAGAATCAATACAACAATTAAAGAAGCGCCAGCACGACCGACAATTGTTTCTGATACTACGGCTGCAGCAATTTTGTGTTCGGGAATCAGGGCCAGTTCTTTAACCGGAAGCACATTCATATATACCCAATTCAGCAAAACATATAAAATCGTGGCAATACCCACGCCACCGATAATGGCATAGGGCAGATTACGTTGGGGGTTCTTCAATTCCCCGGTAACAAATGTGATATTGGCCCAACCGTCGTAAGCCCAGAGTGCACTGAGCAGCGCGCCAAAAAAACCACTGAACAGCGCCGCTCCACTCAGCGGATGCAGTATGTTTTCTTCCTGCACCGGGATGGAATGGTTCATCGTGTAAAAAATTCCGGCAACTATCAATAAGAGAATGCCGGCAATCTTGGCGGCTGTTATTACATTATTTAGTATACTGGCATTTTTAACTCCCCGGATATTTATAGCCGTGAGCAGGACAATCATTGTTGTTGCGAGGATCTTTATGGATAGTCCTCTGAAAGGATAAAAAATCTGAGCAATCGAATAATCCGATAACCCGGGAAGCAACACGGGGAAATGAAACAAGGCATCAGCCGACTGGGAAAACACAAAAGCCAGTGCTGCAATTGAGCCACTGCCTACAATCATAAAATAGGTCCAGCCAAAGAGGTAAGCTGTAAAGTCTCCATAGATCAGCCGGATATATTCATATAGTCCACCGGTTTCATTAGTCAGATTGGCGAGTCCGGAATAAGTAAAGGCCCCAAAAATAGTGATCAATCCGGCGGAAGCCCAGGCCAGAAGGATATAGGGTTCACTCATTAGTGTATGCGACATGGGAGCAATCTTCTTGAAGACGCCCGATCCGATCATGATCCCGGCAACTATTAAAATACTGGTTGGTAAGCCGATCACCCGTTTGAGTGCAATCCGGGATCTGTCGGTATGTTCCTGCATAGCTATTTGTTAATCGTTATCGGGATGATATTTCGTTTCAAATAAATAATCTTTGGTCCAGGGAAATTATTGCATAAGTTAATCCTACTTTGGGGAATAGAGCTGTTCCCATGTCAGCAACCTTAAAATTTCCAAACCGGTGCGGGGTACCCCCAACACCCATGTACACCTGCCGGTCGGCCATCCGCCACTATAAAACAATTCTCCTGCTTGCAGGTCTGACTTTTTATGCAAGCGTTTTGTCGGCCCAATTCATTTTTACAGCTAAAAAACGCATCAGTATATTCCGATCGACCATAGACAAAAACGAACGCATACAGTTAAGGGATTCCATTCCATATGCTTACATACGGATTATCGATTCGAGGTATGATACAGCAGGTATCGGGTTTTTTCTGGACAGCTGGCTGATTTTAGAAGGACCATCTCATATCGCTGCATTACAGAATGTCATGGATCATTACTACCTCCCCATATGCATTCCAGGTAGTGACACGCTGATTATCCAATTGGAAAAGTTAAGCATACAAGATCAGGTAATCAGGGACACGGGTTTGGTAATCACCTCGGGTAATATAAAGACGCGGTTTTACAAAGGCCGGAATAATGCATACCAATATCTTGGATCAGCAGATACCCTGTTTCAGGAAAAATATAATCCCATTGCCCGCATTAAGACGCATAAAAATGGAAATCATACCAATTATGAATTCTGGGATTATTACTTATTACGTTTATTCGAATCGATGATCCGCAGAGCATCCCGTGTTACTGACTCTATGGCAATTAGCAAAAACCTGTTTGTCAGAATTGAAGAAATAAAAAGCGAAGGGTTGCATAAAAGGGATATGGCTATTTTACATGCAGACAGCCTGCATCCCGGATTCTATAGGAATTTTTCAGAGTTCATAAACAACAACCCGACGTTTAATTTTGTGAATGCAGAAGCATTAAAAAATGTTTTAGAAGTGATGCATTACCGGGTAGGGAATAATATCAGCCATGAGGAACCGGATACCAGCTATTGGGGATATTGTGTGGGAAGAAGAATTTTTATACGATACAAATACGATTTCTTTCAATTGATGAGAAAGGATTGCGGCTTTTACATTGCTCCAACACTAGATGCCCGAAGACAGGCAATTAACCAGGGCGCTTTGAACTTGTTAATCGGACTGGCTGCGCTGGGTGGAAGTATAGCGGCAAAATCGAGTCCGGAATTTTCGGGATTCAATGCTTTACAAACTCCGGAGATTCCGATGATCATTTTAAAAAGTGGTGATAATCTGGTATTGGGTTTACAACTCGACTTGGATACGGGTGAGGTTACTTATTAAATTAAACTAGTTTCTTTTTGGCCCGGCTTTTTTCAGCAAATCCTCAATCCGCTCATCGGGTATCAGATCGGTTATCCTGATTATCTTAATTTTTTTGCAATCGGGATGCGTCGCATTGATTACGTAATTAAAAGATTCCGGTAAGACCGCGGAAGGAACTTTTAATATCGGGAAACTGCCTTCATCAAACCATTCATTACCGATGGGTTGGCATTTTGTATAATCAGAAAATTTGCGCCATCCTGCCGGAAGATCGCCCGGATTTACTTTTTGTATTTTCAATTCTTCGGGAATTTGCAGAACGACTGTTTTAAAATCCTGGTTAAACCCGACACCCTGGCGGCGGATCATATTTTCTAAGAAGGCCAGAGCGATGGAATCGGCACAATAAATGACTTTTCGCCCCGTACCGTTCCAGCGGCCGGCAAAACCCGGAGCAATCAGTTTTTTACTGAATGATTTGTGTGTGATTCGGTAAGCCAGCATATGGGAAGTTAAACGGCGTACCCATGAGAGAGACGGGACAGTTCATCCATAACCAGGTCGACCCCGCCGGGCGTGGTCAGCCAGTCAATCGGTTTTTCTTTGGAATTCCAGAACGGTTTTTGCAGCCAATAATTAAATTCATCAATATTTCCGAAAATATCCTCTCCCTTACCAAACAGGGCAATTAGTTTAAGGAGGTGTTCGCTTTGAACGGGTTCCAGCGGCTTTTGCTGATCCTTATAATTGTGAATGGTCCTTGAGGAAATATTGATCAACAGTGCCAGCTTTTTTTCCGGCATGTTGATGGAATCCGCAAAATCAAAAAATATTTTAGGCTTAACTCCTTTCCTGGCAGAAAATACAATTCCGGAACCATTTTGTATATCCAGGCCCTGAAAGCGGTCACGGATGGAAACTGATATTTGAGCAGAACCTGCCATATTGTTCTTTACTGCAAGTTAGTGAAAATTTTCCATATTCAAAGTGAAATAATTCAAATGTTAAAAATCCCCCGTTTCCGGAGGATTTCTATAATGTCGGTCTTTGTTAACCATTTGCTGATCAGGAGCCCTGGCATAATATCCTTCGATCAGGCCCTGTGTATTTTTCGGCTTACATGATTTTCCTGGCGGTTTAACCTGTGCTGTTCGTGTTTCGTGATATGACCATCATGACGGGAAGCCATCCTTCTTTCTTCCTTCCGGATCTGATGATCTTTGCGGTGCAGGTTATGCGCCTGACGCCGGCTCATGTCACCATTTTTCACTTTATTATGGATGCGGCGATCCTGATTGTTCAGGCGGTGATTGACTTCTGAGCGACGGGGATGATTTTTTGCAAAACTGCCATCCTGTGCCATGGAAATATTCGAAATTCCAAGAAATGCAATAAATAATGCGGAGAATAAAAGTTTCGATTTCATAGTTTTTTAATTTTTAGTGCTTCAGCACATATTAATAGACCAAACTATAAAACCATGGTTTAATCAGTTTATTGCTTTAACATTCTTATTGCATTGTTAATCAGCACTCTCATTTTTTGAAGCGACGCCATCTATTTTTTTGCAAAAATGCAGACATCCGGACATTGGGGTTGGGTCAGCAACTCCGGGGATCACAACAAATTAAACGAGTCTTACATGGTCGGATCATCTGCACTGGGTCCATAACTTCCCGGAATGGGAATATTCAGCAGGCGAAGAAATACACCCAACTGTGCCCGATGATGGATGGTCTGCGACATGGCCATGCGGATCACTTCTCCTTTTGTACTGGTCATATAAATCTGGTCTCCATTTTTCATGATCCAGCTGTTTTGCAAAAAATCATCGGTGGTTTTTGAAAGGATTTCCAAGGCTTTTTGCTGATTCTTTTCGAATATCTCCTGCATCTCCCTGTTATTCTTCGACGGAGTGGGTTTGTAATCACTGGCAGCAAAATCGAGTACATCGGTATTAATGGCCATGGGTATCCAGCCAGGTAATTCAGCGATATGTGTCGCGAGTCTTTCTACCGACATGCTTTTGGGATGCGGCTTCCAGTCGTATTTATCCTCCGGAATAATTTTCAAAAATTTGCGGGTAATTTCTGCTTCTGCCCTGACCTGATTTTCAAAAAAAGCAATAATAGGATTCATATATGTAGTTTAATGTGCAACAAAATAAACCCCATGTGGTGACAACCCTATGGCAGACCAGAAATTAATATTTTACCGGGAGCAGTTTCATGTATTCATCCAGCGGCATATGTTTGGCGACTGTAAAGTTCTCTTCGGTGCAGCTCAAACGAAGAATCCTGGATACCCGGAAATCGCGGTAGTCCTTTTTATTATGGCACCAGCCAATCAGGTGCCAGCTCAGTGCGTAAAAAATTAGTCCGATGGGTTCCATTTTCCTGACCGAGACCTCCTCCTGTTTGTTGGTATAACCAATCTCCAGGATTTTTTGCGAGCTGATGGCCTGCTGAATGCGGGTCAGATAATCGAAATTCTGTACAAAACAAACCGGGACCTGAAGTTTTATATTATCTGCAAGTCTTTCTACAGAATCTTTCTGGGAACTGCGCAGTACGGATTTAATTTTGGTCAGTGCGGAAGAATAATGGTGCTGAATGGATTTGTCGGCAAAAGCCGATACAATGGATTCCATTAAAAGCAGGGCATTGGCCTCTTCAGTACTGAAGGAAACAGGCTGAAGAAAATAGCCGTTTACAATAAAATATCCCCGATGAGGTTCGAAACTCACGGGGATACCCTGTTCATTCAAGGCTTTGATATCCCGGTAGACGGACCGGACACTGATACCGTATTTCTCGGCAATTTTTTCACCCGTTACATATCGTTTGGATTGTAACAGAGTAAGAATACCAAATAATCGGTCTACACGGTTCATTACGCAAATTTACCACAATCGTGGTATTGACCCGGGTTTGAAAAAGCGTTCTCTTTGGGTAACGAACAAGGCGTCAGGAACCGGTATGAGGGACTCATTTTCGCCTGGGCATGATTAAAAACGGACCCCAAAATAATTAGCGTTAATTTACTAAATAAATTAGTGTGAATAAAATATTTGTCCTAGATTTGAGGAATCAACTACTTTGAACGACTAAAAATTACGCAATGTCAAACGCAGAAAAATTAAAGGCACTTAAGTTAACCATCGATAAAATAGACAAGGATTTTGGCAAGGGCAGTGTGATGATGATGAATGAAAAAAGTACTGAACCTATGGAAGTCGTTTCTACTGGTTCCATCGGTCTCGATGTAGCCCTCGGTATCGGCGGATTGCCACGCGGCCGGGTGATTGAAATTTTCGGACCTGAATCGTCCGGTAAAACAACGATCGCCACCCATGTAATTGCCGAAGCGCAGAAAAAAGGTGGTATGTGCGCCATCATTGATGCCGAACATGCATTTGATAGTAATTATGCGCGAAAACTTGGTGTTGATGTAGATAATCTGCTGATCTCCCAGCCAGATTATGGGGAACAGGCTCTTGAGATTGCAGACCGCCTCATACTTTCCGGTGCGCTGGATGTCGTTGTGATTGACTCCGTCGCAGCCCTTGTTCCTAAAAGTGAACTGGAAGGGGAAATGGGCGACAGTAAAATGGGCCTTCATGCGAGACTGATGTCCCAGGCTCTCCGGAAACTGACGGCCACCATCAGCAAAACAAACACTATTTGTATTTTCATAAACCAACTCCGGGAAAAAATCGGAGTCATGTTTGGGAATCCGGAAACGACAACCGGTGGAAATGCCCTGAAGTTCTATGCTTCCGTCCGGCTGGATATCCGCAGGCTGGCTCAGATAAAAGACGGCGAGGAAGCCATTGGCAACCACGTAAAAGTGAAAGTGGTTAAAAATAAAGTAGCTCCTCCTTTCCGGAGCGCCGAATTCGATATCATTTTCGGTGAAGGGATTTCAAAAATGGGTGAGGTGATTGATATGGGTGTTGAATTTGGTATTGTGCAAAAAAGCGGAAGCTGGTTCAGTTACGGTTCAGACAAACTGGGTCAGGGACGCGATGCCGTTCGTGTATTGTTACACGATAATCCGGAGCTTGCTGCAGAAATTGAGGCGAAGATTCGCGCGAAGATTAAAGAAATCCAGGAAGGTGCAGTAACTGAAAAATAACTGGGTATAAAATTCTTGGGTTGGTAAGTACAGAGGCTGTCCGAAAGGGCGGCCTAATTTTTTTCAGGCATAAAAAAAGGGGTCAGAATAAAAATTCAACCCCGTTTTAAAATCCAATATCCTATGAAAAACCGAAGTAAAGATATAAGTAAACATCCACATCTGCAACTGTACAATCCATTTACTCCGGAATCGCTAATTATTTTTCACAAGCTGTTCTGAAATCACCGTATTGGTAGATTTGTCTGTTGCTTTCAGAATATAATTTCCCTTTTGTAAAACGGACACATTGATGATTTGCATACCCGCTTCCACCTCCTGCGTAAACCATATTGCCCCAAAACCATCCATCACCTGCACGCTTAAAGGATGAGGAGAACGGATTATTAACAGCTTATCGACCGGATTCGGATAAAACCTAAACTCGGCGGAAGTCACCGTGCGCAAATTAATTATTTTCGAAAATCGCTCCTGCCCATCCTTCCCGGTAATCCGGATACGATAATAAATCGTTCCCATTCCAACCGCATTATCTACCAGTGAATACACCGAATCGACGCCAACTGATGCATCCATGGCACTGAGCATTTCAAAATGCTGGGCATCTGTACTCTTTTCTACAATAAAAAAATCTTCTGATTTAACCGGTGGGGCCACCCAGCGTAAAATGGCCTGACCGTTTTGTGGAGTCACGGTGAAAAAGCTAAAGGCGCTACCGTTTTCTGATGAAATAGCCGTCGAACTTGGATCTCCTGGAGCCTGACCCATCAATGCACAGCAAAAAAATGCTGATGCAAACCATAACTGAAGTTGCTTCATGGGATAGTAAATGTGAATAACCTGTGAACAAATTCTATGCCGTTATGAATTCAACAGACGGGAAACGTCTTCGGGAGCCAGGAAACCGGTTTCATATCTTAACCCTTTATTACCGCAAATGCAGGCCGGACAGTAATTCCAGCTCATCAGGGATTTTTGAAATAAATTATCACCACTGAGATTTTTTTTTTGACCAGCATGTTCACCTTATAAATGAATCCAGGTCCGGTCGGATTAATCCGGCAGTTTTTCACGGACCCCGATTTTGTCGAGGGGTTGCAAAAGAAGAAGCACGACCGGGAGGGAAAGGGATCGGTTTTAGTCACTACCCATTTGGCTTAAAGCTTAAATTGCATAAAACCACCGGAATGAGTATATATAAAATGGCCGCCAGCAAGCGAATCGCCCTGGTGGCCCATGATAATAAAAAGACCGAGATCATCGACTGGGCGGTTTATAATAAATCCGTGCTGTCGATGCATAAGCTCTTCGCGACGGGGACAACCGGCAAAATGCTGGAAAAAGCCCTTGGCTTATCCATCACTAAGTTCATGAGCGGACCACTTGGAGGTGACCAGCAAATCGGCGCTCGTATCGCTGAAAGAAAAATTGACGTCCTGATATTTTTCTGGGATCCTATGGAAGCGCAACCTCATGATCCGGATATCAAAGCGCTTCTCCGCCTTGGTGTGGTCTGGAATATCCCTTTTGCCTGCGACAGATCAACAGCTGATTTCCTGCTTACTTCACCCCTAATGCACCAGGAATATGATGTGATTCAACCGGATTATTCCCTTTACCTGAAGCGGCCGTCCAGTTGACAAGCGAAAAAAAGCAACCTGTCCTGTCTGAAAACCCAATGAATATAGGAGTCCATTCTTCCTATCTTTAAATGGATACATATCGCTGGAATTCAAATATGACTTGTGAATAGAACCCTAAAAATCAGTCTGCGAATATTGGGCATTCTTTCGGCGCTGATCCTGCTTGCTTTTATTGGAGGATGGATCTACCTGAAACAACATAAAAAGGAGGTAATTGCTTTTATTGAATCGGAGGCCAAAAAAAGTTTAAAGGGCGGCTCGCTGCATATTGGTGACATCAGTATCGGATTCAAACATACATTCCCGCGTATCGCGTTTACAATTGATACCCTTACCCTGCGAGATAGTCTATGGAGCCGCCATCACCACGACCTGATTGCAGCAACGCGGGTATATGCTACACTTGACTTTTTCAAACTCGTCATAGGGAAAATCAATATTGGACGGGTTGAACTGGAAAAACCAAACATTTATTTATATACAGATAGTACAGGTTATAAAAATAGCTCTATTTTTAAAAAGAACAACCAGCCAAAAAAAGGAAAACCTAACAACCCTGATTATCCCATTTTACAAATCAGTAATGGCCTGTTTACAGTCGACAAAGAAGATGTTCATAAGGTTTTCGATTACAAGATCACCAAATTGGAATGCCATATCCGGGGAAACGAGGACAACCCGTCATTGACCATAAATGCCGACCTGGACTGCCTGGTGAAACAGATGACATTCAATCGGGAAAAAGGAGCGTTTCTCGAAAATAAAACAGTTCAGGGTCAGTTTCAGATTCAGTTCAATAAGGACTCCAAAGTACTTCAATTCACAAAAATTAAACTGGCGATTGACCATCAACCATTTATTCTTACGGGCAAATTCTTCCTTGCCGAGATACCAACTCCGTTTATTCTTTCCTGGGAAACAGACCAGCTGTCGTTCCGTAAGGCAGCTTCCTTTCTATCTCCAAATATCCGACTGAAATTAGATCAGTATGATATTTCTGAATCTATCAACCACCTTATCGGAAGTCTCGACAATTCCGAGCCGGAATACAAAACACCCCTGATCCATCTGCGGCTTAATGTAATGGATAAAACCATTAGAACACCGGTTGTAAATATTCAGAACACCTCGTTCACAGCAACATTCAACAATGAAGAAATGAAAGGCAGGGGTCACGAAGACTCTAATACGGTCATGCACTTTTCTCCTTTAAAGGGCAAATTTGAGCAACTGAATTTTTCCTGTGATTCCTTAGTTATCCGCAACCTGATACATCCCAGGATGAACATGCATATCCTGTCGGATTTCCAGCTGGAGAAAATAAATGATTTCATGAATGAAAACGAATTGGCTTTTACAAAAGGATCGGGAAAAATCAACCTGGTCTATAGCGGTTCACTGGAAAAGAACTACGACAGCTTAAGAAAACTTACCGGCACATTCAATCTCGATTCTGCGTCAATCAACTACGTCCCCCGAAATTTACTCTTTAACAGGGGCATGGGTATTATCCGTTTTACGGGTAAGGACATGATCGTCGATAATTTAAATTTGTATTCCGGCAGTACGGATTTGATTATGAGTGGCGCATTGAAAAGTATGTTCTACCTCATCAACCAGAAAAACAAAAAACTGACGCTTGACTGGTCGATCCGTTCAAATAAACTTAATCTAAATGATTTTATCTCCTATCTGAAACAGAAACAGGTTTCAAAGACTGCCCGGAAAAAGAAATCCTCGCTGGCTCAGACAGTAACTGAATTTACCAACCTGCTCGAGACTGCCGATTTCAATTTAAACCTGAGTGCCAGACAACTGATTTATAAAAAATTCAACGCAGATAATCTTCAGGCGAAAATGATCATGAATGACAATTTTATTAATCTGAAAGACATCAGACTTCAGTGTGCGGGCGGCGGCATAGATCTCCAGGGTATACTCCGTAATGATCCCAGCTCCAATCCTTTTTCTTTCAAAACGCAGTTGAGGAACGTCAATGTGAGTAAGATGTTTTACGCCTTCGATAATTTTGGATTAAAATCACCTACTGACAGGAATATCAGTGGTTCACTAACAGCAGACATTACTATGCAGGGTGCAGTTACGACAAAGGCTCAACTGATTCCTGAAGAGTTGAAAGGCTTTGTGAAATTTAACCTGGAAAACGGCAAACTAATGAATTTTGAGCCCGTACAGAAAATACAAGAGACGGTGTTCAAAAAAAGAGACTTCTCTGATATTCAGTTTGCAGACCTGCATGATCTGTTGGAAATTAATGGCGAAAATATTACCGTTAACCGCATGGAAATCAATTCTACCGTGTTGCATATGTTTGTGGAAGGCGTATACAATATGAAAACCGGACCTGACCTCAGCATCCAGGTGCCGCTCAGCAACCTGAAAAATAATAAGGATGGGACGGTTGCGAATAAGGGCATCAATAGCAAAACTGGTGTCAGTGCGCGCTTAAGGGCACAAAAAGGTGAGGATGGGAAAGTTAAAATCACCTGGGACCCTTTTAATAAGGCGGGTAAACAAAATAAGAAAAAGGCTTGAGGCTTAAGGCGTGAGGCTGAAGGCTTAAGGCTTTAAAGTCATAATATTTTACGTAAAAAACAATTGAAACAGTCGAATTAGAAATAAATTTGAGTGCTCATTCTCCAGGAAAAATAAAAAAGCTTTACGCCTTCAGCCTCACGCTTCACGCTTCACGCTTTAAGCTTAAATGCGCCTTCAGCTTAAATGCGCCTTCAGCTTAAAAACGTAACTTACAACTCCCAAATTTGAACTAAAAATGGAATTTAAAGTCCATTCATCATATTCACCTGCCGGTGATCAGCCGGAAGCTATAAGAGACCTTACCCAGGGTCTGTTGGAGGGTGAAAAATACCAGACCCTGCTCGGTGTGACAGGTTCCGGTAAAACCTATACGATTGCCAAAGTCATCGAACAGGTGCAGCGACCAACGCTGGTACTTACTCATAATAAAACCCTGGTTGCACAGCTTTACGGAGAATTCAAACAGTTCTTCCCGGATAATGCTGTCGGATATTTTGTTTCTTATTACGATTACTATCAGCCGGAAGCCTATATGCCGGTGAGTGATACCTATATTGAAAAAGACCTTTCGATTAATGAAGAGCTGGACAAACTACGACTGCAAGCGACAACACAACTGCTGAGTGGGAGACGTGATATTATTGTCGTCGCTTCCGTAAGCTGCATTTACGGTATCGGAAACCCTGAAGAATTCGAAAACGGCATCGTGCGCATTAAACGTGGTCAGACCTTATCGCGCCAGGGATTTTTGCATTCACTCGTCAATTCATTGTATTCGCGCGACCAGTTGGAATTCAAAAGAGGCTCATTCCGGGTTCAGGGAGATACGGTGGATATTAACCTGCCTTATCTTGACTATGGATACCGGATTACGTTTTTCGGCGATCAGATTGAAGAGATCGAAAGTTTTGAAATGAGAACGGGGAAACGCATTATGCCAATGGACAATGCCGCTGTATTCCCCGCCAATCTGTACCTGGCTCCAAAAGATATGATCACCACAGTTCTTGCGGAAATCCAGGATGAAATGGCTGCGCAGGTGAGTTACTTCAAAAGTGCCGGCAAATTCATCGAAGCGCAACGGTTGAGTGAACGGGTTAGTTTCGATATTGAAATGATACGGGAACTCGGATATTGCAACGGAGTGGAAAATTATTCAAGATTTTTCGACCGGAGAAAGCCAGGCACGCGTCCCTTCTGTCTGCTGGACTATTTTCCTAAGGACTATTTGTGTGTTATAGACGAAAGCCATCAAACCATACCCCAGGTAAGCGGTATGTACGGTGGTGACCGGAGCCGGAAACTCATCCTGGTGGATTATGGTTTCCGTTTACCATCTGCTCTTGATAACCGTCCATTAAATTTTCATGAATTTGAGTCGATGACTGATCAGACGATTTATGTTTCAGCAACACCTGGTGATTATGAACTCGAAAAATGCGGTGGGGTTGTTGTCGAACAGGTTGTAAGACCGACAGGGTTACTGGATCCACCAATTGAAATACGGCCGAGCGTAAATCAAATCGACGACCTGCTGGATGAAATTGATAAAAGGATTTCAAAAGGAGGCCGCATATTGGTTACAACCCTTACGAAACGTATGGCTGAAGAAATGGATAAATATCTGCATCGTCTTAATATTAAGTCGAAATACATTCACAGTGAGGTAGACACACTTGAGCGTGTTGAGATCCTTCGTCAACTTCGACTGGGTGATATTGATGTACTTGTGGGCGTTAACCTGCTCAGGGAAGGACTTGATTTGCCCGAGGTTTCACTGGTGGCCATACTCGACGCGGATAAAGAAGGATTTTTACGGAATGAACGTTCATTAACACAGACGGCAGGCCGGGCAGCCCGTAACGTGGAGGGGCTTGTGATCTTCTATGCAGATAAAATGACTGAAAGCATGCAGCGAACTATCGATGAAACCAGTCGGCGACGCGAAAAACAGATGCGGTATAATGAAGCACATGGCATTACACCGCGAACCATTCTGAAATCACGCCGGGATGTGTTTGCATCCACTTCAGTTCTGGATATTAAAGGCTTTGATGAAAAAAATCCGTATGCCATCGCCGGTGACCAGGACCCCGTAGTCGTCGCAACAGAAGAAGAAGCGGAATATCAAACGATACCGCAGATAGAAAAAGCCATTGCGAAAATCAAAAAGGAAATGGAAAAAGCCGCACGGGATCTTGATTTTATGGAAGCCGCCCGGTTGCGCGACAGCATGTTCACGCTTCAGAAGAAATTAACCGAAATGAAAAATTAAGACGGATTATGAACAAGAAATTGTTTCTGCTCGATGCCATGGCACTGATCTTTCGTGCTTACTATGCTCTGATCCGTTCTCCGCGCATTAGTTCAAAAGGAAAAAATACCAATGCCCAGTTTGGATTTACCAACACGCTGGTTGAACTCATTAACAATCAGAAGCCTTCTCATATGGCTGTTTGTTTTGATACCGAGGCGCCCACGGACCGGCATATCGATTTTACTGATTACAAAGCCAATCGCCAGGAAGCTCCGGAAGACCTGATCATCGCCATTCCGGATATCAAAAAAATTGTGCGCGGATTTAATATCCCCATCATGGAACTGGATGGCTATGAAGCTGATGATGTGATCGGCACGCTTAGCAAACAGGCTGCCGCTGCGGGTTATGAAGTGTTCATGGTTACCCCGGATAAGGACTACGGTCAGCTGGTCAGCGAACAGGTGAAAATATATAAACCGGGATACCAGGGCGGGGATGTGGAAATCATCGGACCCAACGAAGTTCTTGGGAAATGGAATATTAAGAGCATTCCACAAGTGATCGATATTTTGGGTCTGATGGGTGATGCCGTGGACAATATTCCGGGTATTCCGGGAATCGGTGAAAAGACCGCCGCCAAACTACTGGCAGAGTATGACAGCCTCGAAAATGTTCTGGCAAATGCTGAAAAAATAAAAGGAGCAGTTGGTGAAAAAGTGAAAGCCGGAAAAGATCTCGCCATCATGAGCAAGAAACTGGCCACCATCATCACCGATGTACCTGTGCAGTTTCATGAAGAGGATTTTAAACTGAAGGACTGGAACCGGGACGCCTTACGCGAGATCTTTGCCGAACTGGAATTCAGAACCGTAGCCAAAAGAATTTTGGGTGAAGAACTGCCCGGAGCCAATGGTCAGAAAGCAGTACCTGAAGGTGTGCAGCAGGATCTTTTTGGTAATGCTGTTGAAACACCCGCAGCCAAAGAAACCGAAGATTCAGAACCCGTTTCGGTGCACGCAGAAAAAAATATTTCGAATACAGCTCACCGTTATACCTGCGCGGATTCTCCTGAAAAAATAATGTCCCTGGTGACGTTGTTACAGGCAGAGAATGAAGTATGTTTTGATACGGAAACCACTGGTCTGGACGCCAACAACGCGGATCTGGTAGGCCTCAGTTTTTCCTGGATACCCGGAGAGGCTTATTATGTTCCGGTTCCGGCAGACCGGAATGAAACACTCAATATCCTGGCCGCATTTAAGCCACTATTTGAAAATCCCGGGCGTGTCTGGATCGGGCAGAATGTTAAATACGACATGCTGGTTTTAAAATGGTACAGCATAGAAATCAAGGGGAAAATTTTCGATACGATGCTGGCGCATTATGTGATCGATCCGGATGGGAAAAGAGGCATGGACATGCTTAGCGTACAATACCTTGGTTACGAACCGGTTCCTATTGAAGACCTGATCGGCAAAAAAGGAAAGGGACAGAGCAATATGCGGGATGTAGCCATTGAAAAAATCACGGAGTACGCAGCGGAAGATGCAGACATCACACTTCAGCTCAAGAATAAATTTCAACCCCTGCTGGACAGCAAATCCGTGAGAAAAGTTTTTGAAGAAGTGGAGAACCCGCTTGTGAAAGTGCTCGCGGATATGGAATTTGAAGGGATCCGTGTGGACATGGAATTCCTGAAAGAATATTCGAAGGAACTCGAAAAAGAAGCTGCACAGGCAGAGAACAACGTATACAGGGAAGCTGGTGTCCGTTTTAACCTCTCGTCCCCAAAGCAACTTGGGGAAGTATTGTTTGATAAACTGAAACTCGATCCAAAAGCAAAAAAAACAAAAACCGGCCAGTATGCCACAGGAGAAGATGTGCTTTTGAAACTTGCCCACCAAAGTAAAATTGTCGATGATATCCTGGCTTATCGCGAATTAACCAAGCTAAAATCCACTTATGTGGACGCACTACCGGCCATCATCAACCGAAAAACAGGACGGGTGCATACCAGTTATGCACAGGCAGTGGCCGTCACGGGCCGGCTATCAAGCAATAATCCAAACCTGCAGAATATTCCGGTAAGAACGGAAAGAGGCCGCGAAATCCGTAAAGCCTTTGTGCCCCGCGACGAAAATCATCTGTTGGTCTCTGCAGATTATTCACAGATCGAATTACGTATCGTCGCAGCCATCAGCGGGGATCCGAATATGTGCCTGGCATTTAAAGAAAAAAAAGATATCCATACCGCAACGGCTGCCAAGGTATTTGGCGTGGAAGAAAAAGATGTAACCAAAGAAATGCGTTACCGGGCCAAAAGCGTGAATTTCGGAATTATCTATGGTCAGGGAGCATTTGGCCTGGCCGATAACCTGGGCATTTCCAGATCCGAAGCCAAAGAAATTATTGATAACTACAAAAAACAATTCGTCAACATTCAGAAATACATGGACGACACTATTCAGTTCGCCCGGGATAATGGTTATGTGGAAACTCTTATGGGCCGCAAACGATGGCTTAGGGATATCAATTCCGGTAATTTCACTGTGCGTGGTTTTGCAGAAAGAAATGCCATCAACTCACCCATCCAGGGAACAGCTGCAGATATGATCAAACTGGCAATGATCAGGATTCACGATATTTTTCAGAAAAACCATTTCAAATCTAAAATGCTGCTCCAGGTTCATGATGAACTGGTTTTTGATGCTCATCGCGACGAGTTAGAGATTATCAAACCCATTATCATTGAATCCATGCAGTCGGCCCTGCTCCTACCCAATGAAGTTCCCGCCGAAGCCGAAATCGGTTCCGGATTAAACTGGCTTGAAGCGCATTAAGAAAGGATCACAGATAACAGATGACAGTTGACAGGGCCTTAAGCGTTAGGCTTTAAGCGTTAAGCCTAAAAGCTTTTATTAACATTTCCTTTTAGCTTTCAGACTAAACTTTGGGGTTATATATTAGTCTTACAGTGAAAAGCGTTAAGCCTTCAGCCTTAGGCCTTAAACCCAGGCAACGCCTAAAAACACGACATATGAAAAAGTTTACTCGACATTTTTCCCTGTTTATGGTCAGCCTGGCTGTTTTTGGCTTTTGCCGGGCCTCAGACGACTGGCCAAAAGTGATTAATACGGATAATGGAACCCAAATAAAGGTATACCAGCCTGAACCTGAATCGTTTAAGGGCAATACCCTCATGTTCAGGGCGGCTATTTCCGTGCTGGAGAATGGCGGCAATGACCCTGTCTTCGGTGCTTTTTGGGCAACTGCCAAGGTACAAACCGACCGGGATAACCGGGTTCTGACCATTATGAATTTGGACGTAACATCCATCCGGATACCTGCCATAGAAGGTCAGGATACTATTGACTATATCGACAATGCGCTGGAAACCAGGTTCCCTCAGGTGGCCGGGCCCATGTCCCTCGATGAAATCGTAGCTACTTTGAATCAAAATCAACAGGAAACCAAACTTTCCCAGAGCTTCTCCAACACACCGCCCAGAGTAATGTTTGTTACGCAGCCATCCATGTTAGTGCTCATCGACGGAGAACCTAAATTGCAAATGAACAAAGATCTTAATTTGGATATGGTTGTAAACACACCGTTTACCATTGTCAAAAATGTGGATGGACGTTTTTATCTCTACGGAGGAAAACGCTGGTATGTTTCCAACGCAGTCACAGGACCTTATGAATTTACCAATGGCCAGGTTCCCCCTCCCATTCAAACCGTCGCTTCTAAAATCGCCAGCAGTCAGCAAGAAAATGGCGGCAGCAATGCCAAAACACAATCCGACCCAGGTGTGGTACCCAATATCATAGTAAGTACTTCACCAGCCGAATTGATTCAGTCCAACGGCCAGCCAAATTTTGTACCCATTCAGGGGACTTCCCTGCTCTATATCAGTAATTCCGACAATGACATTTTCATGGATGAAAATTCGCAGCTGTATTTCGTCCTGATTTCAGGCAGGTGGTTTGAAACTAAAAACCTCAACAGTAATAACTGGAAATATATTCCCGTCGACCAGTTACCTGCGGATTTCGCTAAAATACCTCCCGGATCAGTCAAAGACAATGTCCTGGCGAGTGTCGCCGGAACGGACGCCGCCCGGGATGCGGTGATGGATGCAGAAATTCCACAAACAGCCAAAGTGGACCGGAATACGGCGACTACATCCGTGACCTACGACGGACGGCCGAAGTTTACAGATATCGAGGGAACGAATTTACAATATGCGGTAAATACCCCATCCACTGTTCTGCGAAATGGTGGCGATGGCAGGTTTTATGTGGTTGACAATGGTGTCTGGTTTGTTTCTGATAATGCAACCGGTCCCTGGGTTGTGAGTACAGTGAGACCTACGGACGTGGACCTGATTCCGCCGAATTATCCTGTATATAACTCTAAATATGTAAACATCTATGATGTTGATCCCGACTATGCTTATATGGGATACACTCCCGGGTATCTGAATAGTTTTGTTTATGGACCGACTGTCGTATATGGTACCGGTTACTACTACGCTCCGTGGTATGGTGCATATTATTATCCGAGACCCTGGTCATGGGGATTCAACTTTGCATACACTCCTTATTTTGGATGGGGATTTGGCTGGGGGTATGGTGCAAGCTGGTTCAGCATCGGATTTGGTTTCGGTTACGGTTATGGATATGGATATGGTTATGGCTATGGATACCATGGATGCGGCTGGTGGGGTCCTGCATATTATCATCCTGCCTGTTGGGGCGGATGGCATGGAGGTCCGCATCCTTATGGATACTATGGAAGTAATTTCTATGTACATAATAATGTCCACGTCAACTACGCGAATAATGTATACAGGAATCGTGGAGGTGTGTCCAGCCAGAATTATTACAGGACGAGCAGTATGGCGGTAAGGAATATGAATTATAACCGCCCAACCACAAATACTAATACAAACAGACCCGGAGGAAATTCAAATCCGGGCGGCGGATCGTATAATAGACCTGGAAATAATGGAAACCCAAGTGGGAGACCCGGTACAGGTACGGGCTACAACTCTTCGAGTGGATCCGCGAGACCTTCGATTTATTCTGATCGTCAGGGAAATATATATCAACGGCCTCAATCGAACAGTAACTGGCAGCAAAGGCAGAACCGGGCCTGGTCGCCTGTAAACAGTACAAGACCTGAGGTTCAGAACCTCAATCGCCAACAGGTTGATCGCAGCCGTGGTGAAATGCGGGCACAAAACTTTCAAAGAATCCCTTCAAGTCCTTCGTCTGGTGGATTCCACCCTTCCGGTGGGGGAGGCGGCAGTCGCCCATCTGGCGGTGGCGGTGGCGGCGGTGGTTCTCATCCCTCTGGTGGTGGTGGCGGTTCCAGATCCGGTGGTGGTGGCGGACACAGATAAACAATAAAAACATCTTATTAAATAAGAAGACCTGGTAAAATACCAGGTCTTTCTTTGCTTAAAACCACCCCCTTACCCAGGATAAAATCCGGTAAAGGTTTTTTTCATAGATTCCACCTTTGCCCTAAAATATTTAATCCCTTAAGCATATTGATTTCTCAGATCCCTGATTTCATCATGGGAATCACGGAGGATCGCCTGCTGGGTTTTCAACAAATCCCTGATAAAAGCAGGGAGCCGATCTGTTTCCAAAGCTTTTGTATAGGACCTTTGTGCTGAGTCCTCGCCGGCTTCACAATTTGAAAGAATCGCATGCCGGTTTTCCCCTGTAAAAACAGCCTTCACCTCCATCCAGGCGCGGTATATTTTACCCATTTCAGTGGTTCCATTTTCCACATCGCCATGCAAAACCTGAATTTCATGGGCCAGATCTGATTTGATCTGCTGGCTTTCCACAATCATCTGGTCAAAGAGAGTTTTCAAATCTGCGTCACCTGACTTTAGCTCTTTAATGGCACGCTGGTAGCCATTTATCCGATCATTGTTGATCATCACGAGGTCATTCAAAACTTCAACAACTTCTCTAGACTTTTCCATAAAATAATTTTTTTGTTACAAAACTGGCTGAAAAAACCATACCAACGGAAAGTATGAGAGTCTGGGAGTATGAGAGTATGGGAATACTAAACCACTCTTACACACAACCAGACTCCCAGACTCCCACACTTTCCTAATTTTCCTTTATCTTGCACCACTTTAAAAACTGAGTCTTCTACTATGGAATATTCTAAAATTATTGCGATCACGGGTCTTCCGGGACTTTTTGAACTGATCAGTAGCAAGTCGGATGGAGGTATTGTGCGTTCCCTGGACGACAAGAGCACACGCTTTGTATCCAGCCGGGTACATCAGTTTTCACATCTGGAAAGCATTGAGGTATATACAATAAAACATAACGTTAATCTGGTAGATGTTCTGAAAGCCATGGAAAGCAGTAAGGAAAAACTTCCGGATGATAAAGATGCCGGCCAGCTGAAATCATATTTTGAAAAGGTATTTCCCGAACTGGATTTTGACCGGGTGTATGCGAGCGATCTTAAGAAGATGATAAAATGGTATACGGCATTGGCTAAGAATCAGGTGGAGATTAAATTATCCGAACCTGTTGCCGAAGAAGAAGAACAAGAAAAAGCTGAACCAGCCAAAAAAGAAGAAAAGGAAACCAGGAAGCCAGCTACTGCCAAAGTTGAAGTAAAAACAGCTGCAAAACCAACTGAAG
>JBGPBW010000035.1:0-26436 GCA_041481385.1 Puia sp.
CATTAACCTAAGTTTGTTACCCCACTAATCACTCAACGGTCAACGGTCAACGGTCAACGGTCAACGGTCAACCAAACAACTTCTTATACCGATCAAACAACCTCGGAATATCGACGCTGTTTTTTGCAAGTAAAAATGCATTTTTGCTCAATGTATTATATTCCTCTTGATCCCAGCCTACAGCCTGCATGATCGCGCTTTTAAATTTGTCCTTTTCACTGAGCGGCAGGTCCCAGCCCGCTTTTTCTTTTTCCAGGTTTCTCCAGGGCGTCTGATCACTAATCAGCACCGGATCACCGGCTGAAAGCGCTTCATAGATCACATGCCCATAGTTCTCACCCAGTGTGGGCAGTACAAACAAATGATAACGCTGCATCGTCTCGAATACCTGGGTATAGGGTATCGGTCCCTTGAATTCCACCCTGATATTCGTCCCCAGTGAAGCCGACAATTGTTTGCAGTCTTCGGCATAATGTATATCTTCTTCCACTCCATACACATCAAAAGACAACTTCACATCAATCCGGATTTCAGATAACAGTTTGATAAAATAATATAAATTCTTTTTGGGATGGATCCTCGAAATAAATACGCAATTCAGTTCACCCGGCTTTTTCAGTTTGGGCAGCCACTGACGAAATGTAGTGTTGGGTATATTGTCCAATACCGTAATCTTTGCTTTCGTGGAAAAAAATGAGAGGATGTCTTTTTGCTCCTGTTTATTCGTCGCATGAAAAATCACTTTTTTATGCCAGGATATCAGCCTGAATAAACGCAGAAAAACATATTTTTTGAAATATTTTCTCTTCAACGCCCCTTTGTGTAACATACCCCTTGGCGCAAGAATGATTTTTCCGGTATAATGATTCCGGAGTAATACCCACAAGGGGAGCAAGGTATACAACGGGGAATACATGCTGTTGAAATAAACAAAATCGGGACGTGTATTGTCGATGATCTTTTTGATCATTTTACCCGTGATAGAATGCGGGGATGCATACCAGATTTTTATGCCGGGAGCAGTCTCAATCCATTCGTTGACCTGAATATTCTTATACGGCTTCCGATCTCCCAGATCCCGGTCGGAACAGATGATGTAAAATTCATACTCCCCTTTCAGAATATTGACGATGTTTTTGCATGACTGAATAGGGCCTCCCGCCTTATATCCTGGTTCATACCAGTCGGTAAATAAGAGGATGGTATTTTTCTCGTAGCCGGAAAACAGCTGCCTGTATTTCGAAAGGGCGTCCAGTTCCAGCATATATTCACGTGCGAACGCATAAGCATTTCGCGACCATTCATTATAGGTTTGTGGGCTCCATCCGGCGGCCCCCGTAATGGCAGCAATAAATTTTTCTTTCATTTGCAATGGGAAGTCCCAGCCCACTCGCTTTTGTTCGAGACATCTCCAGGGTGTCTGGTCGCTAACCATCACCGGCAGCCCTGTTGTCATCGCTTCAAATATGGCATGACCATAATTCTCGCCCAGTGTAGGTAAAATAAAAATATGGTATGCGCTGAGTATGTCAAATACTCTGTTGAAGGGAACGCCACCCATAAAGGCCACTTTTACATTCCGGGGCAGGCCAGCGGCGATTTTCCTGCATTGTTCTGCATATGCAGGGTGGTCGTCTGAACCGTATACATCAAATTGTATGTGTATATCGGGATTAATGTCTTTTAGCAGATTCAAAAAATATTGCAGGTTCTTTTTCGGATGTATCCTCGAAAGAAATATGCAACGCAGGATGCCCTTCAGTTTTTCTTTTTCCCGCCAGGGTTCCGGATTTACTGTAGGAATATCTTCGACTACAGAGACCTGTACGTTTCCGGTAAAGAAAAACTGTATGTCCTTTTTTTCCTGTTCGTCCGTGGCCTGGAAGATAATTTTCCTGCTCCATCCGATCAGCCAGAACAGCTTCAGGAAAATACTTTTCTTAAAGTATTTGCTTTTTAACGCCCCCTTATGTAACATACCCCTGGGCGCGAGAATGATCTTGCCCTGAAATCGATCGTTCAACAATACCCAGAGTGGAAATAATGTGTATTTGAACGAGTACATGCTGTTGAAATAAATAAAGTCGGGATTTATTTCCGCCAGCATTTTCAACAACCGATTTTTGCTCATGAAACCCGGACTGGCGTACCATATATTTACATGGCATTCTCCTTTTATCCATTGATTTGTGGGAATGTCGGAATAAGCCACCCGATCACCCAGGTCCCTGTCTGAACAAAGAACATAAAATTCATAATCCTGTCTCAAACTGGCAACAACATTTTTACAGGCCTGTATAGGACCCCCGGCTTTAAAGCCCGGCTCATACCAGTCCGTAAACATCAATATTTTTGGCACTCTTACACGTTGCATTTTTTCGCCCTTTAGTCAATTCCATTTTTCTCCATCCAGTATTCCAAAACCACAAATAACCAGATTTCCATCCACCTGATCCGCTGGTCACCCCTGAGAAATGATTGCCAGAAAGCCCAGAGTTTTTTTTCATTAATGAAGGAACGCTGTCCCATTTTTTTTATGTACAACTCACAAAAAGGACGCAGCTCATTTCTTAACCAGGATCCCCAGGGAAATACAAATCCCTGTTTCTTTCTGAATACTATACTGTCGGGCAATAAGGGTTTCAGTGATTCAACCAGCAGACTTTTCGGATATAGAGGGAATTTATATTTGTCTGGAACAGAAATCAGAAATTCCACGAGTTCCTGATCAAAAAACGGTTCCCTGATTTCGAGGGAATGCGCCATACTCATCTGATCGGTGTCTTTTAGTAAAGTGTTTTGTGTATAACCCAGATATTCTGCCACACTTACCTGGCTGAACAAAGGTAAACCGGAGATTTCCTTTTTTTTTGACAATAGCTGTTCCCGCAAACCATTTTCTTCGCCAGCCGGCAGTCTGGTCAATTCCCGCAAAATGCCCGGTGACAAAATCTGCCGGAAAACAGGGTACATGTTTTCTATATCAGGGGAAGATAACCCAATCATTTGCCGCATGCGGTCTTTCTTTGAACCGCTGCCCATCAGGCCTCCCACCATACGCCTCAGGGGCAGGGGCATGTTCCAGATCCAGCTCTTTTGCTTAAGCCGGAGATAATTTAGAAATACCGGATAACCTCCAAATAATTCATCGCCGCCTATTCCCGAAAGCGCCACACGGATACCCCGTTGATGAATGGCTTTCGAAACCACATAGTTGTTGATGCCGTCTCCGGTTGGAATATCCATGGCATCCAGTGCATGATTGAGCTCCTCCAGCATCAATTCCGGTTTCAATCGAATCACGGTATGGTCCGTATTAAATTTCCGGGCAACGGTTTCTGCATGGACTGATTCATCAAACTCCGATTCGTCGAAAGAGATGGTAAAAGTCTTTGGCGAGAGATTTCCCGCTTCTACCATAAGCCCGACGATCGCACTGGAATCGATCCCTCCTGATAAAAATGCTGCGACAGGCACATCACTCACCAGCCTTCTCTTCACGGATTGCAGCATCAGCTTTTTAACCTTTTGCTCAACCTGCTTTTTGTCGGTGAGATGAAATTCCTCCCGCCGGCTGACCGGATCCCAATAGTGTTCCCTTCGAACCAGGCCATCCTGAATCTGCATCCAGGTGCCTGCTTCCATCTGATGGATTCCCCTTATACCGGAAAAAGGAAATCCGATGGACTGGTACCGGAAGTATTCCCCAATAGCCGACTGGTCCAATATTTTTTTACCCGGCATTACTCCCAGAATGGCCCGGATTTCTGATGCAAAAATAAATTCTTCCTCGTCCTGATAAAAATACAAGGGTTTTACACCCATCCTGTCCCTGGCTACAAACAGGTTTCTGTTTTCTTTATCCCAGATGGCAATCGTAAACATGCCGCGTAAATAATCCAGAAAGCAGGTTCCCCACTGCATATAAGCTGCCAGAATCACTTCTGTATCACTGTGGGTGCGAAAGGAATACCCGCTTATTTTGGACTTGATCTCTTCAAAATTATAAATCTCCCCATTGAAAATAATCACGTACCGGCCTGTGCCATCCAGGAATGGTTGATTGGCTGAATCCGACAAATCAATGATGGACAAACGCCTGTGACCCAATCCCAGTTCCCGGTCCATAAAAAATCCTTCGGCATCCGGTCCCCGGTGACTCATGGCGTTCGACATGCATCGGATCCGCTCTTCCGCAACGAGTTGTTTATTCAAATTCAATATGCCGGCAATGCCACACATGGTCAGGAATTTAATATGGTCCGATACAACCTGATGTATTGATCGGCAATATGCTGAACGCCATATTGCTGAATATTTTCAAATCCTTTTTCAATCAGAGTTTTGCGATACCCGCTGTCCGCTATTATTTTCTTTAGACCGCTACGAATGGACTCGGTATTATAGGGATCCACCATGCAGGCTCCTGCTCCTGCCACCTCTTTCATAGGCGACAGATTACTGGTCAATACCACGCGGCCCGCTTTTTGTCCCTCAAGGATAGGCAATCCAAAACCTTCATAGACCGATGGAAACATAACCATATCGCAGGCTGCATACCGGTCCGCCATCTCAGGTTCACTAAGTGAATGTAGCTGCCTGAATCTTATATCATTTTTTTTTAAGAGCACCATATGTTCATCAGGAATATGTCCTACAATCTCAATCGTGCAGGGTAAACCCGAGATGGCCTCAATAATCCGGTCGAGGTTTTTATTCGGCGTTGACCCAATAAAGAGCAGGGTGGGATTGTCGCTTTTGAATTCTTTTTCCTGGTAATAGATCGCCGCATTGACTGGATTGGGGATCACAATCACTTTTTTGGGATCACAACCTGTAAACCGCACAATTTCTTTTTTTGAATGTTCAGAGATCGTTGTAACATACCTGCAATTCTTAACTGGCAGTTTCAGGAAGATCCATTTAAAGAATTCCTTCTTCAACCCCCTGCTGTTCCGGATAAAAACACTGTCATGGATCGTTAGGATAGTTTTCTTTGTGGGCAGAGCCAGTACCGCATAATGTACATCTCCAGTGACATGAAAAATATCGGCTCTGCCTTTCTTGGTGAATACCAAATTCCTCGTTATGTCGCGGATGGAAGAACTGAAATGGGGCATATACCGTTCCTCGATAGTAAACTGCTTTTGCAAAGCTTCGCGGAGGGATCCAAATACTTTTTCCAAACTGAAAAAAATTGGATTGGTTTTCCTGAAAATTAATTGGACCAGGGGCAATGACGGAATTTAGGCTAATATAAAAAATTAAACCGGCAGGAGACGGCGTCTGGGGTTTCCGCGGCCATTAGATTGATTTTCCAATTTTCCAAACCAGCCGGGAGACAGTTTATACAGCAGCCATATAAAAAGAGCGCCTTTGAGCAGGGAGTTGAATATTTGCAGGCTATCAGTTTCCATGCTATAGGTGATCTGGTAAAATAATAAGGGTATCCACAGAACCAGGAGTGGTAGATTTTGGGCAATCACAAATACCTTTTTATAGACCCAGCGAATAAAAAGTCCTAAAACAAACATATAAAAAATGCCCCCTATCGGACCAAAACTTCCATAAGCTTCACCCAATGGACTGACATTGGTCGACCATCCTTCAATATTATATCCCGTATAATATTTCATACTCTCCTTGCCGCCGGCCTGAGGTTTGTCCGGCCATATCAAACGGGGAACCAGCGCAGATGCCGCCGTTAAAAACAAATGACTTCCGTTGTCAAAATCCTGGTTAGCAGGTATTCTCCGCATGACCACCGTGATATTATATCCCTGATTCGTGCGCATATAAACGGGAAAAAATCCATTTATATTGATCAGTTGATCGATGTTATTTAACTTATCGAGCATGAGGTCCATGAACAGGGTTGATTTGTTGTCAACTTCCTTGCCTTTCCAAGTGAGATCCCGATAGGAGGTTTTCACATTCTGAACTATAAATAAAAAGAAGCATCCTACGATAAACACCAGGAATTTCTTCCATAAGGCATAACTCTTTCCCAGGAATAGAAAGGAAAATAAAGTAATACCCATATACACAACAACCGTAAAAACCCCGCTTTGTATCGCAAGGCCCACAATAAATACTGTGAATAAAATAAGCAGGACATTTTTTGAAGGCAACGGCGGGCTATAAAAAATATATAAGATACCTGCAAATGCAGAGAAGAAAAACAGGGTCACTACGAATTTGAATACGTCCGGCACCAATCCAATAAAGAAAAAGGACAACACACCCGTAATTACGATGATAATACCGGTTTTGGTATGTCTTTTTAATTCATTTCTTGCTAACTGCAACAGAATCTTAAAAGATTTTCCCTCATCCAGTATCTGTCCTTTGTTGGTTATGGGGTAGCACATACTTAGAGAAAAGGCACATACCGCAGGCATAACAAAACCAAAATAAGTTCCTTCCGGAACCAGCATAAACCGATAAAAAATCCTGGCCAGGAAATTATCAATATTATAGACATTATATCCTACAGAGGGCATGACCAGGGTGATAAAAATGGTATGCAGTACGACCAGTTCCCGAAGCACCAGGCCTTTTCCCAGTTTATCGAGGATTGCAAATACAGTAACAATGAACAGAAATATAGATATTTCAGTATACCAGTCCGTCACCAGGCCGAGCAGGAAACTGATAATCAACGAAAGAATGAAAAAATTACTTCTGATTGATGCCATTCAGGATTTGTTTATTGAATCTTCTTGATTCCTTAACACAGCAGTATGCTAGATAAGAGCCGACTCACACTTTCAATAGCGACAGGGTAAGAATAGGGTTGCAGCGCTACCCGGGCCTGTGCACCCATGGATACCAAGGCCGACCGACGTTCCATCAGGCTTTCTACTTCTTCTTTTATTTTCAGGTCACCTTCCTGCCCCGGTTCAAATACCCAACCCGTTGTTTGTTTTACCAGGTCGGCTGCACAACCGCATTTTGCTGAAACAATCACCGGTCGGTTACAAGCCATGGCTTCATTTACCGCCAGACCCCATGTTTCTCCCGGACCCACGGAAGGCAGAACAAAAATATCACACAAGCGATAAACCACAGGCATTTTCTGCTGATTTTGGAAATCGAGGAAAATCAATCGTTTGTCCTTAGACGCTTTTGCTTTTAGTGCGTTTTCCAGTTTGCCGTTTCCAACCAGGATCAGTTTCAAACGTGGATCGGACAGTCTTCCTGCCAGCCTGAGCATAAAATCCGGATCCTTCTTAGGCTCGAATTTTCCGGCGAAGAGTAAAACCAGGTCACCAGCTGTTATACCCAGGTTTTTTCTCCATAAATCTGCTTCGGCATCAAATGATCCATTTCTGTTGAATCGTTCATTGTCTATGGCGTGCGGCATCCAGACCAATTGATCCTCCCTCAGGCCATGTATCTGAAAATAATCATGGTTGTTCTTACCGACATACAACGCATAATCCACGTTGCCATATACCCACTTCAGAAAAATCCTCCTGAGCTTTCTTTTCAGCCCGGGCTTTTCATCGAGCAGTGTCGAATCGCCCCGAAATAAAACCGGAATCCTCCCTTTGAAATAACGCATGGCACCAAGATGGCTCCTAAAATTCCAGCCAATTACGAGCAGAAAATCAGCCTTCCATTTTCTGATTCCGGGAGTCAGATCGGGATTCCGGATTCCGTTAAAATGATGCAATCCCGGATCCCTCGCAATATTTTTCACAAACTCGTAGTCGTATCCGTCCAATAGGGGTATATCCCATTCAATCATTTTACCAAAATCAATATCAAATTTCACCCCGCTACCGGACTGTGACCAGGTATAAAAAACTTTTATTTCAAGCCCCGGCTCTTTGGCCAGTAACCTGAACATGGGTGCATAATATTGAATGGGATGGGTAGTAACAATGGCTAAACGCATAGATTCAGTACCTTGAATTTTCTTGAAGTCCCCAGCCTGTTTTGTACAACAGATTCATTCTTAATATATATGGTGTTGCCATTAGGATTATAGGAACGTTTATGCGTAAAACTTCTTTCAAAGGGGTTATAGGCAATTGGCACAAAGCCGCGATTGAGTATGAATGTATGAATGTCTTTTTCGTCAACACCATACCTGTGACAGGATCCGTTCAGTTCCACGATCAGGGCCATCAGACCCGGATTTGCCAAAATGGAAACCGCGCCTTCCAAAACCGCCAATTCAAATCCTTCCGTATCTATTTTGATCAGCGTGGGTATACGATTTTTCAATTGGTCATCCAGCCTGACGATATCAACACTGATGGTTTCCACACCTTCCTCTCCGGTCACCACATGATTCATGGTATCCAAACCGCTGGTAAATTTCAAAACACCAGGTTCTTTACCGATACCGCTGTTATACAATTCGACGTAGTCTTCCGCATTGTTGATCGCTACATTCTGTTTCAGCCACAAAAAAGTTGAGGGAACGGGTTCAAAACTGATACTCCGCGCACCGACGACAGCTGATGCCAGTATGGTATAGGAACCGACATTCGCGCCGACATCTGCAAAAACATCTCCTGGCCTGAGGAGGTGCAATAAAAACATCATGTCCTCAAATTCATGCAGACCGGTATATATATTTCCGGTTGCACCGGTCATTCCACCCTCAATGATCAGTTTGCTGTTTTCAACAAATGGATAAATCACCGGTCGTTTGAATGTCCTGGATTGAATCTGCCAGCCAGCAAATCTCCGGAAGGCTGCCCATTTGTGGTTTCGGGTGACCGGATGATTAAAAATAAATTGGAGTGTATTGAACAGATCCCTGACCATTATAATGTGGTTCTATACCAATCGGTCGTCAGCTGAATGCCTTTCTGAATGCCTACTTTGGGTACCCAGCCCAGGCGCTGATGGATTTTTTCGATATCCACCACACGACGCCGGATATTGTCGATATCCCGTTCCGGCGCAAAACTTATTTTCGAACCCGGCACCTGTTCGCCGATAAGGGTAGCCAATTTGTTCACAGAGGTTTCAATACCCGATCCCACATTGAAAATATCGCCATAAGCCATCGGATGGACCGCAGCCAGGATAGTAGCATCGACTGCATCTGTAATAAAAGTATAATCCCGGGTCTGTTCTCCGTCGCCCACCACAGTAAGCGGCTGGCCAGTCAGTGCATTATGAATGAATTTTCCCAATACGCCACAGTAAGGATTTCGTGGCGACTGACCAAATCCATATACATTGGAATATCTTACCACGGAAACCGGAATATTGTAATTGCGGTTATAAATTAACGTGTAATGTTCTCCCAGCAATTTGGTTGCGGCATAGTTACTCAATACATGGGTAGCATCACTCTCATCCAGGGGAAGTCGGGAAGTACTGCCATAAACCGAGCAGGACGATGTATAAACAATTCTTTCCAGCAATGGAAAATCCCCGTGGCGGATCTGTTCCAGCAACTGAAGCGTGCTTTGCGCATTCACTTGCATGTCTTTTAAAGGATCAGAACTGGAAGCCGCAATCTGGATACATGCCAGGTGAAAAATATAATGTATATCGTTCAGCAACGGGAAAAAACGTTCACTGTCCAACACACTTACTTTGTGGAAAGCAACCTTATCCTTAACCGGTTCAATCATGGCTTCACTGCTATTGGTACAGTCATCCACAACGACCACTGAGCACTGGTAATCGTTCACCAGGGATTTCACCAGATTATGACCCACAAAACCGAGGCCTCCGGTAACCAACACTTTTTTCCCCTTTATCCTGCCATAGTGCGTATTTTTCATCTATATAATTTTTTGAAATGTTTCTACAAATTCGCCGGTCATGGCCTTTGCTGTGAATTTTTTGAATACCGGGTTTTCCAGGGAGACGGGAACAAAATCATTGCGGGATTGAATGCTCTGAACCAGCGCTTCATACAGCTCGTCCGCTTTTTTTTCGCTGCCCAGTTCTTCGGTTTGATAGACCAGCCGATTGGGATAATTTAATTCCTCCAGGAATTTGCCGGGAAAGGAATCCGCATGCACCCAGGCAAAAAATGGTGTGCCGGAAGCGACCAGTCCCATCATTTTAGATGCTGCATAATACGGTGTTGTATCACCCACCAATAATTGCATGTCAGCCTGTTTATTAATTTCCAATGCTTCCCGGTACCCAACCCGCGCCGGATTTTCCGTTACAAATTCCGCGACCCCGTTATTTGAAATCAGCTCTTTGATCATCGGTTTCACAAGACCAACACCTGCATAGGAAGTGCCTGTAAAAATAACCCGCAGCGGAAATGACTGATTTACTTTTTTTAATGCTTTCAGCAAACAATCTACTACCACCAGCATATTTTCCGAGATGGCTCCGGTATATCTGATTTCAATTTTTGAATGAGTTTCTTTTTTTTGCACATGGATTGCATCAAAATCAGACACTTCAACACCATAGGGTATGGGCACCATCAGCTTTGAAGAAATGGTCGGGTTCCTTTTCACCAAGTCATCGAAAATTCCTTGTGAAACAGCAATGATGGCATCGCTTTTTCTTACAACGCGCCCTTCAAGTGATCTGGCGATTCGCTGACTGACCACAGTTTTAATATCTTTAAGGTTGGTTGGATATAACCAGGGATCAATAAAATCAATGATATAGGGAATCCCGGTCTTCCTTTTTATAAAAGGTGCCATGATCATCATATACCAGGGGGGTACCGGATACAGGATCAATGCCGGCCTTTCCTTTTTCGCCTGTTTCAGAATTGCACGGTACAGCCCTAAAAAACTTCGAATACCCAGATCACCCAGTCCAAATTTCCTTGTTTTACGTTGATCCCATGTTTTGACCTCTATTTTTTCAAATGCACGTCCTGTAATTTCGGACATCCAGGGATCTTCGGTCTCTTCCCGATAATATGGATCAACAGTGAATATTACAGGCTTCCAACCGAATTCATGAAGATGCCTGACCAGCAGACGGATCCTTTGTGAAGGTGGCATAGCCGATGGAGGGAAAAACGGTGCTGTAATAAATACAGTTTTGTTTTCATTCATATGTATATCGTATCCTGTTGATCAGTTCGTTTTGTTCCGGTCCACTGTCTGCCACCAATTCCGTTTGTTTCTTCCAGTAGTTGATTCGCTCCAGTGAGCCGGATTCCTTTATCAATTGTGCCGCCATTTCTTCGGGACTGTCCGCGACCAGCAATTTCCCGGCTTTCCATTCATATCCGCGCATGCCGGCCGTTGTCGTGATAATGGGCAGTCCCCAACTGATAGCTCTTGCCAATTTAGTGGAAGCGCCCGTAGAATACCACCAGACCGGGTTAAGAAAAAAGGCCCAGGTGGCCACTTCCTTTTCGAGATCGGGATCAGACAATTCACCGAGATATTCTATAAACGGAAACTGTTGTTTAATTTTCATCCCATACGCTGGGGGAGCACCTACCAGTATGAGTTGCAAATCCTGTGTTTGACCCGATAACGCTTCTAATAAAATAGTGATCCCCTGTAAATTCGGAGGATGATCCAGTCGCCCTACAAACCCGATGCGACCTGGAACCGGCTCCCTGGAAAGAAAATCTTTATATAAGGTACGGGGAAGAAAAGAAGTCTTTTTTGCTCCGAACCAATTCTCAATCTGTTTTTCGGTTTCAGACAAAGTAACTACTCCGTCAATCCATTTCACGCGATATTCGGCTTCAGTAGCAATCAACCTGCCCAGTCTGATCTTGTTCAGCCATTTTCTTAAAAATGTTGGGTGGGTGACAGGCTTTGTGATAAGATGAATGAAATCGCCTGAATTATTCCCATGCGATAGTAAGATAATCTTCACCCGGCCTCCAAATTTCTGCCGGATCGGTTTGGCAAACCGGACTGGGGTCACCATATTAATGAATACAATCTCGATATCCCTTTGAAAAATAAAGGATAAAAGAGCAGGTGTTTCTTTTTTAATATCAAACACAGCATAGTTTTCCAAATTCCATTTGATCATTGCCCTTTGAAACAGATTCCTCGTGTAAGGAATATAATAGTCTTCCAAATCAATGTCACCTGTATTTTGAATACAATGGTGAAATTCCTGTGAGCAAAGCTGAACCCCACCCGTTATTTCGGAATGTAAATACTCTTTGTGTGTTAAAAAAATCGCCTTCTTTTTATTCATCTTTTAGAATCTGTAAAGATCTTCATATACGGTACCATATGATCCGGGTTATTATTAACATGATCAGGCTGCAAATATTTTCTCCATTTGTAGTACAATGCGCTGGCTGACCTGGTCATCCCAAAGTGGTATGAGAGATTTCATGCGTTTACTCAGCCCGGATATGTGATTTTCTATCCGCGACCTGAAATCTAAGTCCTGGATATCCATCATGAGGTTGGTACCCAATTCAACCGTTACCGGTCTTTCAGTATTTTTTCGGAATGTTACGCAGGGGATATTCAAAAAACTTGTTTCTTCCTGAACGCCACCGGAATCTGTAATTACGAGTGAAGCATTGGATACCAGTTTTAAAAATTCAAAATAACTTAACGGCTCAGTGATCAGGATGTTGGGATTGCTCCGAAGTGTTTCAAGGAATCGATATTGCTCCAATCGCATTTTCGTTCTTGGATGAACAGGAAATACAACCCGCTGATCTTCTGAAAAACTGCGCAGAATATGAACGATGCGTTCTAATGTTTCCTTGTTGTCAACATTTTCCGGCCGGTGGAAGGTAGCCACAACAGGCTTATGATCGTGAAACGACTGTATTTCCTTACTCAACTGAATCGTTTCCCAATGTTTCTTTGTCCGAAGTAGACATTCGATCATGATATTTCCAATCAGGCAGACCTTGTAATCGGGTATACCCTCATGCTTAAGATTTCTTACACCACTTGCTTCTGAAATCATTAGATAGTCGCTTATATGATCTGTGATAACCCTATTGATTTCTTCAGGCATATCCCGGTCAAAACTGCGCAATCCCGCCTCCACATGCATTACGGGAATCCGGGACTGTGCAGCTGCGATGGCGCCGGCTGCAGTAGCATTCACATCTCCAAAAACGATCACCAGGTCAAAATGATGTTGACAGATGATGTCATTGATGCCCAAAATGGTTTTCCCTATAGTGTCTACAACACCGCTTCCCTTTATGTTTAATTGAAAGTCGGGCGAAGGCAGTTCGAGGTTTTGCCAGAAAATGTCTGACATATTAAAATCAAAATGCTGACCGGTATGGCATATCAATGGCTGAATATCCCGGGCTTCAGATTTGATCCGGTGATAAAGCGGTGCAAGCTTAATAAAATTGGGCCTTGTTCCTGCTATCAGTAATACTTTCTTCATGCATTTGTAACTTGACTGCTGATAATATTCGCTAACTGTTCTGTGAGAACCTGCCGCGACAGCCCTTGTAAAAAGTTATCATTCGGTCGAAGACTTATACTTCCTTTGAAAAGTCCGGACAGTAGTCCCACTGATTCCTCTGTATTGTCGGGATCACAAATCAGCGCCGTACCTCCTTTTTTGAGTAAATCCTTCTGGGCGCCATCACATACGAACGCAATTATGGGTCGCTGCATTTGCAGGTATTCGAATGTTTTACCTGCGATGCTATAGTCGCGCCCTCCCATCTGCCTGGCAGAGGTAATTAACAGGGCATCGCAGTCTGCCTGAAAGGAAAGGGATTCCTTATGGGATATTTCACCCATAAGATCCACCTGGTTTTCTAAACCGAATGAGATGATCATCTCTTTCAGCCAGCCATGAACTTTCCCTGCAAACCTGATTTTCAATGCTGTGCGAAACGCAGGATGGAAAGTATTTAATTGTTGTATCGCTTTGAAAAAAAAATAAGGTGAACGATACAGCCAGTCCTGCCTGTGGGGAATATATTGCAGCATCCGATGTCCCCTTTTTCTCCACCAGGGTTGTAGCATTTGGTGCCTTGCCTCGGGTGAATAATAAAAGCTTCCGACATATCCGATAACAAATTCCGATTTGCGGATATCAATCGGTTGCCAGGTTTTTAAGGTCCCGTTATATCCATTTGGTACATAATATAATTTAGTTGCTGATATCTTTGGGTGCAATTGTTTAAGATCCTCCAGGGTTTGTTCCGAAGTCGCAACAATTGCGTTAGCGGCTTTGAGATATTTTCTTTCCATCTGTAATGTTTTCCAATAATGGAAGATCGTTCCGTAAGGAATGGTTCGCCACTGGGACCAGGCATCCCTGAAATCCAGGATCAGGGGCAGGCCGTATTTTTTTGCAGCTTCTGCAGCCAGCGGCAGTATGCTGAAAGGAGGAACGGTTGCAAAAATCGCCCGTGGAGCATATTCTTTAACGGCTGTTTCCACTGCATCCAGGAATCCTTTGTTCCAATATCTTGCCTCATTACCATGAATGGAAAAATAAATCGATATAAACCGGCCGATCCTGGAAGATTGAGGAATTTTTCCAGACCTGACCGGAACCAGATCAGCTCCCTCCCTGATTTCCTTTCCGAGATTTTCGTCGTACCCGTAGTCCTCAAATACATCAGGGTACGATTCTTTGTCCAGCGTAATCACGACCGGATTGATCCCGTAGTGCGGAAGATATTGTACAAAGGCTAATGGCCGGTGAACTCCCCCGCGACTCAAAGGAGGAAATTCAAAAGCAATGAACAGGATATTGATCATTCAGGAAATGAATTTTCTAAAATCCGTTTGAATTTCAAACTTACTTTTCAATTTCCTGAATAGTTTATCAATCATTTTAAACTCAAAGGGAGTTATCAATTTGGGATGGGAGATAAACTGAAAATAGCCAGATGTCCCGATATTTGAAACGTATTTTTTTAAGGTGAATGGATTCAATCCCTCAAAGGATGCAATTATTCTCTTGTTTCGCCCGTTGGAGTAAAGATCTCCCTCTTCTTTAATAATTGAAGATACTGTTTTCCCCTTGTGCGCCGGTCTCCAACCGAAACGTTGCATCATTCCACTGATTTTAAAATCAATCCATGTTTCTATCCTGTTCATCGTGAGAGTTGATATCGTGAATTCAGTGAATGGGCCATTTTCTTCTTTGCGACAGGGAGCTTCACTAAAGCGGTATACAGGAATTCCACCTGGTGCTTTTCGAAAATCAAAACTATGGGCATCAGAAACCTGGTATTTACCCGGAATAACACTCCAATCATATTTGATGTCATATTGGATGAATAAGGGTCTGAAATATCGAAATGGCTCTATTGACCATCCTCCGGCCCTGTAAGAATCAATAGGCTGGGTAGAATTTACCTTTTCAAGTACCGACTTTATAAGGGAAACAGATTCACTAAATAAACCAGATTGTTTGTTTTCGGATAACGAAGCAAAAGTATAATATCTTTTCTCCCGCAGGTCCCATTCATTTGATGCCGGATTGTATAATGCATCGATCCAGTGCGGATGAATATGCGGATGTATCTCATGTCCGTTCTTTACCAGTTGAACCAACTGGCCCATAATTAAATCCAAATCGGTCTTAGCAACAGGGTATTTCCCGGCTATCTCCCTGAGACGGAGAATATAGACCGTATCAATAAAAAAAACCGCTTTAAAAGCGTATTTTTTCAGGCAGGATATTATCTGATCCGTGGGTTTTATCAGGCATTGCTGCACCGTACCAGTTTTCTCACCTAAGAATAATTCGTAATCAAAACTGATTAAGAGCAGTTTTTCTTTGCTCATTCCCTCACGGGTTTTGACAGGTAGTAATTCATCTTATTTTTTTAAACCGAGTATGGCGGCATGAGATGCTGTACGGTATGGATTGATTCCCGCATCCCTTGTGTTCATCAGGTGAACAGACTTGCAATTTTTCTTAATTAAAGGGAAATTATTGAAGACGGAATAAGAATAAAACAAACCGTCTCCCTCCGAAATCTGATATTTTTTACCTTTTGTTCTAATATAATTGTATGCACTCCACAACCCCAGGGCATTGATGGATTGTTTTATGAAACGACCCAACTTCCCACCCTGTCCAAAATTGTTGGAATCCGAAATAAAAATGGCATATTTTGAAACCCTGATCATTTCTTTAATCACCTGACCGGGTTTATCAATATGGTGAAGAATCCCAAACGCGCAAACCAGGTCAAATTGGTTTTCAGGAAATTCCATTTCCCTGCCATCTCCGTGAATCAGATCATTTTTCAGAATACCTTTATTGTATCCCTGCTCTCTTAATTCAGCCACCGGTTCAATACCGGTCACTCGTAAACCCGGATATTTTTTATGTAAATTAATGATCAATCTACCGGTTCCTGCACCTACATCCAGTACCGATTTGATATTTAATTTCTCGATCATCGAACACATGAAATAAAACGCAATTTCATGTTCAGGATCCACGTCCTCATGCATATGCATGATATCGTACTGTGTTGCGGTATCCTGATAATATTTATTTTGAATGTATGCTGTATCCTTCATCCTTATTGCGTATCCTAAGTTAACGAAAATTATCCGATACTAATTTCATCGAGGATTTTCTCTAACCTCAGTTTATAATCATCCCAGGAGTAATCCTTACTCAGTGCATACCCATTTTCTGCCAGCTTCTGCCTGTATTTCGGATTTTTCAGCAATTTATCCATTGCACTCACCAATCCAACCCGATCGGCCGCCTCTACAATTTCACAGGATTCGCCGTGCCTGAGCACAGTGCCACTGTTTATGGTAGTAATTACCGGCAATTTCAGTGCCATTGCCTGGAATATCGCGATGGAGCTTCCCTCGAAAGTAGTTGGAAACACAAAAACATCCATCCCTTTTAAACAGGATATCAATTCCGCTTTTTTCATCCAGCCATGCCAGTACACCCGTTCGGGAAGCTGATCAACACTTACCTCTTTATCAGGCGTTCCAAAAAAATGAAGTTCTGCTCCCGGATGATCCAGCTTGAAATCCTTCCATGCATCCAACAGTATATGAGCCCCTTTTCTGAGACTTAGCCTGCCTACAAATGCAAACTTCAAATTCTCCCGTTCCTCAAATTCTCTCTCAGGAAAACTGAATCCCTGAAGATCTGTTCCATAAGGAAGCACTTTGCACTTATTTTCAAATTCAGGAAAAAAATAGAGCACAGTCTTCTTCACAAATTCGCTCCCACACAAGATAATATCCGCCAATTCCACTTCCTCCTTATACCAGGAAAATAATTCCCTTCGTACATCATCCACTTCATCCAGCATACCCATATGAAATCTTTCCCCATGCTCAATTTTCACCCGGTATTGCGGAAGTCCGATAGCAAGATCCATCACCAACAGCGATTTGTTTTTCCACTCTCTGAACAAGTGACGTGAAATACTGTCGTAAGAAATACAAACCTGGGGAGCATCAAAGTGACGGAGCACTTTTTTTTGCCAGAATTCATTCAGATTCATGTAATCTGTCAAATGTGCAGGTCCCCGTTTTCTCTCCAGGCGCCATAACTTTATTTCAGTTGAAGGTAATGTACGGACGAATTTTTTAGGCAGTTTATAGTAACTCCGTTTCCCAAGTAGATTTGCAAATTTCGGTACAATTCTCTTTAATAATTTAATAAATAGCGGCCCAAAATAAACACTGGTTACATGTGTAAATCTTTGGGGGAAAAGCTCCGACAAGGCCGCCGCCTGTTCGAAATTGTGTTGTTTTCTGGGATGAAAGCTGATTATTTTTTTTGATGGGGTGTACCTAACCAATTCTAATGTATTTTGACCTGGTTTCCTGGATATTTAATAGAGATCCGGCTAATCGACATCAATGTGTCCTGCGTTCTCCCGGCGTATTCGAAGTATTTTGGGGATCTTAAGAACGCTCAGTGCAAAAGCACGACTGTATGAATATACTTTTTTAAATTCACCCCTTAGTATGTGATGAGTCACCGATCCAGTTGTGGTTGCAAAAATTCCATAAAGTGTTTTGAAAACGTTCTTTTGATCATTCTTCAACCTGATAATATTCCCCGATGTCAATTTATCTGTTTCAATGAATTCCCTGTTTTTAAAGTCAGTCGTATGTGAATGCTGATGATAGAAAATAGCAGACAGACTTAGGACTACTTTCCTGTTAATCCGGGCCAGGCGATAACAAAGGTCCTCATCTTCCATGTACATATGAAAAATGGGGTCGAATAAATAAGGATACTTATAACTTTCATCTTTCAACCTGAACGCAAAGCAAGCGCCCGAAATCTTCTCCAGTTCATAGTAATCCTTCTGCTTTCCAATCAACAGGTCCGATACCAGGACCGGTACCTGACTTACATAATACCTGATAAAAAAGTCCTCTATCGCGTCACCTTCATATGTCTTCAACAGGGGAGCCGAAACTGAAATTGTATCATCTTTACTGAAAGGAAAAAGTAAATCCCTGATAAAATTCGGTGATACATAAGCATCCTGGTTTGCTATTATAATGAAATCAAATCCAAGTTCTTTGCATAGCTCATACCCTCTATTGTTCGCCCGTCCATAACCTATACCGGGCTTTTCCCTTATTACTTCGACCGCCATCTTTGATTTGTAACTCATACTGATAACCTGGTCTGCCGGGCTGTTGTCAATAACATATAATACACAATCTAATCCGGCAGCAGCAACATCAAATGATTCAATTAATTTATCAAGATACTGATGTCCATTATAAAACGGAACTACAACTCCAATCTTTAATTTTGTCATGCGCTCTTTTTCATTCCCATTAATTCCAGCCAACCAATCATGGACTTACTCTTAATAAAATAAATTAAAGCATACCATAAAAATTCGAAATAGTTATGCGAATTTCGTCGTTTGATTGCCAAAGATTTTAAAACTCTCGCTTTGACATTTTTGTCGATATACTTTTCAGCGTGTTTAAGATATAATAGCTCCTTTCGATTCTTAAAAACTGAATCCAGATACCATGAACTGAGTCCGGTTTCCGAATAGTTAGCAATCGTGAGATTAAGGTATATTTTCCGTAAGGATGAATTAAAAAACCAAAGAAAATTATGTGCCCAATCCGCGTTGGATTTATATTCTAAATCGAACATCCCAACAACGTTAAAGACACGTCTCCTAAAAAAAATAGCCTGATGCGGAATATTCATTTCAAATATTCTCTCATTCCCAAATTCGCCGCCATAAATCTCCCTGCTATTTCCCAATCGGACATTCCCATACAAAATATCAGGCATATTTTTGCTTATAACTTCAAAGACTTCTCCTAACACATTTTCGTCCGCAATCATATCATCACTCCCCAAAAAATAAATCCATTCACCCTTTGATGCCTCTATTCCCTTATTCATTGCGTCGTAAATCCCATTATCCCTTTCGGACACATAAAATAAATTCTCAATAATAAATTTATTTTTTTCAACTATACCAATAGTATCATCTACAGATAACCCGTCGATGATCAAAACTTCATAATTCTTAAATTGTTGAATTCTTATACTATCTAGACATTCCTGAAGCTGCCCCCCAGAGTTAAATGTCGGAATAATAATGCTCAATAAAGGCGTCACCGCCATGTTATAACATTTTCTCTAATTCACAGATCTGATAAAAACAGAATCTGCTTGTAATATCTGTTTATCCACGGGCGACAATAACTGTTGAACATTTCCGGCAAAATAAAATCCGTTTGCTGTGAAGTATTGGTAAAGATCGTTAAAAAGAGGCTGACCTTTATAAAGCCGCTGAAAAGTTGTTTCTATTATTATCAAATCTGCCTGCTTTATCATTTCTTCTCCTCCCCTGATAACATGCATCTCATATCCTTGAACATCAATTTTAATCAACAAGGAACCCTTTTTTATCTCAGAATAAAAATTATCCAACCTCTGAAGCGAAATAATTTTTGGTTCACTTTTAACAGCAAAATTAAAATTCTTCTTATGCAAATCCAACATCTCCATTAACGAAGACGAAGGAGAATATTCATTTTCAAATATTTCAATTTCTTCCTCTTTCTCTCCCAATCCTATGTTGTGAAAATGCATATTTCCATGACCAATAAAATTTAATTTCAATTTCTCAAAAACGCCGGGTAAAGGCTCAAAACAATATATTTCTGCTGCTGGAAAAATCTTTAATATCTCGGATGCAAACTGACCCTCATTGGCACCAATATCAATAATAGTACTTATAGGATATTTCTTAAACCATTCCCAATTCCCCAATTCCTTGTCTAATGATTTATCAATTCTTTTCACCTGATATCCAAATATTGATAATAAGCTACTGATAATCCTCTTAATCATATCTCATACAGTTCCTTTAATCAAAATTCTGACAGCTCTTTTTATTCGTGATTTCCCATTGTAACCTTGCTCGCCAATTTGTTGTGCAACTAATTTTTTTATATGTGATGTATAATTGTCACATACAGTTTGAATGAGTTCGGTTTTTGTTTCTGAAGTTAAATCAGAAAAAATATAAATTAAAAGCGTTCTTTTGAAATATTCTAAAAAAGCGTCCAAAAGTTTTTCAGACATAGGCTTAATGCTGCTTGTACTAAACTTTATTTTTGCTTCCTTAACATATTTTACTGGGGCACTTAAAAATAATCGGTGGAGAAAAGTTCCTTCACCATAATAAATTAAATCTAAGTCAAATTTAAATTGCTGATTATATTGATGAAAAAGTTCTAAATTATACAATCCATAAAATGGATAGCCTTCTCCGGCGGAACAAAATGTTTTGGAATAATCAATTTTGCTTTTGCAATTTTCATAAATTTTTAATGGGAACTCAAATTCATTTCCGGCATTGACCAAAATTGCGTCAGGGAATGTCAATACATTATAAGGCGCATGGATATAAAGGTTATGCAGGAAATCCTGGTCCTGCCATTCGTCATCGTCTGCCGCCCAAATAAAATAATTGCCTTTAGCCTTTGAAAGTACAAAATAGAAATTATCCGTTGGACCTAAATTTTTCTCTTGTTTGTAAAATATTATTCGGGAATCCTGCTGACAAAATTCATTCATCACATTGTTTACTGTTTCGCCTGGAGAACAATTATCAGATACTATCACTTCAATATTTGAATATGTCTGCATAATAATTCCGAGCAGTGTATTTCGAAGCCCTTCTGGTCTATTATAAGTAGGAACTCCTACCGAAATCAATGGGAGCTGATTCATTATCTTTTACTTTATACGCTTTAAATATCCGTCGGGAGCAACGGTAATTAATAATTTATTATGAATTGACGCGTCAATTTCAAATTCATCACGTGTCTTCAAATACTCCCATACCGCTGTTTTCGGATTATTTCCTTTACCCCAGGGACGGCCTCCCCAGTCATAGTCTTCAGGCACGTCTTCCACAGCTGTATCAAAAACAACTAAGTAACTGCCTTTTGAAACCAGCGGAGCATAGGCCTTCAATTCCTCAAGAACATGTTCATGCGTATGATTTGAATCCAAAATAACAAGTATCCGTTTTTTATTCTTAGCGAACTCGTACACCTTATCCACAATGTTTTTGTCTATTGAAGAACCTTCAATCATGCTGATTCGTACAGCCATTGGATGCTTCTCAATTTCAATTCTGTTGTGTTCACGTATATCTATATCGATGCCCAAAACATGCCCATCTTCATTGATCAAGTGAAGTATTGAGGCACTCAAAATTAACGATCCCCCATGTGCTATGCCGGTCTCAATAATAAGATCTGGTTTAACATTCCAAATAACCTCCTGCAACGCTACAATATCCTGCGGATATTGGATAATAGGCCGTCCTAACCAAGTAAAATTGTAAGTATATTTATTCGGCGCAGCATCCATCATAAACTTTAATGAGGTCGCTTTCAAATCAATGTCATTTCCCAAAGAAATAATATTGGCTTTCTTTTCATTTTCGAACAGTTCGTTAGGATTCATATATAAACTCTCGCCATTTTTTGGTCTCAGAAATAATAAATCGTTTTCCCTCCATTCCTTCATTAGCAATTAGGTCCAGAATCGAAACGTGTGGATTGAATTCTCCATATAACTGTGAGTATTGCACTCTCCGGTAATCCATATATTCAACTTCTATACCACTCCTTTCAAATAGTTCATGATCCAGATAATTTCTGGCCCCGTGTCCTGTAATGTATTTCGCTCCCTCTAGATATTTAACCAGATCATAAACTCTTTGTGTACTTTTTCCTGTTATATTCAATTGTGAAGAAGTATAGAATTGTTTTCCATCCTGCATTTGAAAATACTCCACAACCAATTCCATAGATTTCTGCGAAAGTTCAGCTATGCTTGAGTATTGCTCGTTAAACAGCTTTTCCACAATCTCTCTCATTTGTTGATAAAATGGCGCTGACTGATAGGACTGCTTCAAAAGTTCAATATGTTGGCTTTTCCAATCTTTAGAGTTATCGATCTCCACTTCATTAATCTTTAGACCGAGTTTTAAATTTTTTAAAGGAACGGTAAGCCATCTGAAGCCCTCATGACCATCCGTTTTAATTTGAACCCTGTTCGTAAAACTTCCTTTAGAAAATTGAACATCATCATAAAATATAAACTTATCACACAGCCTGATTTGTTCAAACATTCCCACCCAAGGAAAATACATAGGTTGGGAAATAACTATTGTTTTCATTTTGATGCTCCAATTTCCCGCGCGGGGTTACCGCCTAAAATACAGTGATCCCCCCATGCTCCAAAAACGACAGAATTTGGAGCCACTGAACAAAAACTTCCCAATACCGCCCCTGGCATAATTACACTGCCTGACCCAATCCAAGAACCTTTTCCAAGTTTTACGGGTTTATACTTTAAATAAGTCACATTGTTATTTCGATCACCGTATTGAGTTGTCAACACAACATTTGGTCCTAAGTGGCTCGCATCTCCAATATCAACTCCACCTTCCCCCAGTATCATTACATTCGAGGCAATTACAACATCATTCCCAAAAATCACTTTCTTATCGCTACGTGACCCGTACAAATATACGCCCGATTGCAAAGTGCATTTAGTACCGAAACTAATTGAATCAATGTATTTAATAGTCACCGACTTTTCTATCAGAACATCATACTTAAATGCAACTCTTATGTTATTAATATATAATTTTAGCCTGTGCCTAATATTTTTAATTATAGAATTACTCAATTCGACTAATTTAGTATCAACTTTTACCTTGCTTGTATTAATTCAATCAAATGAGCGTCTGGTGAAAATAAAAAAATACACCTATTACCTTCAAAAGCTTCAGAATTAAAATATTCAAGCGGTTTATAATTTAATACTTTCAGTTTTTCCACTTCTTCCTCAATGTCCGCTACCGTATATCCAATATGATAGTAGCTCATATTCTTCTTTAAAAGTTTATATACAACAGAATTTTCACTTAAAGGCTGAACCAATTCCACATATACTGAATTGGGCATTCCGATAAAACAAACTTTTACATTTTGGGACTTAATCGAATATACCTGAGAGACATTGGATTCGCCAAATATCTCTGCATAATTTCCGATCGCCTCCTCGATATTCTCAACCAATATACCAGTGTGATGAAAAACTAACATGTCATCCTATCTTCATTTTAACATTGTCACAAAGCTCACCTATACTTCTAAAATTTCCTATTTCAGATGATGAAAATCGTATTTTAAAATGTTTTTCAACATCCAATAGAAACTGAATATTAGTCAGAGAATCCCATTCCTCTACATCATCCGCAGTAGACTCAAATTTCAATTGAATAGAATCATTATCCATTACCTGATTAAATATCTTGTTGATTTCCACCAAAATTTCAGCCTTATCCATAGATCAAAATTTATTTAGTTTTAGTTAATAAAGCCCCATACATCATGGAAATTCTATATTTTTCCAACAATTCATCTGGTAGATCCTCTGAGTAAATAGAAATTTCACTTTCAACGCTAAAGCCCGCTTCCTTAATTACTACTCTAATATCATCAGCGTTTCTAAATAAATAGATATGATCTATCGCCGGCGCATTAGTGGGGGTGGTAATAAACAATTTTCCATTTTCATCGAGCAGCCGATTCAATTGCTTTAACAGGGAAACCGGATTCTCCACATGCTCCATCACTTCCCCCATTGTAATAAAATCATATTTCTTCCGGGGTTCATATTCGTAAATATCTGAAAGTATATAATTGACCTTATCATTTCTTATAAGTCTCTTCGCAATATCCAGTGAAGTAGAACTAATATCGACCACATCATAATTGGCCGCATTGCCATTGATATTTATGGCTTCTGAAATATACAATCCGTGCCCTCCACCAACCTCCATATAATCGAATATCCGGCTGGAATTGTCTTTAATTACTTTGTTAAAATATAACAGAATATCATAATGTTGTTTCCATAAAAACTGAGATAATAACAAAGCATGCATATAGTACGCCATAACATCGGGATTATTGTAAACCCGAACATTCACCTCATCGAACGATTTACTTGTATACTCCCCTGTCTCCAAAAAATGTAGTGATTCATGATTGACATCGGCTATCATCTTCAAATAACAATTTATCGCAAAGTCCAGTGTTTTTCCATCCTGCTCAAGCATCTCTATATAACGTTCCAAAAAAAGATTTGCCCTATCAATATATACCTGGTCAAGTTTTTTTATATTTTTCTTGATTTTTTTGGAATGCAAAGGATCTTTAGAGCTAATTTGTTCAACAATGTATTGCAAGGATTGCTGCATATCTAGTTCTTTGATTTTATAAAAGTTTTTCTATTTGAGAAATTAATTAAACTTAAGTGCCATTCTCCACCCTCATTTATAAATCCATTGTCTGCAAAATAATCTTTAACCAAAACATTTTTTGGAGTCGGAATATACTGTCCTATAATCTCTTCATATCCATTTTCCTTTCCCAATTTTACAATTGTATTTAAAATAAAATTTTCAGCAGTTCTATTCAATACTCTGCAACTCATTAACCAGGAATGCATAAAAAGTTGCCGGCTGTTTTGCTTTTGAAGAATCATCATACTGATAAGACCATGATCCCCATATTTATCTTTCAGCGAAAACGAAAGAGTATAATATTCATCCGATGAAACAAAATTATTGACATCCAATTCTGTTAAACGGACTGTCCGAAAATTAAACTGATTAGAGCGTTGCGAAAGCTGAGCTATTCGGGGAGCACTAAATTTACTAAATGGTTGCACCTCAGCTACCATGTCGAGACTTTCTAAAAATTCATCTTCGTTCGTAAATGATTTCTGTAGATGAATTCGATTCGCTTCTTCCTGATATTGTTTTGTTCTTTTTGCGTCATCTAATATGAAATTTGCGGCCTCGAACAAATTTAACTTACTTAAAAAGGGAAAATATTCAGCCGGATCTGCCGGTAACTCCGGGACTGTCAGTTCAGGAAAATTTGATTTGACAATCATCCTTTCATAAGGGTTGTCATCCAAAAATACCATTGAGTCATATCCTATTTTCAAAATCGACTGAATGTATTGAATATTACTAACTTTTGATTCCCAGTTTGCGACAAACACAGCTATATCCTCCAATCGTAGAATCATCTCCGGGTGCCTTTCAAAAGGTTCCCTGGCTATCTCTTCATTGTTCTTGCTGCAAACAGCCAAAATAATGCCCCTTTCCTTTAATTGCTTTGCCCAAGTTTGAATTTGCACAAAAGCTTTTCCTAAACCCAATTCACCGATTTCAATCTTCTCGATACCATCGTCACCAATGATACCCCCCCATAAAGTATTATCTAGATCAAGAATTAAACACTTCTTGAATTTCCCTTCAATACTTAAAATAATGTCCAGCGTATTTTTGGAAATTATAGGTAAAAATTCAAAACTGAAAATCAGTCCAGTTTGAATATATACTTTTCCATTGGTCACGAAATCACGACCATATGTGGAACTTAGTGCGTTTAAATCATTTAAATAAAGATTTTTAGCCTCCTGGGCTAAATTCATCAGCTCGTAGTTTAACTTTCGTATTTGATATAAAAAGGAATATTCGGTTTTATTGGCAAAATTTCCAAAGACATTATCACTACATTCTGCGAAATTAAAATATACAAGTTTAGCTTTTGAACACTCTGAAACTGCCTGGTATATACTTTTTGCGTAGTCTATTTGAATTCGTGCGAAAGAAGCTTTTTCATTGTAATTCAATTTAGCATATTTACTAAAAATTTTCTCTACCGATTGATAAACAATTATATAATGCCAATCTTCAGAATATAATTTGGAAGAAATATTAAATATTTCTGAGTCTATTTGATCAAAATCAGCCTCATAAATATCTAAATTTAAACCAACTTCAAATCCATAACCGCGCAAGGATTGAACATACAACTGACTCGAAGAATCAGCCAATACCGCAACCTTGAGACATTTCAACCTTTTATTAGCTAGCACATGACGTCTATTCTATAAAAAATAAAAGGATTGATCGGTTGAATCAGTCGCTATTTTTTACTCGTTCTAGTAACGAAC
>JBGPBW010000036.1:0-26382 GCA_041481385.1 Puia sp.
GGACGGATTATTTTTTACTGCTTTCTGATTATTGGACATTCAAATGGTTTCGCCTATGACACTCTTTACACCGGAGGATCTTTTACGGTATTTGTATAAAGAGTCTTCCCCCGAGTTAACAACCGCCATTCAGGTTGCTTTAACCGAGAATTGGACACTTCGGGAACAAATGGAAGAATTACAAACAACTGTTAATCAATTAGATATAGAGAGGCAAGTGGTTGCTCCCCGATTGGAGGTTGTTTTACGCGTGCTGCAATATGCACGCGAAACAGCTATCGAGACGACATCCCACAGCTGATTTCCCTCCCCGCCTGATTTAGCTTAATTTCGGATTCATTATTATAAATGACCCGGAAACAGCGTTACGATTGTATTATAGCCTGGTTCGAGGAGCATGCCCCCGCGGCAGAAACAGAACTGACCTTCGACAATCCCTATCAACTGCTGGTTTCCGTAATTTTGTCCGCCCAGTGCACTGACAAACGGGTCAACCTGGTAACACCTCCTTTTTTTGCCCACTTCCCAGGCCCGGGCTCCCTGGCAAAAGCCCATTTTGACGAGGTTTTCCCCTTCATTCGCAGTATTTCCTATCCCAACAACAAAACCAAACACCTGATCGGCATGGCCAATATGCTGGTAAAGGAATTCAAAGGAGAAGTTCCGCTCCGGGTGGAAGACCTGGTCATGTTACCAGGCGTGGGCAGGAAAACAGCCAACGTAATCACTTCCGTCATCGACCAGCAGCCCAATATGGCCGTGGATACCCATGTTTTCCGCGTATCCGCGCGCATCGGCCTGACCCTCGGTGCAAAAACACCATTCGCGGCCGAAAAACAATTGGTACATTTTATCCCGAAATCGCTTATCCATAAAGCCCATCACTGGCTGATCCTACATGGCCGCTATGTCTGCGTGGCCCGGAATCCGAAATGTGATATCTGCGGGCTGAAGCCCTGTTGTAAATACTTTAAAAGCTTGAAGCGTGAGGCTTGAGGTTTGAGGCTTGAAGCAGGAGGCCAGAGCCAGCTAATAAATTTATTGTATCATTTTGAGTTGATGTTGAATTTTAATATTGTATTACGGGAAAATTTAAAAGCTTCACGCTTCTAGCCTCAAGCCTCAAGCTTCAAGCGCAAAAATGGACTACAGAACGACATACCGCAGTTTCATCAACAGCCACTATCTCAGTGAGGGCATACGTATTACGGTTGGTCTCTCGCTACCAGCGATTATCGGTGCCTATGTTAACCATGAGGGAATTGGTATCACACTGTCTTTGGGCGCGAGCTGCGTGATCATGGTAGACAATGCCGGCCCCGTCATGCACCGAAGAAATGCCATGATGGTTTGTAATGCAGTTATTTTTATTTCCTCCCTGCTTACCGGGTTCGCTGTCGGATCCACATGGGCGACCGGATTACTGGTCACTTCTTTTTGCTTTGTTTTTTCCATGATCGGCGTTTATGGCGCACGCGCCGGATCCATAGGACTGGCCGCATTATTTGTCATGGCGCTCACCCTCAGTTTAAAAGCACAGGGATCCGCTATCGTTTGGAATGCCGTTTATATTCTTTGCGGTGGAATCTGGTATATGCTGCTCAGCCTTTCTCTTTATGGATTTCGCCCCTATAAAGTGAGCCAGCAGGCGCTTGGCGATTGCATCCAGTCCACCGCCGCCTATCTGCTCTGGCGGACGGATTTTTATTCAAGGAATCCCGACTATGATAATATTTATTCTAACCTACTGGATAAACAGGTGGAAGTGCATGAAAAACAAAACCTCGTCCGTGAACTTCTTTTCAAAAGCCGGGATATCACAAAAGAATCTACCAATACCGGGCGGGTACTGCTCCTGATCTTTCTGGACATTATCGACCTCTTCGAACGGGTAATGAGTTCCCAACAGGATTATAAATTATTACACCGGTACTTCGATCACACGGATATACTGGAGAAATTCAGGATCCTGCTGCTGCAAATCTGTGAAGAACTCAATGAAACCGGAATCGCCGTAAAAAGCGGCAAGCCTTATATGATGAGCGGGAGGCTGGAACAGGGACTGGGGTTACTGAAACTGGACTTTGAAAAATTACGCGACGAGGAAAGAAACGCTTCCAATGTGGAGGGATTTATCGCTCTTCGTAATATCCTGATCAGCCTGGAAGATATTATTTCCCGACTGCAAACCATACAGCAATACAGTACCTACGATCTGCGTGAAAAAAGAAAGGCAGACCGGGACCTGAACCTGGATCAGTTTGTAACCCATCAAAATATTGAGGTGAAAGTCTTGTTGGATAATTTCAACTGGAAATCCAACACGTTTCGTCACGCCCTGCGTGTTGCACTGGCAACGGCTCTTGGATTTATCGTATCTGAATTTTTTCCCGTTGGTCACGGCTACTGGATATTACTTACGATCATTCTGATCCTGAAACCGGCCTACAGCATAACGAAAAAGAGAAATACCGATCGTCTGCTCGGCACCATTGCGGGCGCAGGGATTGGCGTGCTGGTTCTTTATTTAATTAAGGACCGGCATATCATATTTGGCCTGATGATCCTGTTCATGATCGTTGCGTACAGCTTTATGCGCACCCGCTACCTCGTCTTCGTCACGTTTATGACGCCCTATATCCTCATCCTCTTTTACCTGCTGAACCCAAATCACTTCAGGTCCCTGATCAGCGACCGGATCCTGGACACAGCCATCGGTTCGGCAATCGCCTGGCTCGCCAATGTGCTGCTGGCACCTGCCTGGGCTTATAAACAATTCGCCCATAATCTGCAGCAAACCCTGCTGGCTAATAAAAATTATTTTCGGGACGTCGCTTCCTATTTTGTCGGCAGTGATGTGGGGATCACGCGCTATAAATTATCCCGCAAACAGGCCTATGTGGCCCTGGCAAATATTTCAGATGCATTGAACCAGATGCTGGCAGAGCCAAAAAGGAAACAGAAAAATCTGACTGAACTTCATCAGCTGGTCGTGCTGAATTATATGATGGCGTCTCATACAGCTACCCTCGCAGCCATTGCACGGGACAGAGGACCGGTGACCCCGGATACAGGTTATCTGCCGGTGATCGAATCCGTTGTTTCCAATATGGAATCCGGAGAACATATATTGCAATCGATGAGTAACGGTAATTCAGGCGATGTGGATCATCCGGAAGGCATACAGGTAAAAAATCAGGAATCCGGCGGGATTGAAATACAGGATCCGGAAGAATCTTCCATCAGGCAGGGTATCCGGCAAATGAATGAACGGGTGGGTGATATGGTAAGGCTGAGAAAAAAGGAATTGGAATCCGGCATCCTGCACAGCGATACCAGCGTTCGTCTCACATTGGTAAAGTCCGTGAATGACCAGTTTGATTTTATTTGGAAAATTTCATCAGATCTCCTGAAAATCGTAGCGCAGGTTAAGATCCTTTGAGTCTTTTCCTATTGGTGCCACTAAGAATTATTTAGTTTCCCATTGAAATCCTTTGAGTCTTTTTTTATCTGGGCCTGTTTAAAATATTTTGATTTCCTTTTTTAGAGCCGCTTAGGATCGATGGATTCCTTTATTATTGCAGGGGGGACAGATCCCATGATTTCTTCAATAGACAGATCCCATGATTTCTTCATTATATTGAATGGTTTTTATCTTCATGAATATATGGCATTCGATACAGGAATGGGCCGTTGGTTTTTTTGGTCTGGACGATCTGATCGGGATCGTAAAATCCGGTGATTACAGTTCCTTAAAGACTTTAAAAGGAATGATGGCGATCATCGGACCTTTATTTCCCATTGTACTCGTCGTTGAATTTATGGCAGCCCTGCTCTATCGGAAACTGAAAATCATCGACTACAAAATATCCTTTTTTTCATACGTACTGAATTTGACAATCGGCCGGTTTATTTCGATTGCCATGGTGGCTTATTGCATTGCTCTTTTCTCTCCCCATGCCATTTTCAAATCCCGGCTGACCTGGTATTGGTTTGTCTATGGATATATCGTCTGGGAATTCGGACATTTTATTTATCATTTCCTGGCACACAAAGTCAGGCTGCTCTGGTGTCTTCACAGCACCCACCATGCTCCGGAAAATATGAACCTCGCTGTATCATTCGCCCATTTTTTCCTGGAAGCTCCTTATGCTGACGTTATCCGGACGAGTACCTGTATTTTATTGGGGGTTGACCCCGCCATACTCTTCCTAATTATGTTTGTGGATGGTTTCTGGGGCGGATTTATTCATATTGGAGAAACCCTCGGCAGAAGAGCCCGCTGCGGACCCCTGTTCAATTTTATACTCACCCCATCCCATCACCGGGTCCATCACGGACGAAACCCATTATACATGGATACCAATTTCTGTAATTTGCTGAATATCTGGGATCGCGTATTTGGGACTTATCAGCCCGAATCCGAAAAGATTCCTGTCGACTACGGCATCACCCGGGTGATGAAAAATAATAGTTTCCTGGATGCCTATTTTGGAGAAATCATCTTCCTTGCAAAGGATGTGGCCAGGGCGCCCGGGATAAAAAATAAGATTTTGTATCTCGTCATGCCTCCGGGATGGAGTCATACGGGAGATCATAAGACTGCTACAAAGATCAGGAGGGAGTATAAGGAAAGTATGGGAGTATGAGAGTATGGGAGTTTGGGAATCAGATCATATTTTTACTTGCATTTATACCAGCTATTTATAATTAAAATTATAATTAAAAAACAATTTCACTTCCACACTTCCACACTTCCACACTTTCATACTTTCATACTCCCACACTTGTCTTCTTCGGTTTTTGCGTCTGCGCCTCCAGTATATCCCGCATTTTCCGGATGAGTTCTGTCCGGGTAAAAGGAATGCCCATGATTTTATTATACCCTACGGCATCAACGAAGTACTGGTCCCGGATGATCCGGATCAGCTGACCGTTATTGAGTTCCGGAATGAGCACTTCTTCAAAGTTTCCCAGGATCTGCCAGAGGTTTTTCGGGAATGGGCGGATATAACGGAGATGTGCATGCGAAACGGCAAGACCTTCTTTTTGTAATTCCGCAACGGCTGTTTTGATGGATCCGTAAGTAGAACCCCAGCCGAGCACAAGGAGGTTCCCTTTTTCCGGGCCACTGTCCAGTCTCTGGTCGGGAATAAAATCGGCAATCCTGTCTACTTTTTCCTGCCTGGCTTTTACCATCAGCTCATGGTTTTCCGGATCATAACTTACGTTGCCTGTGATATTTTGTTTTTCCAATCCGCCGATACGATGTTCAAGCCCCTGTGTTCCCGGAATGGCCCAGGGCCTGACACCCCTGTCGTCGCGGAGATAGGGTTGGAAGGTTTCTTCACCATGACCCAGCTCTGTTTTGAATTTTACATCAATCGGATGCAGCTGGTCCGCATCGGGGAATTTCCAGGGTTCCGAGCCGTTGGCAATATATCCGTCGCTGAGGAGAATGACCGGCGTCATATGCTGAATTGCGATGCGAACGGCTTCATAGGCCACGTCGAAACAATCGCTGGGTCTGGATGCTGAAATAACCGGAATGGGGCTTTCTCCGTTCCGTCCGAAACAGGCTTGCATTAAATCGCTCTGCTCAGTTTTTGTCGGAAGGCCGGTTGATGGACCGCCTCTTTGAATATCGATAATCAGCAAAGGAATTTCAAGCATCATGGCCAGGCCCATCGCCTCACCCTTAAGAGCCAAACCGGGTCCGGAAGTAGTAGTGACGCCCAGTGAACCACCATAACTGGCGCCAATTGCCGCAGTGATGGCCGCGATTTCATCCTCGGCCTGGAAGGTTCGTACACCAAATGCTTTCTGCCTGCTGAGTTCATGTAATATATCGGAAGCCGGGGTGATCGGATAAGAACCCAGAAAAATCGGGAGACCGCTTTTTTCTGATGCAGCGATCAGGCCATAGGAGAGTGCCTGGTTGCCCATGATGGAACGATACCTTCCGGGTTCGAGTTTCGCTTTCGCAACAGTAAATGTGGTCGCGAAGGCTTCTGTCGTATCGCCGTAATTGTAGCCGGCACGAAGCGCTGCGATATTACTTTGATGTATCTCCGGTTTCTTGCCAAACTTTTCCGTGAGGAACTGAATGGTGCTTTCGGGATTCCTGTTATACATCCAGTATAAGAATCCAAGCACAAACATATTTTTTGCGCGATCCCGTTCCTTGATGCCTAATGAAAAATCTTTAAGCGCTTCACGCGTGAGCTTAGTAACATCGATCGGGATCAACTCATAATTATTTAGGCTCTCGTCGGTAAGCGGGTTTATGCCTTCGGGATAATTCGCGAGGCGGAGATTTTTAGAATCAAAGCCGTCGATATTAGCGATGATGCGTCCTCCCTTCTTAATACTTTTCATGTTTGCTTTCAAAGCAGCTGCATTCATGGCCACCAGCACATCGCATTCGTCGCCGGGCGTGAAGATCTGTTCACTGGAAAAATGTAGCTGGAAGCCACTTACCCCCGGTAAAGTTCCCTGCGGTGCACGGATTTCCGCCGGAAAATCGGGGAAAGTAGCCAGGTCGATACCCAGGAGAGCGGTATTGTTGGTAAACTCACTTCCGGTGAGCTGCATCCCGTCTCCGGAATCCCCTGCAAATTTGATAACGACGTCTCTTAATATTTTCTCGGTGGGCTTAGTTGACATAGTATACAAAAGTAAGAATTTTATGTATAAAGCCTCAGAGCCCCGCCAATTGTCAATTGTTAATTGTTAACGCTTCATGTGCATCAGATTAACTTCCAACCGCCTACCTTGCACTTCGGCGGGCAATGTACTCTCATACTCCCATACTCTCATACTCCCATACTTGCTTTAGGCTTATTCTGATCTCAAGCTGGCTACCGGATTCACAATCGCCGCCCGGATGGCGCGGTAGCTAACAGTGGCCAACGCAACTAGAATAGAAGTCAGTCCGCCGCCGACAAAAATCCACCAGCTGATATCAATCCGGAACGCATAGTCCATCAGCCATTGATGCATGAAATACCAGGCGAGGGGAGCAGCGACCAGGAATGCAATAAATATCAGCAGGATGAATTCTTTCGAGAACAGGTACACAATACTTCCGATCGAGGCTCCGAGTACTTTACGGATCCCGACTTCTTTGATCCGTTGAACAGACATATAGGAAGCCAGTCCGTACAAACCCAGGCAACCCAGGAAGATGGCGATGCCGGCAAAGATTTTATACAATTGTGCGAGTTGGTTCTCCTGTTTATAAAAACTTTCTATGGATTCATCGAGGAACTGGTATTCAAAAACATAACTGGGAAAGTTTTTATTCCACAAACTTTCAATGGTCTTCAAAGTAGCGGGCGCCTGCACAGAAGACAATTTGATTCCTGCCTGCCCATACCATCTTGGATTCGGCGCAAAAAGCACCCGGGAATAATTATCCTTGAAACCAGTGGAATGAAAATCTTTGACCACTCCCACGATGGGACCCACGACGTCATGAATATCCATTTGTTTGTTAAGGACCTCTTCAGGATTTTTTACTCCGAGATCCTGTAACAACCTTTCGTTGATCATGATTTCATGTGCGGTATCCGAACTGAAATTCCTTCCCGCCACAAGTGTCAATCCGTAGGTCTTTAGATAATCCCGATCCACCCATTTCATAATGGAATATTGTTCATTATATTTTGAGGCATGGTCATATTTAAAATCAGACCAGTTGTTATCAGGTGACACAGGTGGTTGGGAATTGAAGCTGGCATTGATAACACCCGGAATCGCATGCAAACTGGCACGCAGAAATTCCATTTTGCTTTTGGAAGCACTGTCTCCCGGGAATGTAACATCCACGATGGCTTCTTTATCAAAACCCATGGACTGGCTTCTGAAATAACTCATTTGCCGGATCATGATGATTGTAGCGATGATCAGCGCCTGGGCGATGATGAATTGAAAAACAACCAGGCCGCGACGCAGGGAAATGCCCCGGGTATTTTTAATGGTCAGACTGCTTTTGAGTGCCTCTATAGGATTGAAGTCGGAAAGTAAAACAGAAGGATAAAAACCTGCCAGGAAAGTTACGATGATCATGAGTGCGGCGAAGAATAAAATCATTTCCTGACTATACAGTGCGCCCAAGGAGAGCGGCAACTCGAGAATTTTTCCAACAGGAGGCACGCTGATGGATACGATAACCAGCGCTATGGAAACAGAAACCAAAACCAGGAGGAATGTCTCTAGTAAAAACTGTCGCCTGAGTTGCCATTTGCCGGAGCCTAAAACCTTTCTCACGCCCACTTCCCTCGCGCGGTTTACTGCCTGTGCTGTAGCCAGGTTGATAAAATTAACGCAGGCAATGATGAGTATAAAAGCGGCAATCATCCATAAAATCCGGAGGGACGATTTGGCAATGGTTCTTCCTAGGAAATTATTCAGGTGACTGTGGGGATCATAATAATGTACCTCGCTCAATGACTGGACGACCAGTTCATCCTTGTTTTCAGCCGGCCTGTATTTTTTGAAAAATGCCCGCAACCTGGGATTGAATGCATCTGCAGTTAAACCTGGGGGCAACAACAGATAACAATCATAACTATCTGTGGAACTGCCCCAGTCTGTAGATTTTGCGTACCAGTTGAATAATTTGTAAGGCACTACGATCTTAAACTGGAAATCCGTGTTGGGAGGTGGATCACCGAGGATGCCCGTAACTTTCAGCGTAAAATAATTATTGACTTTCAGGGTTTTCCCGATGGCCTGTTTCCAGTCTCCAAAATATTTTTCAGCTACCTCCCGGGTCAGTACTGCAGAATTCGGATCGGCGAGTGAAACTGAAGGACTGCCCGTCAGCCATTTGAAATCGAACATGTCAAAAAAATCTGGTTCGACAGCAAATAGTCCTTTGTTTTCTTTGAATTTTTTTTCAGGTTTCCCATCTGTTCCTATGACCAATACCTGGTCATCGTAGGAGGCAACAATGGCGGAGGTTTTTTTGAGTTCGGGAAAATCATTTTTGATGATCCGGGGTAGCGGAAAGGGAGTAGCCGCCCCATAAAATATTGAATTTTCGTGATGAAATTCTATAAGTACCCGGTAAAGCCGGTCCTTATTTTTATGAAATTGATCAAAACTGGTTTCAAACCGGATGATGATGGCGATTAACAAACAAACAGCGATACCAGTTGCCAGTCCGGCAATATTAAAAACACTGTAGTTTTTGTACCTGAATAAACTCCTGATGGCGGTTTTTATGTGATTGAACAGCATATGATCGGGTTAACTGAGAAAATATCCAAAATGCAGCTAAGAAAATGCCATTTATTTAAGTGACTAGGAATCAGTTAGCTATTTTTTTAGAAGGCATTGTACTGTACGGTTTCGATACGAAGGGTGTGCTGTATTGGATAACCGAACACAATTGTCAATTGTTCCCGCAAGGCGGGATTAATTGTTAACGCTGTAGTGCGACATTCCCTCTCCCATACTCTCATACTCCCATATTCTCATACTTTCCTATTGCATCGCCTGATATACAGCTTCCATAATATTTCCCCGCACATTTAAGGAAGAGAGTTTTGAACTTTCCTGGGGATTGACCCTGTTGGACAAAAAGATAAAGACGATTTGTTTTGCGGGATCCGCCCAGACGCAGGTGCCGGTAAATCCGGTATGGCCGAACGTGAGTGGGGAGGCATCAGCACATGGATAGGGCTCCTTCCGGGTATCGTTATCTTTTTCCGGTTTGTCAAAGCCGAGGCCCCGGCGGCTGATGTCACTGTGATAAGCCGTAAAATAATCGATGGTTTCTTTTTTCAGGTATTGCCGGCCGCCGATATTTCCGCCATTCATCAGCATCTGCATGATCACAGCGAGGTCGTATGCATCACTGAATAAACCTGCATGGCCCGACACACCGCCGAACATCGCGGCACCCGGATCATGTACATCACCCCGCAGCAATTGCCTGCGCCAGGCCACTTCCTGTTCCGTGGGCGCAATCCGGTTTAAGGGAAAACGGTTACGGGGTTTAAAACCTGTGGTGGTGAGTCCCAGTGGATGATAAAAATTTTCATAGGTATACAGATCCAAAGTTTCTCCGCTAAGTGCTTCCACAATCTTACCCATGAAAATAAAATCGTTGTCGCTGTATACATATTTTCCTTCGGGACCCAGACGGCTGGCAAGAATTCGTTTATACATCGTGTCTTCCCAGTTATAACAGAGGTATAAATTGTCCGCCACACGAATACAGTGCAGGCTGTCTGCAACGGAAGAATATAAAACAGGATCCGGTCCCGATTCTTTTGTTTTGATCATCGTCTCTGCATAGAACGGAATATAATCTTTCAGGCCCGCCTGATGCAGCATGATATCCCAGAGCTTCAGGGTGTCCTTGTCGGACCCTCTTACCCAGGGCAGGTAATAACCCAGCGTTTTATTGAGGTCGAGTTTTCCTTCTTCATACAACTTCATTACCGAGATCGTCGTCGCGCAGACCTTGGTTACGGATGCGAGGTCGTAGATGGTTTCAGGATATACCGGCTCGGCTTTATTGTATTCCATTGAGCCGAATGCTTTTTCATAAATCACCTGTCCGTTTTTTGCAACGACAACCACGCAGCCGGGTGCAGCCTGTAATTCAATCGCGCGTTTGCAGATCGAATCGATGCGTTGCAGTTTTGCTGTATTAAATCCCAGAGATAATGCTGATCCTTCAGGCATAGTGCCTCGTGAAAAACTGATGCCGAATCCTGCAGGAATTCCATTGCAAACGGAAACCGGCAATCGTCCCCTGGCCAGGAATTTTCCGCTGAGCCAGTCCGCCGCAACGGATTGCGTGATCTCATGATCATCATAACATTCCAGCAATACCGATGCATCGCAAACATATTTAAGCGCATAAGGATTTCCGAATACAAAAGTGACGGCTGTGGGTTGATGATCCAGGTTTTTCAAAAGTTGCAGGGCCGGGGCGCTGATCCCAAAATCATGAGCGGGATAGCGGTTGATATTGTGCAGGCCGATCACGAGCATATCGTATCGGTTGCGCAGGAGTTCAAATGCGGCTGCGGCTTTCACACTATCCAGTCCATAGTCAAAATAATAAACGTTGGCATGAAAATCATCCCGCATGCGTCTGGCAAATGCATTGTCATTCATCAGTCCGAATCCGATATACGCAACCTTTTTTGCCATCTTACCCGGAAAGGGACGGTCGTTCCGGCGTACCAGCGTAATGGCCTGCCTGGCCACGTCGCGGTATAGTTGGGGAACGTCTTTGTTCAGGTCTTCAATCAGGTGCGCCGTATCGATGGGCTGGCGGTTCCAGAGGCCGAGCTGGTATTTGGCGGTCAGCACCCTTTTCACACGTGCGTTAAGATCCTTCCACCTCAGTTTCTTTTCTTTGATGGCCCAGAAAATTTTCCCCATGCTGAGCTGTACATTCCCGGGCAGGCAAAGCAGATCATTGCCCGCGATCAGGGATTCAACTGATGCATCTCCATCGGGAAAATATTTATCCACGCCCTTCATCTCCAGCGCATCGGTCACACTGAGTCCCATAAAATGCATTTGTTTGTGCAGCAGGTCCGTGACCGTATTATATGAAATTGAAGAAGGCCGGTGTTCGCGGGCGTCGATGGCCGGAATAAAAAGATGTCCGTTCATAACGCTGCCGACACCGGCATCAATGAGTTTTTTGAAAGGATACAATTCCATCGTGTCCAGCTGCCGGCGGCTTTTGTTGATCACGGGCAGGTCGAGATGGGAATCCACGGCCACGTCACCATGCCCGGGGAAATGTTTGGCTGTGGCCATCACATCGTTATCCTGCAGACCCTTCATATACGATAAACCAAGTTCTGCCACACGACGCGGGTTTTCACCAAAAGAGCGGTCGTTGATGACGGGATTATCCGGATTATTGTTCACGTCCACCACCGGTGCATAGTTCACCTGGATGCCCATGCGTTTGCATTGTTCGGCAACGATTTTCCCATAACTGTAAATCAATTGTGGATCTTGCACGGCGCCCAGCATCATCTGCCGCGGCAGGCCTCCAACACTGTCCATGCGCATCCCGAGTCCGTTTTCTGCATCGATGGAGAACATGATGGGCGTCTGGCTGATATCTTGAAAATGATTGATGAAAACAGCCTGTTGCTTGGGTCCGCCCTGAAACAGGCAGATGCCACCAACATTAAAACGGTGTATATCTGCTTCTACCGCGCTGTCAAAAAAGGTGATTTTCCCAGTCTGTTGGTCGATGGATGAAAGACGGACGACCATCAGCTGTGCGATTTTCTGGGTATCATTTAATGTCCTGAACACTGAATCCACCCAGTGATTGGCCGGCATGTTAACCTGGTATTGGGCGCGAAGGGAAAGGGAAAAAACGAGCAAAAACAGCAGGGGGGCATTTTTCATATTGGACTTTTTCATCTAACTCACGGATCTGGTAATAGAAACAACGGATTTTTTAGTTAAATCGTGCCCGTTTCCTCGTAAACCTACGAACTAAAATGAAATTTATTTCCACTAAATTGCCCACCCAACGGGCCTGAAGATGGATGACCTGATCGAATTGTTACCGGATCATATTGCAAACCAGATCGCCGCCGGTGAAGTCATCCAGCGTCCGGCAAGTGCCGTGAAGGAATTGATGGAAAATGCGATCGATGCAGGTGCAGACCAGGTGAAGCTGATCATTCAGGATGCCGGAAAATCGCTGGTGCAGGTAATCGATAACGGCAGGGGCATGAGCGTGACCGATGCACGCATGGCATTTGAACGGCATGCCACGTCCAAAATCCGCAATATTGAAGATCTGTTCCGAATTCGCACCATGGGTTTCCGGGGAGAAGCGCTGGCATCCATTGCCGCCGTGGCCCAGGTGGAACTCAAGACAAAAAGATCCGCTGATGAAAACGGCACCTGCATCGAGATCGACAATAGTTTTGTAAAAAAACAGGAACCCGTTGCCTTCCCGAATGGCACCAGCATTGCGATGAAGAACCTGTTCTTCAACGTGCCGGCCCGTCGGAATTTCCTGAAAAGCAATGCAGCAGAAATGCGGCATATCGTGGATGAATTCATCCGTGTGGCACTTTCTTTCCCGGAGATCCGTTTCATTTGCATCAGCAATGGCCAGGAAGTTTTTCATCTGGAAAAAGGAACACTCAAACAGAGAATTGTTCAGATCCTCGGTGTGAACTATACTTCGAAACTGGTTTCCGTTCAGGAGAAAACCGATTACCTGAACATCCTGGGATTCGTCGGCAAACCCGATACAGCCAAACGCACAAGGGGCGATCAGTATTTTTTTGTGAACAATCGTTTTATACGGAGCGCTTACCTGAACCATGCCGTGATGACTGCATTTCAGCAAATGATTCCCGGCGATAGTTTCCCGCTCTATGTACTTTTTATTGATATCGATCCTTCACGGGTGGATATTAACGTGCATCCCACCAAACAGGAGATCAAGTTTGAAGATGAAAAAATCGTGTATGCTTTTGTGCAGGCCACGGTAAAACATGCGCTCGCACAATTCAGTATTACCCCCAGCCTGGATTTCGATCTGGATCCTGCCATCCAGCAACTCGATGCTGTGACGAAACCGCTCTCTGAAGAAATGAAAACAGAAGTCGAATCTTCGAGCCTGTTCAAAACCTTCACGCGGAAAAACCAGGCGCATTTTATTGAACCCTCCGATAACAGTGAGCTTCCGCATTGGAGAAACCGCGAAGCCGAAGATGAAAATTTCGCAAGGTCGGTGATTGAACCTTTGGCCAGAGCAGGCGGATTCACTCCTGATGAAACTCCTTTCGGTAATGAAGTGACCGCCAACCGCCAACCGCCAACCGCCAACCAAGATTCAACCGTCAACCGTCAACCGTCAACTGACAACCATTTTCAATCCCTCTACGCTCGTTTTTCATCCGACCCGCTGTTCCATGATCAGGAGATGCGGCTGGTGCAGTTGCAGAATAGTTATATCGTTTGTGAAACGGATGGCGGATTTCTCATAATACATCAACAGGCCGCGCACGAACGAGTGTTGTATGAAAAATTCATGCTGGCCCTCAGCGGCAAACCCCTCGCCGGCCAGCCCGGATTATTTCCGCAGACCCTCACACTGTCCACGCCCGATGCGGTGATGCTGCAGGAAATGCTTCCCGCGCTTCAGGTACTCGGATATACTATTGAACCCTTTGGCAAGGACAGTTTCATCGTGCAGTCCACACCAGCGGGACAGTCCGAAACGAACGCAAAAAAAGTGATTGAAAATTTATTGGAACACTGCAAACATGCCGGCAGTGAAAAAATAACATCCCTGCACGAAAAGCTGATCCGCTCACTCGCCTGGCAGCAGGCCGTTAAGAGTGGCACTCCAATGTCCGAAGCCGAAATGCGCTCCCTCACCGAAAGCCTCTTCCGCTGTATGCAACCTAATACCTCGCCCAACGGCCGCCCCGTTTTTGTGGAATTCAAAAAGGAATATCTGGAAAAACTTTTTGGCAGGAGAGGATGATTTGATCCCGCGAAGACTGGATCAAACAAAAGGGAAATTGAAAATATTTGTCCAAAACAATGGTGAAAATCTCCTTTTGAAAAGATGTTTTTCCCCTTTGTACGAATCCTCATTAAGTATTTTTGATACGCAAAAAGTTGTAATCAATGGTCTAAAAAATTAAATTTGTAGTAAATGTCAATGATGGCAATTACACCAGCAGATAAGGAATTGCTCAAATTAATAAGCCGGTTAGACAATTCTCAGAAGGAGTCTTTGATAAACTTTATTAAACCCTTTTTATCAACAGACGATTCCTCAGAGAGCAGTTCTATCGATCAATACAATCTTGAATTGGACCAGGCGATGCAACGTGTTAAAGACGGAAAATATACAAGTTTGGAGGAATTAGAAAAAGAGATGGAATCCTGGTAGATGAAAAGTTTGGAGGTTGTAGTTGAATCTGAAGCCAAGTCAGGGCTTAGAAATATTTATTCTTATATTAAGAAGGGATCTGAAACAAATGCGCGAATATTCAAAAGAGATATCCTTGGCGCCATCGGCAAACTAAGTTTAAATCCCCAAAAACATCCGCCTGATAAATTCAAAAGAGACAACGACGGTTCATATAGGGCATTTGAACTTTATCATGTTCGGATAACATTTCATGTTTCTGAATCCCAAATCACTATCATTAGGATTGGACATACCAAGAGAAACCCTATTGAATATTAATAGCCTTAATTATTTTTTCTCAAATACTCCACATACCCCTCGATCTCTCTCCGGATCGCAGAACCGCTGCCAACGTGGTTGTTTACGAGAATGGAAAATTCGAGCAGTCGATTTTTCATTGTGTAGATATACCCACTAAGGCACAGAACCCCGTTGAGGGATCCGGTCTTGGCAAAAACATATCCGCTGTCGGCGCGGTAATAATTTTTCAGGGTACCCTTGCCGCCGGTCGGAAGAATTCTTTTCATCCGGTCCATCCCGAATTCATTCTTGAATTTGATCAGAAGGAATACAAAATCCCGGGGACTGAACAAATTAAAACGACTGAGGCCGCTACCGTCCACCCAGGAAGGTTTTTGTGGAAGGCCCGCGAGCGGATTATTTAATAAGGTATCTATCATGGCTTCGTCATTCCAGACGTCCAGTTCTTTCTTACTGACCATCAGCAGGGTCTGTTCCGCAAAAAAATTATCGCTGCGGTACATCATCGGGATATATACAGAATCGACGGGTCTTGAATGAATCACTCCATATCTATCTGTATTGCCCAGCGGAGGATACGCGACCCATGTCCCACCTGAACGTTTAGGAGCCACTTTAATACCGACGAATTTCCCGAGCGTATCTTTCAGTAAGAGCGCTGCCGAATTCAGATTATTGGTGATGAACGGTACATCCTGAATGATTTCGTTTTCGACTCCCAGACGAATAGTGAAGACATTTGAGTCAATCGCTCTTTTTACCAGGAAGGTTCTGGGCAGACTGTCGGGGCTGAACCGCACGGGCCAGTTAATTTCGGGCGAGGTGAATACACTGGCTGATTCGGCAAAGGAAGCATTACTCCGAAAAGGCGAACGCTGTTGTGTCCAACGGACGAAATTTCCATACACAGGAAATTGACTTCTCTCAATGGAGTAGTCATCATTATAATCATCCCATGCCCATCCCGGCCCGAGTGCCGTCTCGGTAAATCCCCGGTCTATCACGTAAATCTTTTTATTCGATTTCTTCATCAGGTCAAAAACCGGCTGCGAAGCATAGTCGGGATGCAGAAAACTCGGATCTCCCTTTGGTGTTATGTAAAGTGCTGTATCGTCGGCAAAATAACTGGCACCTTCCAGTGAATCCCCCAGATAGAGCATGCCCGCATACAGCGAAAACAATTTGGTATTACTCGCCGGCACAAAATATTTCTCACTCTGAAAATCCGCGATTTCTTTTTTGGAGGAATCGTCATACACATACACACCAACGAGCGCTGACTTCAGGTCCTTGCTCTCCAGCATCTTTCTCAAAGCCGGATCGGACGATGATGATTGTGCATTTGCAGCAAAGGAAGAAATAAGCGAAATAAACAGAATCGATATAAAAGAGGAGAACAGAAATGATTGTGAAATCGGCAAGGATGAAGATGGTGGAACAGCTAAACCGGACGGGACGGATAAAATACGCAGATGAACCAAGTTGTTATCCAGATTTTAAAATTTCAGAATCTAATAATCATTTCCACACTTCCACACTTCCACACTAGCGCGCACTAGCGCTCTTGCGCTCTCAACCAGCGCTCGGGTACTTCATTACTGCTCGCCTGCAGATAATCCTGGTAGGAGCAGGCGATGAATTTCTGGTCGGGCAGTTGCATCCACCAGCGGTTGGTTTTTTTGCTTTGCAGAAAAGTCGTCTCCACTTCGGCGAATGCGGTATGGTATTCCACGAAATATTCTTTGTCGTTCAGGCTGGCTTCCCGCTGTCCCTTATTGCGGCCATCCACTGCGTACCAGATCATCTGGGCGATCTGTTTGGCCGTCAGGTTATGCTCGTCATTTTCGGGAACGTACCCATAAATGCCGATGCTGCTGATATTTGGGCTCAGCCCGGCAAACCGCAGGATGGCACATGCTTCCTCACCCGAAAGTCCGTTCGGAGATAAAACATTTGACGGCGCATAAGCATGGGCGATAGAACAGATATCGAAACTCAACATATTGGAATTGCGCAGCACGGGCTCCATCTCGTCGATGATTTCCTTTACCCGGCCCACACGGAAACAATCAAAGCGCAGTTTGTCCATCGTCTCCAGCATCCGGGGGTGCACATAAAAACTCTGGAAGCCGATATGATTATAATGATGAACGAAATTCGGTTCATCCGTTAGCAGCTCCATCAGGAAATTTTCACTCCGCAGGGCCGAATCGATATTGATGTCAATCAGGGCATCCACATTGGTTACTTCGATTAGTTTTTTCCGGCTTACATAACTCTGGTACTGGGCCAGGGTCAGGTCGTGCGAGCCGCCGAGGATGATCACCGTTTTGCCGAGACTGATCAGCTCGTTCATGACGGAACGCAGGGCCGCATAAGTATCGGCCAGTGTGGAACCGGTTTTGATATTTCCGACATCCACCAGCCGGATATCCGTATGCCAGTGATAGAGTTGGTAAAATTGGCGCCGGATCATATCCGGTCCGTTGAGCAGGGTCCTGGAACGGCGGGATCCCCTTTCTTCCCGGCAGCCGATCAGAATGATATCGGCCTGCGAGAGGTCGGGGAAATCTTCTTCATATACCTGTATTAATTTTCCAACCTGTCCGTCGTTATAATCTTCATCGTTGGAAATTTCCGCAGTATTTACCGGGTCGAGGTAGTCAAGGATATGCAGACTGTACAACATTCACCAGGATTTGAAACAAACTTACACTTGTTTTTCCTTTTATCTTTGCGGCATGGAAGAATTACTGGAAAAACTGGACACTTACCGGAAGGAAATCATGGCCACGGAAATCAACGGAGCGGATGCTGCCGAAGCCTACCGCATTCGGTTCCTGGGTACCAAGGGCATTGTTAAAAATCTTTTCCAGGAAATAAAGAATGTTCCGGCGGAAAGAAAAAAGGAATTTGGTCAGATTTTGAATGAATTTAAAATATTGGCAGAATCTAAGTATGATGAAGTAAAAACCGTCAACCGTTCCCGCCATATGGCGGGATCAACCGTCAACCAACAAGACTGGTCCCTCCCCGGCGATCCCATTCCTGTTGGTACGCGACATCCGATAAGTCTGGTAAGAAACAGAATTATTCAAATATTCGGAAGACTGGGATTTTCTGTAGCCGAAGGACCAGAGATCGAAGACGACTGGCATAATTTCACTGCGCTTAATCTGCCGGAAGATCATCCCGCACGCGACATGCAGGATACATTTTATATACACCGGAATCCCGACTGGCTGTTGCGCACCCATACCAGCAGCGTGCAGGCCCGGGTGATGGAGAAACAAAAACCGCCCATCCGGATCATCTGCCCTGGCCGGGTATACCGCAATGAAACCATCAGCGCACGGGCGCATTGTTTTTTTCATCAGACCGAAGGACTTTATGTGGATGAGAATGTTTCCTTCGCCGACCTGAAGCAGACGCTCTACTTTTTTGTACAGGAGATGTTTGGTAAAACGGTGAAGATCCGTTTTCGCCCCTCTTATTTTCCTTTCACAGAACCCAGTGCCGAAATGGATATCAGCTGCCTGATCTGTGGTGGCTCAGGCTGTAATGTTTGCAAACATACCGGCTGGGTAGAAATCCTGGGCAGCGGTATGGTGCATCCGAAAATGCTTCAGAATTTTGGCATCGATCCCAACAAGTATACAGGATTCGCTTTCGGAATGGGGATCGAAAGGATCTGCCAGCTGAAATACCGCATCAACGACCTGCGCCTCTATTCACAAAACGACATACGCTTCCTGAAACAATTTGTCTCAGCCACCTAAAGAACGGAACTATGATCCTTGCCGTTCTTGCCAGCGACCCGGTTAAAGAAGAGATGGCCACTTCGCCTTTTTTCAGATCTCATGAAGTGATTCACTCGGAGAATATTTCTCTCTGGGCTCATCATGCTGCGGATGTATTTATCGACCTGAGTTTTGAACCTGAACCGGAGAAAATAAAATTTTACGCGAAATTATTACCCAAACCCGTTCTGGTAAATGCGGTGACGGAAACCCTGGATATAATTCATCCGGAATTCATCCGCATCAATGGATGGCCTGGTTTTCTGAAAGGCCACTGCCTGGAAGCCGCCGCAAGTGATGAGATGCAGGAGAAAGCCGGCAGGCTTTTCGGAGAGCAGATGGTCTTTGTACCCGATCAGCCTGGACTGGTTTCCGCGCGAATTGTTGCGATGATCATCAACGAAGCATTCTTCACCTGGGAAGCGGGCACAGCTTCCAAAGAAGATATTGATATTGCCATGAAACTCGGAACCGGATATCCCTATGGTCCTTTTGAATGGGCGGAACGTATTGGAGTGAAAAAAGTATCTGAATTGTTGAAGAGACTGAATGCAGAAGACTCGTTGTATGATTTGGCCGAGAGTTTAAAGTAAGTATGAGAGTATGGGAGTCTGAGAGTCTGGATTTATTTTCTGCCAACTGCCAACCGCCAACTGCCAACTAATATGATTCTACTAATAGATACATCCCAGGAAACCTCCACCGTTTCGCTTTCCGAAAAAGGTATTGTTGTTTTTTCGGAAGAAAATCCCGTCACGAATGAATCGGCAGCCTGGCTTCATCCGGCGATCGCGCGATTACTGGACAAGGCAGCCATGACCATCAGGCAGCTCGAATCTGTAGCTGTGGTCGCCGGACCCGGTTCTTATACCGGCTTGCGCGTGGGAATAGCTGCCGCCAAGGGATTTTGTTATGCGCTGAAGATCCCCCTGATCACCCGGACCAGCCTGGAAATCATGGGGGTATCCATGGCCCCCGCCGCGTTGGAACACCAGGCCCTGATCTGCCCCATGATCGATGCCCGCCGGGAAGAAGTGTATACTGCACTTTATCATCCGGACGGTCAGGAGATCCAGCCACCCAGGGCGTTGATATTAGATAAAAACGCATTTGAAGAGGAGCTTTCCCTGAATCGGATCATTTTTTTTGGCAGCGGAGCAAAAAAATGGGGAAAAATAAATCATGCTGATTCTGCGATATTCCTTCCACAACCAGATAGTAAACAGGCATTTGCAGGGCTTGCCCAAATAAGATTCGAGCAGAAAAACTGGTCAGATCCTGTCTATACCGAACCGGTTTATTTGAAAGAATTCTTCTCTTATTGAAAAAAATTCTATATTACAATTTTTTTAGATTCTCTGCTTGCCATGTAGATTTAAGCCGTATCCCTGCAGCTGATCTTTTATTAAACCTTCAACCTGAAGAACTGTATGAGTGGTACAAGCAGCAACTATTGGATGATTCTGAACTCCCAGGCGGGTGACGATGCATCGGTGAAAGTGGATTTTATCAATTTAAAGAAGGCCGCGATGATCCTGCGGGCCCTCAATCACAAACTCCGGCAACAAATCGTGCGCATCCTGGACGAGCATAAAAAGCTGACAGTCACAGAACTCTATATACAGTTGCGCCTCGAGCAGTCGGTAGCTTCCCAGCACCTGGCCATCCTGCGCCGGGCCGGCATCGTCAAAACCGAGCGGGACGGTAAATTCATTCACTACACCATCAACCCCGACCGCATCGCAGATATTATGAAAACCGTTCATCTGTTGCTTTTGTAGGCAGGAGGTTTGAAGCTTGAAGCTTGAAGCATAATGCATAAAGCAACGCATAATTAAAAATTGATAATTTATAATTCCTGCCTCACGCCTCAAGCTTCAAGCCTCCTGCTTCCAGCTTAAAAGTGCTATTTTTGCACCATGTACATCCAGCAACTTTATACGGGCTGTCTGAGCGAAGCAGCCTATTATATAGAGAGTGAAGGCGAGGCGGCCATCATAGATCCGCTGCGCGATATCGAGGAATACCTGGTCCTGGCCAAACAACGGAAAGCAACCATCAAATACATTTTCGAAACCCATTTTCACGCCGATTTTGTGAGTGGTCACCTCGATCTGGCCCAGGCCTCCGGCGCACCGATCGTATACGGGCCCACAACGGAAACTTCCTTCCCGATCTACCGGGCAAAGGATGGGGAGATATTCAAACTGGGTGCGATCACCATCGAAGTCCTGCATACCCCGGGTCATACCCTGGAATCTTCCTGTTACCTGTTGCGCGAATCTAGCGGTGACCCTTATGCGATATTTACGGGCGATACCTTATTTGTCGGCGACGTCGGCCGTCCGGACCTGAGCAGCGGCAACCTCGGTCAGGAAGAACTGGCTGCCATGCTCTACGATTCCCTGCAGAAAAAAATTATGCCCCTACCTGATGAGGTAATCATTTATCCTGCCCACGGCGCGGGCAGCAGCTGTGGAAAAAACCTGGGCCCGGATACTTATAGCAGCCTGGGAGAAGAAAAGAAAAATAATTATGCACTTCGTGCAGCCAGTAAAGAGGACTTTGTAAAAGCTGTCACCGAAGGACTGAATGCACCGCCCCAGTATTTCGCTGTCAACGCCCGAATCAATAAGGAAGGATACGAAAGCCTGGATGATATTATGGAAACCGGATTAAAGCCCTTGAAAATTGACGCTTTTAAGAAACTGATTAAAGAAGACGATACCATCTGTCTGGATACCCGCCCCTCTACAGAATTTACTGAAGGATTTGTGCCGGGAGCCGTCAGCATCGGACTGGACGGGCGTTTTGCAGAATGGGCCGGCAGCCTGCTTCCATTCGACAAACCCATCGTGCTGGTAACGGAACCGGGCAAGGAAAAAGAAACCGTGGTCCGGCTGGCACGCGTCGGATTTGCACAGATCAGCGGTTTCCTGGAAGGTGGTTTCGCCACCTGGAAATCATCCGGCGAACCCATCGACCTAATTGTAAATGTCGACGTGGATGAATTTGCCATTGACCTGCCCTTCGACCCCAAACTCATAGTGGTGGATGTTCGCCGCGAAACTGAATTTGCCGACGGGCATGTGCCTGCCGCCAGGAATATCCCGCTGGAAACCCTCACCGATCTCGGCACCATGGCCGAATTCGACGATAAGGATAATATTTATATCCATTGCGCAGGCGGCTACCGCAGCGTAATCGCCGCTTCTTTATTCAAACGCCAGGGCATCCACAACCTCCATAATATTGTGGGGGGCTGGGATGAAATCAAAAAACTGGACGGCCTGGATTTTGTAAAAGAAAACAGCGTGCTGAATTAAGCGGTTGACCGTTGACCGTTGACCGTAGACCGTTGACCGTTAATGCCGCCAACTGCTAATCGTCCCTACCTCATCGTAAATATTCTTGCGCACGCTGCCGTAAAAGTTTCTATCGCAGCCAATCAAATTCGAGATTTTGACCTGTTCTTAATATAGTAAAAACATAGGAAACACATAACATAAATAGAGAAAAGAGGCATTTCATTTGTGTTTTATCCCTGTTTTATCCGTCTTTTATCCGTCTTTTATCCATATTTAATAGGTTTAATCACTAAAAGAATGCCCTTCCCGGGACGCAATCACATTTTGAGGTGTTCTGGCCAGACTTTAGTAGGTGGATTGAGGTCAACGGTTGACCGGAAAGCATTCAGCCTTAAGTGTTAAGCCTTTAGCCTTAAAAAATTTATTCCGACCTCAGGCTCTTAACGGGATTCGTCAACGCGGCCCTGATGGACTGAAAGCTTACCGTAATCAAAGTGATCAGCAGGATACTCAGGCCCGCGAGGCCAAAGATCCACCAGGAGATGGCGCCCCGGTAGGTATATGAGAGTAACCATTTGTTCATGCCCCAATAAGAAAGGGGGATGGAAATACAAAGGGATATTAAAACCAGTCTGACGAACTGGAGGGAGAGCAGGGTCCAGAGGGAAAGCAGGGTTGCACCCAGCACTTTGCGGACGCCGATTTCCTTGGTCCGCTGTTCGGCAACAAAAGACGCAAGTCCGAACAGCCCGAGGCAGGAGATAAAAATGGCCATTCCGGCAAATACTGCCGACAGGTTACCGATCTTTTCCTCTGCGGAAAATTTGCGCGCATACTCATCCTCGTTATACTGATAAGTAAAGGGACTGCCGGGGTTGTATTTCTTATATATTTTTTCCAGACCGGCCATCGCGCTGTGTTCCGGGAGACCGGCCTTTAATCGGATCGTGATATAATCAAAGTAGCCATCGCCCAGGAAAATCGCGGGTTCGATGTTTTCATAGGGAGAATTCGTGAGCATGTCCTTCACAACACCCACAACAGTATAAGATTTTCCGCTGAATTTCATGATCTCACCCACGGGATTTGCAAAGCCGGTTACTTTCGCCGCGGCTTCACTGAGGATCATCGATGAAGTGTCAGCATATTCCTTTGAAAAACCCCGGCCGGCAATGATATTCCATTTCAAAGTCTTACCAAATTCCGGACTCGCATTCACGTTTCTGAAAAAAATCACAAGAGACGGGTCCTTTCCCCGCCAGTCGAGCGAATTATTATTTTCAAAATTGGTAATGGGCTGGGAAGATTGAGCCATGGATTCGACCGCGCCGCTGCTTAATACTTCATCTCGAAACGCACCATAGTGTTTGTTGAGGTCGTCGGTATTGATGGGAAGCGTGATCAGTCCTGCACGGGTATAACCGGAGGGTCGGTCTTTGGCATACATGATCTGGCGATAAACGATAATGGTTCCGATGATCAGGCTGAGTGAAACGGTGAACTGCAGAACGACCAGCACCTGGCGCGGAATGGAATTGTAACGGCTTCCCTGAAATGCACCTTTAAGTACTTTGATCGGCTCAAACCGGGAAAGATAAAATGCAGGATAACTGCCGGAGAGGATGCCGGTAAAAAAGGCAAAACACAGACCTAAGATCCAAAAGCCCGGATTCTGCCAGGGAATCAGCATATGCTTGCCGGCGATATAGTTGAAGAAGGGCAGGGAAAACTGAACTAAAAATATTGCGATCACAAAAGCGAGCAGTGTTAACAGAACGGATTCAATCAGGAACTGTCCTACCAAATGAATGGGCAGTGAACCAATCGTTTTTCTGATGCCCACTTCCTTGGCCCTTTTGCTGCTGCGCGCCGTAGAGAGATTCATGAAATTGATACAGGCCAGGAAGAGCACGAAGGCACCGATGATACCGAACAGATAAACAAACTGGATTCGTCCTCCGACAGCCTGCCCCTTTTTAAATTCTGTATACAGATAGGTTTGGTCCAGCGGTTGCAACAGCGCCGTTTCCTGCCAATCTTTGATATGTGCTGTGGGAAGATTTTTTATTTTTTCCATTGCCTGATCAGCACTGATATGATCATTCAACTCTACAAATAATAACCCGTTGTGATCCTGCCAGTTGGTATTGGTCCTCCGGTAATTATTTTCTTCGTTGGACCAGGACATCAGCATGGTCGTTCCTGCGAAATTGGTATTCTCTGGAAGATCTTCATATACAGCACCCACGGTTACCGGGATCTTGTTATCGAGCAGCAGATTTTTATTCACCACATTTCCATTCCCGAATAAAGAAAGAGCCATGGAACGCGAAATCATAATGGTTGTGGGATCATGCAAAGAATTTTTGCTGCCCTGAACTATTTCAAGTCCGAACATGAGCGGGAAAGGTTGTTCCGCATAAAAACCTTTTGCCGTCAGTTTTTTAACTCCGAGGGCCAGCGTATGATCATAGGGAAAGCTAACCAGGGAAACCCGTTTAAACAGATCGCCTTCTTGTGATTGAAGTGCAGCGCCCATCGGCATAGCTACGGTGGGTCCGGTATATTCTTCATCTTTATTCACCTGGCGCACCATGGCCTGGGCCAGTTTTTTATGATTCGGATAATAGTGATTGAATTGAATTTCATCCTTAATCCATAATCCGATCAGCATCGCAGTAGCCATGCCAATCGCGAGACCAATGATATTTAACGACGCGAAGACTTTATTGTTGATCAGATTTCGCAGTGCGACTTTGAAATAATTTTTAAACATCTGACAAATATTTTGTAGATTCTGATACGGATTCTATCCCTTAATTCATTTCAAATGGGAGACCAGAAAAAACTATTCTGCAATGGGTTGCTGGTCAATGAATTGATTTTTTGAGTCCTAAATCAGACTGTACGTTTTTGATACAGGCGATATTCGTTTTTGAGACGTGCAACTAAGTGGAAACACTTAGTGTCATTGATATTTCTAAAAGATAACATTTTTTTGAGACGGACGACATGACGGAATGGCTATATTTATGTACAAATCACTGACCTGATACTGAATGACCCCTGAATTCAACCCAAATAAACAACACACTATTGCGTCCGACTCAAGTTTGTCAGGACCAGGACTTCACCACGGTATTCATGTCATGATGACGCTGAAACCTGCGAGACCCGGATTCGGTTATCGTTTTCAGCGCATGGACCTGGATGGTCAGCCGATGATCGCTGCAGACTGCGACTTGGTTTCGGACAGTTTCCGCTGCACCACACTCCGTGCTAACGGTGCAAGTATCAGCACAGTTGAACATGTACTCGCAGCGTTGGTTGGTTCAGGAATCGACAATTGCCTGATTGAAGTGAGCGGACCCGAATTGCCGATCATTGATGGCAGTTGTGAACCCTTTGTGCAACTTATAGAACAGGCGGGAAGGGTTGAACAAAATGCCCGTAAAAACTGGTTCACTTTAGATACGGAGATTACTTATTTCGATCAGGAAAAAAATGTGACGATGGTCGCTGCTCCCTTTGAAGAATATTCCATCGGCACTTATATTGATTTTAAAGGCGATGTGCTGGAAAGTCAGTTTGCCAGGCTGGACCGGATCGCCGATTTTAAAACAGAGATTGCACCGTGCCGCACTTATTGTTTTGTTCACGAACTGGAAATGCTGATCGACAAGGGCCTGATACAGGGGGATATCGTGAAAAATGCGATACTGATCATTGACAAGCCGGTTTCTGAAGCAGACAAGGCCAGGCTTCAGAAAAAATTCAATATCCGGAATTTCACCGTGCGCGGCGGCGGATATTTAAACAATCTCGAACTGCGTTTTGATAATGAGATCGCCCGTCACAAACTGATGGACGTCATCGGGGATCTGGCACTCGTCGGATTCCCCATACATACGAAGATCTTAGCCAGCCGGCCGGGCCATTCCACCAATATCGAGTTTGCCAAAAAACTCAAGCAATATATTTTAACGAAAACGGGCGGAAGAATGAGGTTGACCGTTGACCGTTGACCGTTGACCGTTGACCGTTGACGGTAATGAGGGACTATAAA
>JBGPBW010000037.1:0-25828 GCA_041481385.1 Puia sp.
GGACTGCCGGAGTTTTGCCATCCAGGGAGCATTTATATAAATAAGATTGGGTGGCATTATCGGGCGAAGCCATAAAATACAACAAGTTGTTTTTTTCATCAACCAGCGTGATATCTATCACATCGTAATTGCCTGGTGTGATCAGCACCTGATTTTTTCCATCCCTGCTGATCCGATACAGATGACGCCATCCGTCTTTTTCGCTTGCCCACAAGAACTCGGCACCTTTATTAAACCAATCCCATCCGCCCATTTTATAATCATCATCCCATTCGGAAAGCACGTCAATCCATGCTGCATCTTTCTCGGAATAGATCACATGGGTGTTCCCGGTTTTTGCATCACAGATCAAAACTTCCGTTTGGTTCTGATTCCTGTTTACGCGTTGTGCAATCAATTCCCGGCTGTTGGCGGCCCATTCCATCCGGGGCAGATAAGTACCGTTTTTGGGATCAGTCGGAATTTTCATCCAGCTGGTCTGCGCATTATTGATTTGAACCACACCAATTTTAAATGGAGAAGGCATTTGCCCGGCTACAGGATATTCCACGGGTACCACATGGGAATACACGGAGTCCGTTGTATTCAGCATATAATAATCCCGTGTGCTGCTGTCATTGATCTGCCAGAACGCAATGGATTTTCCATCAGGACTCCAACGGAAACCATCGCGGCAGTTTAATTCTTCTTCGTACACCCAGTCGAAAGTGCCGTTGATCATTTTACGTGATCCGTTTCGGGTTAGTGGTTTTATGATATGGTTATTCAGGTCCTCCACATAAATATTATGACCGCTTACATAAGCTGCTTTGGATCCGTCAGGGGAAAATTTTGCAAACATGAGAGAAGAAGCGGGAAGTGACTTACCCAGCTGGTGAAGGGAGGAATCCGAAAAATTAAACACCCAATAGTCACCCCGCGTTTCATAACGCCACACTTTTTTAGCGTTGGTAAAAATCAGCACTTTTTTAAAATCGTCAGAGATGAAAAAATTTTTAATCTCCAAGGACTGCTTGCTGCCGGGAGGGATTAACTTTTGTGACGTAATCAGTATATGCTGGCTTCGGTCAGCGAGATTGAACTCCAGCAGGGTACCATCTTCGCTTACGTAAAAACTGTTTCCGTCCCAGCTCCAGGTCATCCGGTTGTACAACTGGGCCGAACTGTTTAAATAACACAGGATTCCCAGAAAACAAATCAGATTTTTTAGAACAGGCAATCGTTTGATCATAAGTTTAATTTATCCGGAAAAATACTCAAATGGGCGCTGCACTCATTACCGTTCAAAAAAAATCCCGCACTTGCGGGATTATGAATTGAATTATTTAATAGCAGGATCAGGCTGTGACTTTACCTTTCCCTTTTACTTTCGCTATCACTTCTTCCGCGATATTATTCGGGGCCGGAGCATAATGTGAAAATTCCATTGTGGAAGTAGCCCGGCCGGAACTCAGCGAACGTAACTGGGTTACGTATCCGAACATTTCACTCAGCGGTACTTTGGCCTTGATCACCTGGAGATTGGCCCGACTGTCCATGCCTTCGAGAATACCACGACGACGGTTCAGGTCTCCGGTAACATCTCCCATGTATTGATCCGGCGTCAGTACTTCCACCCGCATGATGGGTTCCAGCAGGATGGGCTTGGCTTTTCGACCGGCTTCACGGAATGCAGACCTTGCACAGATTTCGAAACTCATCGCATCGGAATCCACATCATGGTAACTACCGTCAAATACACGCACTTTCATATTGGTCATCGGATAACCAGCCAATACACCGGTTACCATGGAAACTTCAAATCCTTTTGAAATTGCCGGAATGAATTCCTTCGGAATGGATCCCCCGAAAATATCATTGACAAACTGGAAATGCTTGCCTTCATTTTCCTTGATCCATTCTTCATCTGCGGGTCCAATGGCAAACTGGATGTCGGCGAATTTACCACGGCCACCGGTTTGTTTCTTTAACACTTCGCGGTGTTCAATCGTTGTATTGAACGCTTCTTTATACGCAACCTGCGGAGCACCCTGGTTCACATCAACCTTGAACTCACGACGCATGCGCTCGATGATAATTTCCAGATGAAGTTCTCCCATACCGCGTAGAATCGTCTGACCGGTTTCTTCGTCTGTATTCACACGAAGTGTTGGGTCTTCTTCCACGAGTTTGGAAATAGCGATTCCCATTTTGTCCACATCGGCCTGTGTCTTGGGTTCAACGGCCACCGCAATAACCGGTTCCGGGATAAACATATTTTCCAGCGTGATCGGATGATCTTCATCACAAAGTGTATCGCCCGTTTTAATTTCTTTAAAACCCACAGCAGCTCCAATATCACCGGCTTCAATAAAGTCAATCGGATTCTGCTTGTTGGCAAACATCTTCATGATCCGGCTGATGCGTTCTTTTTTTCCACTACGCACATTCAACACATATGAACCGGATTCCAACCTTCCACTATAACACCGGAAAAACGCCAGGCGTCCGACAAACGGATCGGTCATAATTTTAAATGCCAGGGCTGCAAAGGGTTCTTTCGGATCCGGCTTACGGCTAATAATTTCACCGGTATTCGGATCAGTGCCCTGTGTATCTTCCAGGTCCGTTGGTGAAGGCAGGTAACGGCAAACGGCATCCAGGGCAGTCTGGACCCCTTTATTTTTGAATGAAGAACCGCACATCATCGGTACGATGCTCAGGTCGATCGTCGCTTTACGGATGGCTTCATGCATTTCGTCTTCGGTAATACTGTTCGGGTCGACGAAAAATTTTTCAAGCAATTTATCATCGTATTCAGCAACGGATTCCACCAGCTTCGCTCTCCACTCCTTGGCTTCTTCCAACAGATCAGCGGGAATCGGAATTTCATCAAAGGTCATGCCTTCGGTTTCCATATGCCAGATAATACCTTTCATTCTGATCAGATCTACCACCCCTTTGAAATCATCTTCGGCGCCGATCGGCAACTGCAGGGGAACCGCATTGGCACCCAGCATTTCCTTAACCTGGTTTACAACCATCAGAAAATCTGCACCGGAACGATCCATTTTATTTACAAATCCGATACGCGGTACTTTGTAACGGTTCGCCTGGCGCCATACCGTTTCAGACTGTGGTTCAACACCATCTACGGCTGAAAACAATGCAATCAGTCCGTCCAGCACACGCAGGGACCTTTCCACCTCAACGGTAAAATCCACGTGACCCGGGGTATCAATGATATTGAAATTATATTTCTTGGTATTGGCATCCACCTTCCCCTTATCCGTGGGAAAATTCCACTGGCAACTTACAGCTGCTGAGGTGATGGTTATCCCTCTTTCCTTTTCCTGGTCCATCCAGTCGGTGGTGGCGGCTCCGTCATGCACTTCCCCGATCTTATGGATCATCCCGGTATAACGCAGGATGCGTTCCGTGGTGGTCGTTTTTCCGGCATCGATATGGGCCGCAATACCGAAGTTCCTTTGAAGTTTTAAGTCTGCCATTATTTTATATTAAACGTATTTTCCAATTAGGTGCGCAAAGGTACCAATATTCTCCGAATAAACAGGCAATGTGGAAATGTGGAAATGTGAAAATTGGACGCGGAAGCCAGACCCATTTTCTTTAATACTGTAGTTGTCGATCCATCGTCGATTCAAGGCCATAACCTATCCCTTAAAATGCAGGTTTTCGGGACTGCCTGACCTAAAAACAGGTACTCCCCGGCTTTTGGCCGGGGAGTACCATTTGATCAGTTCAAATACAGTTATATCCTGAAATGGGCGAAAGCTTTATTGGCTTCGGCCATACGATGTGTATCTTCTTTTTTCTTAAAAGCACCACCCTCACCCTTGCTCGCTGCGAGAATTTCTCCAGCCAGTTTGTCGGCCATGCTCTTACCGTTTCTTTCGCGGCTATAGCGGATCAGCCACTTGATACTCAGGGAAATCTTACGGTCGGCCCGAACTTCGGCAGGAATCTGGAAAGTAGCACCTCCGATACGGCGGCTTCTGACTTCCACAGCCGGGGTCACGTTATTTAAAGCCCTTCTCCAGATTTCGTATCCGTTATCGTTGGATTGTTTGGAAACACGGTCGATGGCGTCGTAAAACAGACCAAATGCCGTATTCTTTTTACCCTGCCACATCAGGTTGTTTACAAAACGCGTAACCAGGATGTCATTGTATTTTGCATCCGGAGCGAGTGGTAATTTCTTGGCCTGTGACTTCCTCATGAGTTATCGTAATTAAGTGTTGATTATTTCTTGGCTGCTGGTTTGGCTCCGGCTTTTTCTTTCTTGGTACCGTATTTAGAACGGCTCTTTTTACGATCCTTTACACCGGCAGTATCCAGAGATCCGCGAACGATATGATAGCGCACGCCCGGAAGGTCTTTAACACGACCCCCGCGGATCAGTACAATGCTGTGTTCCTGAAGGTTATGTCCCTCACCCGGAATATAGGCAATCACCTCGATTTTATTCGTCAGGCGTACTTTGGCTACTTTACGGAGAGCCGAATTGGGTTTTTTAGGCGTAGTCGTGTACACGCGGGTACAAACGCCACGACGCTGCGGGCAGGAATCCAGTGCCCTGGATTTGCTTTTCGCACGGATGATCTCTCTTCCTTTTCTAACCAATTGTTGTATTGTAGGCATTCGGAACCTGTTTGAATTTTGGGACGGCAAAGGTAACGGCCGTGCCGGGATTCTCCAAATTAATGTTGAGCTTAAACTTTTACCAGCCAGTTGTGGATATCCGGTCTTTTCCCCTCGCGGATTTCCGTCAGGATTTTCTTAACCGTAGGGGCGGTTTGAAAGTCTGAAACATCAAAATGCATCGTATAGTCCTTATAACGAAGTTCTTTAATGAGTGAAATGGTCGCTGCCGTTCCGGACCCGAAAATTTCAGTCAGTTTTCCACTCCGGTGTCCCTCCACGACCTCGTCGATATTGATCTTCCGTTCTTCAACCCGCAGACCCATCTCCCGGAGAACCTGAATCACACTATCCCTTGTGACGCCTTCCAGTATGGTGCCTTCTTCCAACGTAGGCGTTACGGCCGTCTGGCCAAATAAAAAAAATACATTCATCGTGCCCACTTCCTGCAGCCATTTGTGCTCAAAAGCATCAGTCCACAGAACCTGGTCGTAACCCTGGGACCGGGCTTCCGCTGCCGCTTTCAGGCTGCCGCCGTAATTCCCGGCATTTTTTGCAAACCCAACACCGCCCGGCGCGGCCCTTGTGTATTTTTCTTCCACATATATTTTCATGGGTGTCGCATAATACGGACCTGTGGGGCTCAGCAGGATCATAAACTTATATGTATCCGAAGGTTTCACACCCAGCGCGGCATCTGTGGCAAACATAAACGGACGTATGTACAGGGAATATTCATCCTTGGCCGGTATCCACGCCTTGTCCAGGGCAACCAATTGGCGCATGCCTTCGATAAAAATATCTTCAGGAACTGCGGGCATTTCCATCCGGTCTGCCGAAATATTAAATCGCCGCAGATTATCGTAGGGCCGGAAAATAACAGCTTCCCCATCGCTAAGCTTATATGCTTTAATACCTTCAAAGATGGATTGACCATAATGCAGGGCCATCAGCGATGGTTCAAACGCTATGGGTTGATAGGGTTTGATGGAGACGCTCTTCCATTCGCCGTCAGCAAAGTCAGCTTCCAGCATATGGTCTGTAAAATATTTGCCGAATGGCAGGTTATCAAAATCCATTTCAGCCAGCCTGCTCCTTTTAACCCTTGTTACGGGGATCTCCATCGTCTCCATCATAAAATACTATTTTTGATACTACAAAGAAACAAAACATTCCCGGAGCGCGCAAAACCGCTCCCGTAATTTTCAGATATAATTATGGGTATCAATGATCTCCAGCTTTCTCCCGAACTGATTGCCGCACTGTATCCCGAAACCCTCGTCACCGCCGGTAATCCGGCGCCGGTCAGCGGGCCGGTCAAACCCGGGGAACCCCCTGTGAAGAAACCCGCTTATACTTTTTTGGGCAGGAACCGGCGTTTACTTTGTATTTTGGTTTCATGTTCCGACGAGGAGTTTATGCCGGAAGAGCAATTGGTTTTTCTTCAAAAAATTATGGCAGCCTGCAAATACAGTTTGGATGATATAGCAGTCATCAATACATATCGGCAGCCGCTGGATTTGGAAAGCCTGAAGAATCAGTTCAGTCCTCACGTGATTTTTTTATGGGGCAACCCGCCACCTGATATTCCCGGTTTCCCAAAAACATTAACAGATATGTCCGTCACGAACTGGGAAAATATGATTGTTCTGCCCGTTGCCCAGGCCGGTCTAATGAGCATGGATAATCCGGAAGGGCTCGCGCTGAAAAGAGTTTTATGGACTTCCCTTAAGAAAATATTCAACCTGTGAAACTGATTTTCGCAACCAATAATCCGCATAAGCTGGAAGAAATGCGCGTGGCTGTCGGATCGCGGCTGGAGATCATTTCACTTGCCGACGCAGGAATTCTCCAGGAAATTGCGGAGCCTTTCGAGACTTTAAAAGAGAATGCCCGGGAAAAGGCGCAGACCATACACCGTTTAACCGATGGCGAAAATTGTTTTAGTGAGGACACCGGTCTCGAAGTAGATGCCCTGGGGGGTGAACCCGGTGTGCACAGTGCGCGTTATGCCGGCGAGCCCGTTTCTTATTCCAACAATTGCCGAAAGCTACTCAGGGCACTCGCTGATGCTCCAAACCGGCGGGCACGGTTTATTACCGTGATTTGCCTGATCCTGAACGACACAACGTATTTTTTTGAAGGTCGCTGTGAAGGCCAGATACTTCGTTCGCCTGCAGGTGTCGCCGGATTTGGCTACGATCCTCTGTTCCTCCCGGATGGTGCTTCAAAAAGTTTCGCTGAAATGGATCCGCAGGAAAAGAATGGATTCAGTCACCGCCGGAAAGCCAGTGACCTCTTGATCGCTTTTTTAAAAACCCAAACAGATTAACGACGATGCCCAGAATTAAAATAGATCTTCCCGAAACATTTTCATTCACAACGAGTTTTGCTGTCCGGGTAACAGACCTGAATTATGGTAACCATGTGGGCAATGATACCGTATTGTCATTTCTGCATGAAGCACGCATGCAGTTCCTGCAATCCCTTGGATACAGTGAACTCAACCTGGAGGGAGTCTCCCTGATCATGGCCGATGCCGCGCTGGTATTCAAAAATGAAATGTATTATGGAGATGACCTGCTGATCAGCATCCGGCCGGTTGACTTCAGCCGCGTGGGATTCGATCTTTTGTATAAGATAGAAAAAAAATCTGAAGGAAAACAAATCCTCGCAGCCACGGCAAAAACCGCCATGATCTGTTTCGACTACGGATTGAAAAAAGTAGTTCATCTTCCGGAAGCTGCAAGGATGAAATTATCCCTGTGAACCGGAGTTCCAGATCGTCCAGCTGGCTTCTGCCTGGATCGCCAGCATATCAGCCCCGTTCTTAATCCGTGCTCCCGCGGCTTCTCCTTTTTCCAGGAATATGGTTTTCTCCGGATTGTATATAAGGTCAAACAGGTAATGCCCTGCGCCGATATATTCATAAGGCAGGGGCGGGTACTCCCCCGTTTTCGGATACATACCCAGCGGCGTACTGTTGATGATCAGTGAATGGGCCTGCAGGATTTTTTGGTCCAGATCTTCGTACCGCACCTGATCCGCCGCTCCGGTCTTTGTCCTGGATACCCATAAAATCTCAATCCCCTTTTTCCTTAACACCCAGGCAACGGCCTTGGAGGAACCCCCGGTTCCCAGGATCATGGCGCGTTTGTCCCTGCCCGTTAGTTTCTCTTCGAGTGATTTTTCAAAGCCGATAACATCAGTATTAAATCCCGATAATATGCCCTGCCTGATCAGAATGCAGTTGCAGGCACCGGTTTGTTCAACCACCGCATCTTTTTTATGCAGCAGGGGAACAACAGATTCTTTATAAGGAATAGTCACATTCAGGCCCCTCAGGTCGGGATCTTTGAGCATGTCATCGAGTAAAGAAACCGACGTTATTTCAAAATTGACATAACTGCAATCGGGAATCGATTCACGCCGGAATTTTTCGTTGAAATACCTGACGGAAAAAGAATGGCCCAGCGGAAAACCGATCAGGCCATACTTTTTCATTTGGTTTCCTTTTTATTTTTATTCAGGAAAAGTTCAAAGGTATCTCCACGCAGGCCGATGCGCATGGCTTCCAGGGCAATCATTTCATTGGGGGCAATATTTCCCAGGTTTACATTTGTACCCACCAGTTCAATAAAATATAATTGCTGCGACTTTTGGGGTGCTTCCCACAATATTTTTTCAGCAGGAATCTGTGTGAGTATTTCCTGCACCAGGCCTTCCCGTACTTCACCGGTACCCCGGTAAATACCCACATTTCCCGCTTCCCGGGCTTCAGCGATCACATAAGTAGCGCCGGCATTCAATTCGGCGCGCATGAGTTCAATCCATTTATAAGGTGGAATAATATGTGCCGCATCTTTGCTGCCCACCTCACTGAGCACGGTTCCGTACTGGGTGAGTCGTTCAATGAGTTTGCATTTTTCCTTATGTTCAATATCAACCGATCCATCACTCACTTCCATATAACCTACACCATGTTCTTTGCACAGACTGATATAATCTTCCAGCTGACCCCGGATGAGAAAGGCTTCAAACAGGGTTCCTCCAAAATAAATTGGAATGTTGGCGTCGTGGTAAACCTTCAGTTTTTTGTCGAGGTTCGGTGTAACATAAGAAGTTCCGAAACCCAGTTTAACCACGTCTACATAGGGTTCGGCAATACTCAGGAAATTCCTGGTTTCCTCAATACTTAATCCTTTATCCATTACCATGGTAATACCATGATCCCGCGGTTTTTTATTCCTGTCCGGCATCTGACTCAGTGTGAAATTCATCGACATAGATTTCGTTAAGTGAATTCTGGCGGCGCAAAAATAAGGAAACCTTATCTTTTCCGGTAACGCGCGATCACATCGACGATAGATTGCGACTGCAGAAGAGATGGATTGAGTGCAATCATTTTCTTTAACAGCTTCGGTGAACGGCTGAGTGCCTTATCCAGGTGGATCAGGCCTTCTTTCGATTTGCCCATGGCAAAATAAATGGCACTCATGTAAAATGTGAGCAGTGGCTTTTCGCCAATTACCCGGATGGCCTGCTGTACCTGTTCCAGGGCTTCTTTATACATTTCAGCCAGGTAAAGGCAACGCACAAGCGCTTCCCATCCTGAAATATTTTTTTGTCTTAGCCTTACAACAGTACCAAAAGCCAGGATTGCATCTTTAAATTCCAGGAGCTGCACTTTGCATTCACCAAGTGCCAGATGATATTCCGGATGTTTACCCTGCAACCGGATGGCTGATTCGAGTTGTTTAACGGCATTCGTCCAATGTCCTTCATTAAGATAGGTGCAGGCTATTTTATAAATCAGCTTGCTGTCGTCCTGGTTAAGGTGTGAGGCTTTGCGATAATAAAAACGGGCCTGTGCAAACTGTCGTTGTTTATCATAACAATGCCCGATGGCCTCGTAAATGACATCCTCCGGTTTGGACAATTCCAGTACCCTTTCCAGGCTTTCAATGGCTTCCCGGTACTTACGCAGACGTATAAACGCGTCGCCCATATTCCGGTAAGCATAATCGAATTTTTCATCGATAACCACGGCATATTTATAGGCATCTACCGCTTTCTCATATAGTTTCAACCCCTGGTAGGCCGCAGCCAGGTTGAACCAGGCCAGCTCGGAATACGGATTTTCTTCAATGATATGCTGATGAAGCCGGATACTTTCTTCGTTGCGACCTGTGAAGTCTGTCCAGAAGCAAATCTTATACAGCGCCTCTTCATTTTCACAATCCTGTTCGAGTATCCAGCGCAGGCAGTCGAATATTTTATCAAATTCCTCGTAATCATCATATACGTCTGCCAGTTCAAAAAGCAATTCGATTCTTTCCCGCCCTTCAAAATGTCCCAGGGCTTCCTGTAACAAAATAACTGCTTTTTCCTGCTGGTCAAGTGCCAGATAGGCATCCGTTTTCAGGATGTACAGGTTGATGTCATTTGAATCCAATAATTCCACCCGTTCCAGCACGGTCAGGGCATCGGCATATTTCCGGGTAGCAATCAGCAGATCAGCTTTTCGGATCAGTAAAATTGAAGAAAAAGGGTATTGTTCGATGCCGATTTCGGCTGCTTCCAGCGCATGGGGAAATTCCTCCTTACCGTCGTAATAATCTATGATTTTTTCGAAACAATCCTCGTCCAAAAAACTATGTTTTCGGCCGTTCTTCAAAGCGTTATATTGTTTCAGCAATTCCCGTATCTCTTCCTGCTCTGGGTGGTATGGATTTTCTTTCATTTATGGAGGTTATACTAAATTAATTCATAATCCCTTATTGGCAAATTAATTATGCCAGGCAACGGACTGGGCCGATTTACCGTATTCATTTCTATAGGGGGGTTTTCCACAAAAACGGCACGGAATGTGTTAAAATAACGTGAGCTACCCCCAGATTTGGTTAAAAATTCGCAAAATTTAATGTATCTTTGTCAGGATGACTTCTTTAAACCATAAACCATCCTTTACGGCAACCATCCGCTTAACTGCGGTAAGCCTGCTGCTTTTTGCAGTAACGGCACTCGCTTTCGCGAGCAAGGGTGGCGGAGAAAAGAAAAAGCATCATGAATTTGACAATAGTTTTACGCCAATCAATGCCGCTTCTTCTTTCTCATTAAAGAAATCTCCGCTATACAGCGGCAGTATCGTTACATTCCATCCTCAGGCGGATAACCGGATGTCGATGAGTGCCATGATTACCTACCAGCGCGGCAACACGACATATATCCTGCCTTACCAGTATAAGGTCAATATCGGGCCTACTGCAAATTATAATCCGCACAGCAATCTCCAGTTCGTCGGTGTGCGCATACAAATGCCTAAATAAGCTTGAGGCTTAAAGCACGAGGTGTGAGGCTTTTTCTTTTAAAGCCCCGGCTTTTGTTTTTTTTGGTGGGCCCTCACCTGTTTTATCAGGTACTTGATCTTTATTCCTTGCTTCCAGCTTCAGGCCTCCCGCATCAGGCTTATTGATTTACCCCTTTCAACTTCAGGCTTTCCTCGTAGGTCATTTCCCGGTAGCCACTGGTAGGAATATCAAATTTGGAGGCGGGCACAGGATTCAGATTTATTGAGGCCAGGGTATACCTGATATGAATATTTCCCTTCTGTAATTCGAATTCCAGGGGCAGTCCATCGAGATTTTTAAATTGTGGATCGTAGGTTTTATTCTCAGGAATCAAATCGCGAGTATAGAACACCGTTATTTCAAATCCACCGGCAGTGACAGCTTTCGCCTGACTGCAAAAATATCCGGCAACCGTTTTTGTTTCATTTGTTTTGGCGAACGTCAGATCCGAATAACGGCTGTTTTTCTGATTCCAGTTTTCTTCGTTCATCCGTATCAACAGTTTTTGTCCGTTTACTTCCCTGAGGATTACACCTGTGCCCGATTTAGAATCATAAATCGTAACCGAAGAAAACTGGCTGCTGTTCACTTCTGCACGGCTTAGATTTCCTTTTAGATAATAAGCAGTTGTGGAACTGATTTTCCTGCTTGAATCCGACGTATTGGTGATAACGGAATTATATACCAGTGTCAGGTCCCCCACCCGTTTTTGGGTTTTCCCCAGTAAAGGTGTTGCGACCAATATGAATAGTGATATAAATTTCCCGGATGACATCTTGATTAGAATGGTTTAATCGCTCAGGGTTTAACGGACCCTCTCCTGCTGGCCTTTAAAACCCCTCATTTTTTACCCTTCATCTGCTGTACTTTTTTCTGGGTTTCCTGCATTTGTTCAAATCGCTCCTGCCATTTGGGTTTTGTTTTGGGTTTGTTTCGATTTGCCTGAAGCTTGGCAAGGATCTTATCGTGGTCAATAATATAATTCTGTATGACGAATTGCAGGATCAGGGTGATCAGGTTGGATACTGTATAGTACCAGGTGAGTGCCGCTGGTAGGCGATTGAAGAAAAGCAACAGCATGACAGGCATGATATAGGGCATGTATTTCATTGCCGGATTACTTTGATCCGGCGTCATGCTCATACCATAAAGGGAAATCAGGAAACTGGTAACAACCGCCAGGGTGGCAAAAAGACTGATGTGGTTACCATAGGCAGGGATATTGAATCCGAGCTTAACCACCACGTCATAGATGGACAAATCATGCGCCCATAAAAACGGTTGCCCGCGCAGGGCTACATTGGAATTGAAAAAACTGAAGAGCGCAAAAAAGATCGGAATCTGCAATAATGCAGGAATACAGCCGCCAAGTGGATTTACGCCCGCTTCCCGGAATAATTTCATCTGCTCAACACCCATTTGCTGCTGATCACCTCCCGTTTTTTTCTTCAGTATGTCAATTTCAGGACGGAGCGCCTTCATTTTTGCTCCACTCAGGTAACTGCTGTACACCAGCGGAGAAGTAAGCAGGCGAATAAACAGGGTAAGCAACAATATGGCTATACCGTAACTGGATACAAAATTTTTGAAGAAGTTAAAAACCGGCATGACGATATACGTGTTGATCGGACGTACAAAGGAATACATGTCGCGGCCCAGGTCAACAATGCGGTCCATATGCGGACCTGTTTTCTTCAGTATGTAATAATCGTTAGGACCAAAATACCATTGGAAGTTCAGCGTTGCCGCATTACCGGGCAGTTTGGCCTGCAGGTGGATATCAGCTGTTCCGAGCATGGAGGAAGTATCTGATACTTCGCGGTGCCACTGAATGTTACCGCCTTCGAAATTATTTTTTGCGATCAGTGTCCTGTTAAAAAACTGTTGTACAACAGAAACCCATTGCACGGGTTTTTCAAAAGTCTTTTCTGGTTTTGAGGAGATATAATCAAATTCATTATCCGTAGAAAAACACACATTGGTCAGCCTTTTCTCGTAGTACACATAGGTTTGTGTTTTCTTCATTTCAGAATGCCAGTCCAGATGCAGATTGTTTTGTGAAAATAATTGTCCGGTACCGGTGCTGGTGAGGTTCCAATCCAGGAGATAGCTGTCCGGGTGTATGATATACTGGTGTTCGAGCGTAATTCCCGAGGGCGCCGGAAGGGAATAGGTAATGGTTTGTGTGCCATCGGCAGATTTCTCAACCCTTGCATCATTAAAATACAATTCGGCAATCTGACCCACCTGACTGCTGCCCGTATTTATCGCATAGTTGAGCCGGTTAGCCAGTGAAGAATCTAACAGTTGTACCAGGCTGCTGTCGTATAATTTAAAGTGTTTGAGTACTACTTCTTTCGGTTGCCCGCCCTTATTGCTGAAAACGATCCTTAAAAGATCGTTTTCAACGGTCAGCAGATGTTCCGTTCCCCCAATGGCTTTGTTGAAACCGGTAAGGGAATCACCTGATGCAACCTTTACTTTTACTGAATCCTGCTTCTCCTGCCTGGCTTCCTGCGCTTTTTTGACAAACGCCAGTGAATCAGCCTGCTGCAGCCGCTGTTTTTCCAGCGCCTGGTTATTTTTAGTAGCTGTGAATAAATACGTGAACAATAAAAGTCCCAACAAAACAAAACCAATTACCGTATTGCGATCCATACCCATTTTACACTCTATTTAGGGAGTGCAAAGATAGGGGGATCTTAGTCTTTATGGGTAAGGCTGCCACCTCCGCTGGATTTAATTGATATGACCACCGCTTTCCCTTTATAAGAAACCTCGCTGCCACCACTGCTTTTTACACGCAATTCTTTATTCACTGTCAATTCAGCATCACTTCCACCACTGGCGTTAATACTTGCAATATCCGTAACCAGATCATATCCTTTTAAATTGCCTCCGCCACTGGCATCCACATTCAGGTCCTTCACGTTTCCAGTCAGGTTTACATTGGAGCCACCCGATTGTTTAATATTCAGATGATCTGCATTTAATTTGCCCTCTATATTTCCGCCGCCTGACAAATGGACATCCAGGTCACCTGTAGTTATCATGTTTTTCAGGTAGATATCCCCGCCGCCGGAAGCTTCCAGGTATTTCAAATTTCTGATGGAAACATAGGCTTTCATTTTTGGATTTCCCGGTCCGGGGTTCCAGTTATTTTCCAGGTGTATCCGTAATACACCATTCACGACTTCGGTGACCATGTGATCCCGAACGGTCGTGGTCGAGGCGCTAACGGAAACAGATTCTGCACCGCTGCTCAGGTAGAGGTCAATTCCTCCTGACACGTCCACACCTGTGAAGCCTGTTACGTTTCGGGTCTGCAGATTTTTATCGTCACTCTGGCTATAACCAGCCAGCAGCGAAAAAATGGCCAGACTTGCAAAAATGATTTTTTTCATGTGTATATATTTAAGTTGATGAATGCAAAGACAAGCAAATACGAAAGATGTTGCATGCATAAATTTTTTAACCAGCTAAAATTCTGCCGGTTACTTATCTTTGTATAGCCGGCGGAAAACCGGTTTTCTAAAGTTCCCGGGGTGCTGACCCTTCCCGCCTTAGGCGTGATGGAGAAGCTGAGATGATACCCGTAGAACCTGAACAGGATAATGCCTGCGCAGGGAAGGTGGCTGTTTTTTCCTCTTCTTCTGTTTCCTGCATATTTCTGCTGATTATTCCGCCGGGTTACAACATCTTAAACCAGGTCGGCAAATGAAATCATTTAACATGTTTTGGGTGATATCGCTGATGGCAACCCGGCTATACAGTCAGGCACCCGCAGGAAAAGACAGCAGCCATTTGGAATCCATTCCCGATACGACCCTGCTCGAATACCGGGGGCTCTTTCTGAAACCCGTAGAGATCACGGCGATCCGGGCGGGAGATAAAACGCCCTTTACCCAGGTTACGCTGGGCAGCGGTCAGATCGCTAAAATGAATAACGGCCGGGACCTGCCTTTTATCCTGGAGCAAACTCCATCGGTGGTCACGAGTTCTGATGCCGGAAACGGTTTTGGATATACGGGTATTTCAATAAGGGGTACCGACGCGTCCCGCATCAACATGACCCTGAACGGATTGCCATATAACGATGCCGAATCCCAGGCCATTTATTTTGTGGACCTGCCTGATTTCGCTTCTTCCACCAGCAGTGTACAAATACAACGCGGCGTAGGTACCTCTTCCAATGGCGCGGGTGCCTTCGGCGCCAGCATGAATTTTTCCACGAATGAATTTCAGCCAACCGCTTATGCAGAATTTAATAACAGTTTTGGATCTTTCAACTCCTGGAAAAACACCCTAAAAGCGGGATCGGGTTTAATCGGTGGTCATTTTACCGTGGACATGCGCCTTTCACATATCAGCAGTAATGGTTTCATCGACCGGGCCACGAGCGATCTGAAATCTGCCTATTTCTCTGCAGCATACATATCGGACAAAACTTCCCTGCGATTCAATATCATTACAGGCTCTGAAAAAACTTACCAGGCATGGAACGGCGTTCCCGGAGCGAAACTTTTTGGCGACAGCGCCCAACTCCAACAGGAATATCTGGATAATTCCGGTTATCCCGGAGCCCTGTATAGTACCCCCGCTGATTCCGTGAACCTCTTCACTTCAAATCGCCGTACATACAATTATTTCACTTATGCAAACCAGACCGATAATTACCGGCAGGATCATTACCAGTTATTTTTCAACCGGGAAATCACACCGATGCTTTCCGGCAACCTGGCAGCATTCATGACCCATGGAAAAGGATACTATGAAGAATACGAAAACGATGCCCCTTACAGTGACTATGGCATCCCTGATCCTAAATACGGAGATACAACATTGATCAGTACAAACCTGATCCGTCAGCGCTGGCTTGACAATTATTTCTATGGAGGCATTTACTCACTTCAATATAAAAATAATCAAACCAGCCTGACACTGGGTGGCGGTTGGACGGAATATAACGGACAGCATTACGGGACGGTGATCTGGTCAGCCGAAGGCGGCGTACCCCCGGATTATGAATACTATAATGTGCCGGCAAAAAAAACCGACTTTAATATTTATGGCAAGTGGCAGCAGCAGATTGGCAATTGGTTCACCAGTTTTGCTGACCTGCAATGGCGCCAGGTTAATTACTGGATCAATGGTTTTGACAATAATCCCTCCATCATCCTCTTCAATCGTTATAATTTTATCAATCCGAAGGCAGGAATAACTTATACCCGCGGGCCCGTGCAGGCTTATTTTTCTTTTGCAAGGGCTACCCACGAACCCAACCGGGATGACTACGAAACGGGACTTACACAGCAGCCCGTACCGGAAACCGTAAATGATTTTGAACTTGGGCTGAATAAGAAAACACCTCTTTTCAGTTGGGGTATTACGGGCTACTATATGCTCTACCGGAACGAACTCGTGCTTACAGGTAAAATCAATGATGTGGGCGAATATACCCGTACAAACACACCACGCAGCTGGAGGCTGGGGATTGAACTGCAAGGCAGTTTAAAACCCGCCAGCTGGATTCAGGTTTCGGGAAATCTAACCCTTAGTCAGAATAAGATTCTGAATTATACTTCTTATGAAGACAACTATGATAACGGAGGTCAGATAAGTACGGTATATCCTAAAACCGATATGGCTTTGTCGCCCGGCCTGATCGGAGCTGCGATCATCAGCTTCTACCCATTGCCGGTTTTGGAAATCAGTCTGCCTGCAAAATATGTTGGCAGTGCGTATCTGGACAATACCCAGAGCAGTGATAAAAAATTATCGGATTATTATGTACAACAATTGCGGATTATATATTCTCCCAGGATTAAATATACCCGTGAAATTGATTTCGCTTTTTATCTGAACAATGTATTCAATAAAAAATATGAATCAACAGGATATACGTACGGGTATTATTCGGGAGGCGCCCCCGTAAATGAAAACTTTTACTTTCCCCAGGCAGGAATAAATTTTATTATTTCTGTGAATATTAAGATCTGATTAATGTTGTTGTTTCCACGCCAACATTCCGCCCTGCAGGTTTTTTGTATTGGTGAACCCCATCATGTCCAGTATCTGGCAGGCCTGCCCGCTGCGGTTACCACTGCGACAATAACATATGATTTCCTGATCCTTCAGCAGCTCCAGCTGATCCACTTCCATTTTCTGAATTTTACCCAGTGGAATCAATTCGCCCCCGATATTAAATTCAAGATTTTCGGCTGGCTCACGCACATCTACCAGGTTTAATTTTTCTCCTTTATCCAGACGTTCCTTTAACTCGGAAACCGTGATCAGTTGCATATAATCGGAATTGATTAATAATTCGTTACTTTTTGAACAGCGCTGCTGTCTGTTATTTTTTCTTTTTTTAATGCAGAAATCCAGATATCAATGGTCTGACCCTGGCGGATTCGGTTGATTTGTCGATTATAGTCGAACCGGTCTGGATTCTGGCGGTAAACAAAAGCGCCCAGGGTATCCCTGACGTCTGCATCCGGCACAACAGAACCAACAATCAGTCCCGCCTGACTTAATGCGGCACGCGCTTCCAGGTAAGTAAGCCCGAAAAGATCCGGTACAACGAATTCAGTACCGACACCATTTCCCAGGATCAGCGTGATCTCGCTGCCCTGCTGAATCTTGGTGCCGGGTTTGATGCTTTCACCTTTATACTCCTGATCCAAAACAGAGTTCCGGGCAAAGTCCGGCCTGAATACGGTATCCCCAAGTTTCAGGCCATACCGGCGGAGTACCATCTCAGCATTTCGAAACGTCATGCTAATCAGATTTGGCATGTCAATGACCGGCGCCACGGCCCGGTTAATCGTTAAATAAACCGTCCGGTTAACTTTAACCAGGTTATCGGCTTCAGGAAATTGTTTGATCACCTGAAGAGGTGGGAGGGTATCATTGTAAATGGAATCCTGGATTACAATTTCAAAACCCTGTGACTCCAGTGTTTTCCGGGCCTGGTCAATCGACTGTCCGATGACTGCAGGAATTTTCATTGTCTTGCCGTGATGGGTGATCAGGTCGAGCGATCCCAGAAAGAGAAGAAGTAAAACGACCAGTAGTACAAATGCGGCCAGAATATTAATCCATAAAGGTTTGCTGGTCAGAAATCGGAACACGGGGTAAAATTTAAATGGAAAGATAATTGATCCGGGTCAGGACTTTTTAGCCCGGCTCAAAGCGTCTTCAATCAACGTTGAATAGAATTGTTTTAGTGTCCAGCCCATGGCTCTGACCTGCTGGGGAACTACAGAAGCCGAGGTCTGACCCGGCACCGTGTTGATCTCCAGCATAAAAGGTTCATTTTTGGATTCGTTAAAAATCATATCGATCCGGACTACACCACTACAGTTAAATACCTGGTAAATTTTTTTTGCTGTCTGCCTGATTTTGACTGCCATGGATTCGTCAATTTTTGCAGGTGTGGTTTCTTCCGTGAATCCGGGTGAATACTTGGCTTCAAAATCGAAAAACTCTTTGTTGGTTTTCACTTCGGTGATCGGCAGGATGATAATTTCACTTCCGGTTTTAAATACGCCCACCGTAAATTCCCTTCCGGTTATGAATTCTTCCACCAGCACCTGATCATCTTCCTGAAATGCTTTGACGAGGGCGGCAGCCAGATCTTCCCGGTGGTTCACTTTGGACATGCCGATGCTGGAACCTCCGTTATTCGGTTTAACAAAAACCGGAAGTACCAGGTGTTTGGCTAATTCCTCTGCTTCCGGATTATCCTGTTTGAATAAATGAACCGATCGGGATACATGGATACCCGCAAATGCAGCAACAGCAACTGTATATCTTTTATTGAATGTGAGGGCTGAAGTGGCCGCATCACAAGTCGTATACGGAAGGTTCATCAGATCGAAATAACCCTGCAGTTTTCCATCTTCGCCCGGTGTTCCGTGAATCCCGATCAAGACAGCGTCGAATCTTATTTTTTCCCCGGCGATCTGCAGGGAAAAATCATTTTTATCTACCGGAATTTTCTCTCCGTTCCCTGTAAGATGAAACCAGGCGGTTGGCGTAATGTCTATCCGGTAAACTTCGTATTTGTCTTTATCTACTTCCGCCTCCATGGTGATGGCGCTCTTATACGACACTTCAGCCTCACCGGAATATCCGCCGGTAACAAATGCAATGACCCTTTTCATGTATTGGTTTTAAGAGATACCCGGAATCACATATGGAGTTTTTCCTTTTTCGCCAGCAATTCTTCAACAGTTTCCCGGTACATTTCATCAGGAATACAAACATCCACAGGACAAACGGATGCACACTGAGGTTCTTCGTGAAAACCCTGACATTCCGTGCATTTATTGGGAACGATATAATAAACATCAACAGCTACCGGGGCATTGCGCTTGTTGGCATCGATTACTGTGCCGTCCATAAGCGTAAATGCTCCTTTTACCGTAGAGCCGTCAGCGATCGCCCATTCGACTCCGCCTTCATAGATAGCGTTATTGGGACATTCCGGTTCGCAGGCCCCGCAATTGATGCATTCATCTGTAATCTTAATTGCCATTTTTTAGTTTATTAAGGAGTTGAATAGAATTAATTTCGCGTCTCAAAGATAATCTGAAATATGGATTTGGAGAACCGTATCCGTTTACTTGTTGAACTGGGTCAATTCATGCAATCAGAAGAGCCCGGTTGGCAGGCGACAAAGACCCGGGCTTTTCATCAAAATGCCTGGTTTATTCCTGAATTTATAACGGAATCGGTGAATCAAATCGTGGGTCAGTTCCTGCAACGCGAATTGCTGGAAAAATGGGCCGCAGTCTACGATATTCCTTTCCAAAACCCCAGTCCAAAAAAAGTGGGTATCGTTATGGCCGGAAATATTCCGCTGGTCGGTTTTCACGATTTTCTGACCTGTTTTATGAGCGGACACCAGGCATTCGTCAAACTTTCTTCCAAAGACCCCTGGCTATTCCCCGGGATCCTCGACTTTCTGAACAGAAAAAATCCGGAACTCGCCCAGGCTGTTCAACCGGCCGCAGTTCTGCGCGGCATGGATGCCTATATTGCTACTGGAAGTAATAATTCCGCAAGATATTTCGAGTACTATTTTGCGAAATATCCCAGCCTGATCCGCCGCAACAGAACTTCGGTAGCTATACTGGAGGGTAACGAAACCGCGGAGGAACTGGACGGACTGGCCGACGATATATTTCTTTATTTCGGCCTGGGATGCCGCAATGTTTCGCAAATCCTGGTACCTGAAAATTATAATTTCATTCCGCTCCTGCAGGTCTTTCGGAAATATCAGTGGATGGCCAATCACCACAAGTATAAAAATAATTACGACTACCGTTTATCGCTGGCTATCCTCAATAAACTGGAGTACATGACCAACGACTGCCTGCTGCTGATGCAGGACGAGTCCCCATTCTCTCCCATTTCGGTACTCCATTACGCTTTTTACAAAGACCCGGAAACACGTCTCCTGGCTATGGAAAAAGAAAACCTGCAGTGCGTGGTCGGGCGTAAATATCTTCCTTTTGGAAAAAGTCAGCAGCCCGGACTGTCGGACTATGCCGACGGAGCCGACACCATGCTTTTTTTTCAGGGGCTCTGAACGAATGTCAGTACTTGTATGCTAAAATTTCTTTTGTAAATTTGGGTATCTGCCATCTACGAAGGTCTTAGTAAATTATTTGTTAAACTGATCAGGTGGTAATAACACAAATGACGACTGAATGTTACTTTGAAGTTCGTTGGGCATACGGTTTGTCAAATACAGGGATTAAAACGTTATAAAAAAAATCATAATGAAATTGAAACAAGTTGCAGGCATTGTGTTTATCAGTGCAGCTACCACCTTGGGAAGCCTGTGGGGATATAATCATTTTAATCAGAATGCCCCCTATATCTACAGGCAGGATTCTGCTAAGGTTCCGGTGAATTACGCAAAATTCTTTGATCACGAGAAGTCGGCCGGACCTGCTGATTTTGTTGATGCGGCCAGTGCGGCCATTCCCGCTACGGTGCATATCAAAACAAAATCGACGCGTACCGCAACCAACAACCTTCCGAAAAAAAATCCCTTCTCCGACCTGTTCGGTATTGATCCCAATGATTTCTTTGGAGATCGCGGCCGTTCCATGCCGGAAGTCGGTTCCGGATCCGGTGTGATCATCAGTGAAGATGGTTATATCGTTACGAATAATCACGTGGTGGATGGGGCTGATGAAGTAACAGTGACCCTGAGTAACAAGAAATATTTCAAAGCCAAGGTCATAGCTTCCGATCCCAGTACCGATCTGGCTGTTGTGAAAGTAGAAGCAAAGGGCCTTCCCTTCCTGCTCTATGGCAACTCCGACGAAGTAAAAGTTGGTCAGTGGGTTCTGGCTGTGGGTTATCCGCTTAGCCTGGAAACAACAGTTACCGCCGGTATCGTGAGTGCAAAAGGCAGATCCATTGACATTAACATTCGTCAGAGTCAGTCGCCTGTTGAATCCTTTATACAGACTGACGCTGCCGTAAACCCGGGAAACAGTGGCGGCCCGCTCATTAATCCCCAGGGTCAGCTAATCGGTATTAATTCCGCTATCGCTTCGCCTACGGGGTCCTATGCCGGATATTCCTTTACGATCCCCGTAAATATTGTCAAAAAAGTCGTTACCGACCTGATAAAATATGGTACAACGCAAAGAGCGTATCTCGGTATTGAATATGCCCGCGAAAACATGAGTGACGATCAAAAGAAGGAGCAAGGCATCACCGACGATCAGGCCGGAGTTTTTATCATGAATGTCAAAGAAAAAGGTGCTGCTTTCAAAGCCGGTTTGCTGAGGGGCGATGTGATCGTTAAACTAAATGACATTCCGGTAAATACCGGTTCCGAATTGGTAGGCCAGATTGCGATTTACCGTCCGGGGGACCAGATCAAGATCACATATGTGAGAAACGGGAAGGAACATGAAGTGAGTGTAACCCTGATGAATAGCAGCGGAAATATGGACCTGGTCAAGAATTCAGCATTTGACAAACTGGGAGCACAATTCCAGCCGCTTGAGAAAAAAGAGGCCGAAAAGCGGGGTGTTAAAGGCGGTATCGTGGTGACTTCCATCAGTGAAAAAGGATTGTTCAGCAGAACAAGAATGGAAGAAGGGTTTATCATATTAAAAGTAAACGGCCAGGAAGTTAGTACCGTTGATGAATTCCGCAAGATTGTGGAGCAAGCCGGCAACGGATCTTTAAAGCTCGAAGGCGTTTATCCGGGGTATGACGGAACTTTTTCCTACCCATTGAAATTAAATGACGAATAAAAATGCTTAAGGCTTAAGGCCTTGATAATTGTTTAAAGTAATGATGCGTTTCCCCATAAAGGAAACGCATTTTTATTTGACATATACTCTATAGTCCCAGGGTTTCAACAGGAGCGGCTGACCCGAAATGAAGTCGGGAATCCTGTTGTTGAGTGCATCCTTATAACTTCCGGCCAGGGTCTGTCCGGTAATTATAACAGGTTGTGATTCCGGGGAAAGATTTAATATCACCAGCACTTCTTCCTGACGGTATCGGCGCAGAAAGCTCAAAACCGTCGCCTCTGATGTATTGGAAAGTTTCATCGCCCGGGTTTCCAGACCCTTGCATTTTAAAGCTCCATTTGTTTTACGCAATTCTAAAAGTGTTTTAAAAATATCATGCAGCTTGCAGGGCTGAATCCAGTTAATTTCATCCTTATCAAAAAACAGGAGTCGTTTTTTATTGGGCAGTTCCTGCCCACTGTATAACAGAGGAAGTCCATCATAAAGACAGCAGAAAACGGCAAAGGGTAGCGCTGCATCACCAAGACGTTCATATTCGGTTCCGTTATGAGAATTTTCATCGTGGTTTGTTGTAAAAAAAGCACGCAGGGCTGTGGGTGGAAACTGATGTGCATAGAAAAACAATACCTGAAAGAGTCCCGGCATGTCCGTGGTCTTTTTCCAATACCCTTCCATAATGTGTAACCATCTCCATGTATATGTCGCATCGAAAACTTCGTGATATGCAATCTCTTCACATTCTGCAAGCCAGAACAACGGTTTGATCTGATCCAATTCCGTCCTGGCTGTTTTCCAGAAATTCAGGGGAACAAGCATGGCCATATCACAGCGGAATCCATCGATATGACAGGATTCCACCCAGAAGCGCATGGCGCGGATCATGGCCAGTTGTAAATCCGGAGAATCAAAATTCAGGTCAATCACGTCAGCCCAGCCATTCGCGTCATAAAACTGGCCTTCAGTATTTTCCTTGTAGTACTCCGGATGTGCAGTAGTCCATACATGATCCCAACCTGTATGGTTGGCTACCCAGTCGATCAGTATTTTAAACCCCAACCGGTGAGCTTCATCAACCAGCCATTTAAAATCTTCCAGGAATCCGAATTCCGGATTGGTGGTCATATAATCTGAACAGGCGTAATAGCTGCCCATGGTTCCCAAGCGGCCCTGTTTGCTGATGGGCGTAATGGGCATAAACCAGAGAATTTCAACGCCCATCCCCAGCAACCTGGGCAGGTGAGCGGCGAATGCCCGGAAACTACCTTCCGGAGTATACTGGCGAATGTTTACTTCATAAATATTAGAATCAACTGACCACTCGGGAGGATGAAATTCAGAATCCATATATAAACTGAAAATGATGTATACTGATCACAAGCATCGCCGGTGGTTTATTTTTCAAAACCATAATATCCATTACCTCAGCAGTAATTTAATTTGAATAAGTTTCCACCCGCCTGATCACTACAGCACAGGATCATTGTATGGTGATCCTTCGATATCTAAATATACAATTCCCATGGATAGGGTCAAAGCCTTTCCTAACTTTGCGCAACAATGAAAACGTTCCAGGTTCCGCCGGCTTACCGGAGTCCGCTCATCACCGCAATAAAAAACAGAAGGCGGGCTGAGGATAAAATGAAGAAGGATTTCTCACCGGTACTCCTTGATTTTGGTCCGCTGCATATTTTTCTTGCCCGTCATTTCGGATTTTGTTATGGTGTGGAAAATGCAATTGACATTGCGTTCCGGACCGTGGAAGAAAACCCTGGCAAAAATATTTTCCTGCTGAGCGAGATGATTCATAATCCGAAGGTGAATCAGGACCTGGAGAACCTGGGCATCCATTTCCTCCAGGATACACTGGGAAAACAATTAATCTCCTTCGAGAGTCTTCACAAAGAGGATATCGTGATCACACCGGCATTCGGCACCAGCCTGGAAATCGATGCCTTGTTGAAATCCAGGGGCATTCACACCGAGAAATATAATACCACCTGTCCTTTCGTGGAAAAAGTATGGAACCGTTCGGGACAGATCGCCGAGAAAAAATTCACCGTAATCATTCATGGTAAACCGGGTCATGAGGAAACACGCGCCACCTTTTCCCATGCTTCGTCGGCAGGACCCGCCCTGGTGATCCGGGATTTGAAAGAAGCGTTTATCCTGGGCCATTTTATAAAAAAAGAAAAAACGGCTGCCGATTTTTTTAAAATATTCGGAGACCGGATCAGTCCCGGATTTGATCCGGCTACCGACCTGGAGAAAATTGGCGTGGTTAATCAGACCACGATGCTCGCTTCGGAAACCCAGCAGATCGCAGACTTTTTAAAACAGGCTATCCGGGAAAGGTCGCTGCTGACAAACGAAAACGTAACTGAACTATTTGCCGATACCCGGGACACTTTGTGTTATGCCACGAACGACAACCAGTCTGCCGTTTCAGGCATGCTGTTAACACCTGCCGATCTGGCCATTGTTGTTGGAGGATACAATTCTTCCAATACTTCCCATCTCGCTGAATTATGCGAAGCACAGTTGCCGACATATTTTATTGAAGGGGCCGATAAAATGATTCCGGATGAAAAGATTTTGCATTTTGATTTGGAAAATCACCGGGAAAAAACAACTGTCGGTTGGTTACCGGCAAAAAAACCCCTGCGTGTTCTCCTCACCAGCGGCGCTTCCTGCCCCGATGCGATCGTAGAGTCGGTGATCAGCAAACTGTGCGGACTGATAGCGGGAACCCGACCAATCGATGAATTGATCAGAACTTTTATTTAGGCGCGAAGCGTGAGGCATGAGGCATGAAGCTCACGCCTCATGCTTCCTGCTTCACGCTCGAAAATTATTTCATTTTAAAACCTTCCAGGAATTTGGTATTGAAATTCCCGCTGCGGAAATTTTCATCTTTCATGAGCTGCAGATGAAACGGGATGGTTGTTTTTATGCCTTCTATTACATATTCCGTCAGTGCCCGGTGCATCGTATCGATGGCCTCATTACGGGTTCTCGCCACGGCAATGATCTTGGCGATCATGGAATCATAGTAAGGTGGGATCGTATAACCGGCATATGCATGCGAATCGACGCGGATTCCATGACCGCCCGGCTGATGCAGTGTGGTAATACGGCCCGGTGAAGGTCGGAAATCGTTGTATGGATCTTCAGCATTGATACGGCATTCGATGGCATGGCCCTGGGGTTCATAGTTCACACCACTAATGGTTTCTCCTGCTGCTATTTTTATCTGCTCCTTGATCAGGTCGAAATTCACGACTTCTTCGGTTACGCAATGTTCGACCTGGATGCGGGTGTTCATTTCCATGAAATAAAAATTCCGGTGTTTGTCCACGAGGAATTCAATGGTTCCGACGCTTTCGTAATGAATGGCAGATGCCGCTTTGATTGCAGCCTCGCCCATTTTATAACGCAGTTCGCGGGTCATGAAAGGCGAAGGCGATTCTTCCACCAGCTTTTGATGACGGCGCTGGATGGAGCAATCCCTTTCGCTCAGGTGGCAAACTGTTCCATACTGATCCC
>JBGPBW010000038.1:0-25406 GCA_041481385.1 Puia sp.
AGACCAATTTTCTGAAAGGGATCATGATTTCTCCCAGTGTCCGGTACTGGCCAACGCTGAACTCGACGCTACCGGGAAACAGTTATTCCTATTATAACATCACAACTCAATCGGTACAGCAAATAAAGACTTACGGACCGGGCATAAAACTTTCTCCCTGGATTGTAAATATCAGCATCGGATATTCATTTGAATTCAAAAAGAAAAACGGTTGAAGCCCTATTTAAAAGCCCTGGTTTTAAAAACTTCCCGGCTTAAAGAAACACTGGACTTTTTTGAAACGATGGTGGGCGTGAAAATCGAAGAATCCTCCGCGTCTCATTTTGTTATCTACGATAAAGGAATCCGGATTTTGTTTGTCGCATCAAATAATGACGGAGACGTGGAATTATATTTCACCCAAAAATCAATCGATGGACTAACCGTATGTTTAGATCCAAACCAGATTAAAATTATCAGCTCCCCTGAGTGACGAAAAAATCGTACCCGTTGTCAACACATTTAAGATCCTGATGAGCCTGGAAAATAAAACTTCTAATTTCCGACAGATTTGATGCTTAGTTTTGCCGGATACCGGTGTGTTATGGGCTTAAAAGCTGTGCTAGTCTGTTTTCTTCTGTTCTTTTTTCTTCATTCCATTTCCCAGTCACCTGATCAGGAAATGGCTTCTACCACGCTTACAGGATTGATTCTGGACTCCGCCACCCGTCAGCCGGTTGAATATGCCACGATCAGCCTGTACAAGGAGGATAAGTCAAAAACTATTAACGGCGCTCTTAGTAATGCCCAGGGAAAGTTCAAAATGGAAGTCACCCAGACCGGCGTTTTTAGCCTCCTGGTGGAATCCATCGGATACCTGCCCCAGACGCTGGAAGGCGTCCAGATAGAAAAAAATGCACATAAGGTCCTCGAAAAAATATACCTCAGAAAAAAAATAACACAACTTCAGGATGTTATCGTCATTGCTCCACAGAATCTGATCGAAAATAAGATCGATAAAATGGTCTTTAATGCCGAAAAGGACCTGACTTCCCAGGGCGGTGTCGCCACTGACGTCCTGAAAAAAATTCCTATGGTTTCAGTCGACGTGGATGGCAATGTGGAACTGGCAGGCAGCAACAGCATCCGGTTTCTGATTGATGGCAAACCCTCCACGGCATTCGGAAGTAATATTGCAGATGTACTGCAGTCCATACCAGCCAGCCAGATCAAAAGCATTGAAGTGATCACGAATCCAGGTGCCAAATATGATGCCGAAGGCCTGGGTGGCATCATCAATATTATTCTAAAACACAACATGGTGAAAGGGATGAATGGAAACATTTCCCTGACCGCCGCAAGCCGCAATGAAAATGGATCCGTAAACCTGAATGCCCGAAACGGAAATTTTGGTATCAATCTGTACCTGAACGGCAACTACCGTATCCCGGTCAATACGCCTTCCAGCTCCACCCGTGTATCCCAGGACACCGGAGCCAAAACCCAGGTGATCCTGGAACAGGATGGCAGCAGTCGTTTCAGCCGGTTTGGCATGCAGGGCGGCCTGGGCATTGACTACACATTGCACAAAAAGAATAATTTTAATTTTTCCATCAGCAGCAATTCCTTTGGAAATAATAATAATGGTTATCTGGACCAAAGCCAGTCCACATCGGACAACAACGGTTTCCCGGTGAGTGATGTATTTACATTAAGTGAAACCCAGAGCAATTTTCGTCTGCATGAAATAAACAGCAGCCTGGACTATAAAAGAACTTTTAACAAAGAAAACCAGGAACTTAATATCGGCATACATTCTTCATTTGGTAAAAGCACCTATAATTCCACCAATAATCAATTCGCGCAACCGGTCGATTCCCTGTTTTACGGCACCAATAACAATAACCCGGGAAAACAAACGGAAACTGAAATCGTCGTTGACTATAACCAACCCCTGGGAAAAGAAACGATTTGGGGAGTGGGTGGTAAAATGACGTTCATGGATATCCACAGCACATCAAACGTGCTGAGTCTGCAGCCTGAAACGGACAATTATATTTATGACTCCACCCTGTCTAATAGTCTCCGTTACCAGCAGACCGTCTCCGCGCTCTACACGGAACTGAGCTTCCCCGTAGCCGGATGGTTTGATGCAAAAGCAGGTCTTCGTTATGAACGTACAGAATTAAATACCTTTTTTTCCAATATTTCCCAGCAGGTTCCTGAACCCGGATATAATACATTTGTTCCGTCCCTGTTTTTATCCAGAAAACTCAATGACCGGCAGACGATCAAACTCAGTTATTCCAAACGCATTAACAGGCCTGACTTTCGTGAACTCAATCCTTTTGTGAACACGACAGATCCCAATAATTTTACTTCAGGAAATCCCTATCTGAAACCGGAAATCCAGCATCGCATTGAACTGGGATGGAAATACGATCTGGGTTCCGGTGGTTCGCTTATGATTAATGCATTTTACCGGACTTCCCAGGATGATATCCAGCCTTATGTGGTGTATTATGCCAGCCTGCCCGTCGGCGATACGGTGTATACCAATGTGTCAGTCAGCACACAGGAAAATATCGGACTGGAAAAAGATCTTGGCATGAATCTGTTTGCAGATTTACACCCCACGACAAAATTTAACGTCCGGGGCAATCTTTTCGTTTTTTATAGAAGAACCACGAACGCTATAGATCCTGGTCAGAATTCGCAAAGTTGGAATTACCGGGCAAACCTGAATATGAGTTACAATTTTACCAATACACTTGCCGGAGAATTCTTCGGAAATTTCACTTCACCCAGAAATGAATTGCAGGGCAAATATCCGTCGTTCTCCAGCTATACCCTGGCTTTCCGGAAACAAATCTGGAAGAAAAAAGGAAGCCTGGCGCTGACAGCCACCAATATTTTCAGCGAATATATAAACCAGACCACGCAACTTTATGGTCAGGGATTTACAACCAACAGCACCCGGAAAGTGCCCTATCGCTCCGTCGGAATTAATTTTACCTGGAAGTTCGGCAAACTGGAATTTAAAAAACCGAAGCCGGAGAATACGGATAATGCGCCTACTCTCGAATAAATTTTACCAGTTATTTGATCAGGAAACATTTCTTACCTTCTATCCGGAAATGAATTTGTCCGCTTTCCAGCAAATGGGTTATGCCTGATAAAGGCAGGTTGCGTTCTATTTTACCGGAAAACTGCACATCCGGAACAGGAGATTTTTGCAGATCACCCGGTAACGTTATTTATTTTTACGTAAACGGATGCGTTGATATGATACATTTTAAAAGACTCGATCATGTTCAAATCTGTATTCCAACAGGAAAAGAAAAAGAAGCCAGGCGGTTTTATTCAAACATTATCGGGTTGACTTAAATTCCCAAACCCGAAGCCTTAATTCCCAATGGCGGCCTCTGGTATCAGGTTGCGGACATACAATTGCATATCGGCACTGAAACAACAACCGGCAAATCAAAAAGACACCCCGCATTTGAAATATCAAATCTGGATGAAGTGAGGCAGTATCTGATCGGGAATGGAGTTGAAATAAAAGATGAAATACAAATTCCCGGGCAAATGCGGTTTTCCTTTATTGACCCTTTTGACAACCGGATAGAGTTTTTAGAAAAAATATGACGGCATTTAGCCTGACTGCATCCCGTTTTGTTCCTCATAACCTGATATAAATGACTAAATTGATTACTTGAAAATTGCAAATACGAGAAAATCAAATGGCCTCTACAGGTGGATCGATTTATCCTTATTAAACCTTTGCCTGGTTGCACTAATCGGTTTGATACTGAGAAGCAAAATCGTTTTTTCGTTACCTATGATCAATTACAATCATCTACTGGACGCGCACGCACACTTTAGCTTTGGGGGCTGGGCAACTTTAATTTTAATGGTTTTGTTTTTACATGAATTATTGCCGAAACCCCTTGGGAACCAACCTATATACCAATGGTTTCTTGGGGGAGTTGCAATACTCGCCTGGGGAATGCTGATTTCCTTTTCAATATGGGGATCTGGTCTTATTTCCGAAAGCCTGTCACTTATTTTTGTTTTATTAACTTATATATTCGGGTCGGTGCTCATAAGAGATATATGCAAAGCAAAGCTCAATGCATCGATTACTTTACTAGCCGTCTCATCAATCATTTGTCTGATCCTGTCTTCATCTGGTGTCATCACGATATCTTATATCAATTATTCCAAATCTTTGGATTTCATCTTATACAGAGATGCCCTGTTCACATATCTGCATTTTCAATATAATGGTTTTTTCACACTGGCAGTTTTTGCCCTGCTGTTTAATCATATCCACCAACGAAGTTCATTAAACGCGGTGAAGCATATCCGTATGTTTTCAATAGTTGCCTGCATTTCTGTTTTACCCAGTTTATTCCTTTCCTACCTCTGGCAGGATCCCAATATCTGGTTTCGAATTATCGCTATCACAGGAAGTCTCCTCCTGCTTTTTTGTTTTTATTTGTTTCTTGTTTCCGTCATTTCTCTTAAACCCATTTACAATGAAGAAAAGCCCGTCATACGCTTCTTAATATCCATATCATTAGGGGCATATATGCTGAAAATAGTTCTGCAAAGCTTTACTGTTTTTCCAATGATTGGAAATGCGATATTTGGAATCCGCTCTGTGATTATGGCTTTTTTACATTTGGTATTCCTGGCCTTCGTATCCTTATTTCTATTGACTTACCTGACCAAAATAAATGTATTGAAAGAGAAAATTAGTTTCACAAGAATTGCACTGATCGTTTTTGCGATTGCCGTAATTCTGAATGAAGTATTGTTGAGCTCACAGGGACTGGCAAACCTGTTCATGGCCGGAAGCAGCTTATTTTTGTGGTTGCTCTGGATTACAGCAATCCTTCTGTTTGCAGGAACCTTCCTGCTGGCTGTGGCACGAATTAAGTCAAAAAAAATGCCCTGATTATTTGTCCCCGTCGTTTTTCCGCATAAATTCCAATACATTCCTGGCCTGTTCATCTGTAAGATCCTGATTGGGCATCCTGATCAGGCAAACCACCCTTTCCGTTCTGGCTATCAGGTCCTGGTCTACCATCACTTTTGTGTTGGTGATCCAATTCATAATCCATTCAGGCATTCTCCTTGACGTAACACCGGCCCATCCTGGTCCAACCAGGGTTTCAGAAGTCAGTTTATGACATGCAAAACATTTTGACTGAAAAATGGCCTTCCCCTTCGCAGCCATTGATTCGTCGGGAGGATGACTAAGCTGAACATCTTTAAATCGGCCAATTCCTTTGGAATTGATACCAAGAAGAATAACAACGGTATCTGTTTTTCCCTTTTTTACACTACTGTCCATTGCCGATTGCCCATTCGGGCTTTGTGTATTGGAACCGCATTGCGTCATCATCAGGCTAATGAATGCGACGATTACAAAGTAACATGAGTGTTTCATACATCCTGTTTTTTGCGTATTGGTTAAGTGTCAATTATTTCTTCTTTGGAGCTTTTGCCAGGGTGCGGATATAATTGATCAATTCCCATCTTTGCTGGTCGGAAAATATCTTTTTGTATCCGGCCATGGGAGGTCTTCCCTCCGAAAGTTTCCAGAAGAGTGCTCCATCCGATTCATTTTGCACTACAACAGAAGAATGGTCTGCAGGTTTCGGATTTAAGCCTGCCGCTGCAGGGCCATCACCCCTTCCCTTGTCTCCATGACAGGGAGCACAGTTTGCTATATACAGGGCCTTGGCCTCGGGCAAAACAGATGTGTTGCCTGCCAGTGGATTTTTAACATTGTCAGCTTCTTTGGGTGCAACCCAGGGTGTGCTTTGAGCAAAAGACCGGAAAGACACGATATTGAACAACAATATGAAGGCGACAATACAAATACGTTTTAAGGTGCTGCTATTTTGATTATCTCCTTTCATGATTTTTGTTTTTCAGTTTATGATTTTTTTTTTGACTCCTTCGATCAAAAGTACAATATAACACCTCATAAAAAACTCAGCGGTAACCAAACTCATGCGTTTATATGATTTAAGTCATGATTAATCAATGTATTCGCTGATAGTTTTATACAATCGTTCAATTCCCAAAATGCCGGTGAGGGATTTCAGCAAATTGTATTCTAGCCTACCGGCCTCATTACCTTAATGTATGAACATGAAAAAGAGTAAATTTTTACTTGTACTGACCCTTTATTTGTTTGTCTTTATCCCAATTGGAAACCACTTGTTTGCGCAGGATAAAGTAGTCGATTCATCCCTGTTGAATCGGATTACGGAACTTGAAAAACAGTCAGCCAGCAGGAAATCCGGAGAAGACCACTTCCTGGTCGCCGGTCTGGCAACATTTGGTTTTGTCGCCAATACGACCACCACGACTTCCGGAGGTGTCAGTCAAAAGGCAAAGACCAATAGTTTTCCGGATGCAGATCATTTCGAATTCAGTCCGCTTTTCTTATGGAGGCATGGCAGCAAATTCCTCCTTGAATTCGAACCATCTTTCGACGGTTTTTCATTAGGCGTCAACTGGGCTGATGTTTCTTACTTTGTTGCCCCCGGACTCATATTACGGGCCGGATTTCTGGTCACTCCATTTGGCACGTACAGCAAACGACTGGCTGCCGGCTGGATCGATAAACTTCCAACTGACCCCACAGGCGTAGCAGATTACCCATCTACCTCTGATTTTGGCATTGAAGCCGAAGGAGGTTTCCCCTTGGGCAGCATGAAAGGCAGTTATGACATTAGCCTCACCAATGGATTACAATTATTACCGGACGGTGAGCTGCAAGGTGTGGGTGCGGTTGACAATAATAAAAACAAAACCATAACCGCGCGACTTGGACTTCTTCCCTTTTCCAACTCCAGCTTTGAGATTGGAGTCAGCGGCATGTACGGAACGGTTGGAGATGCCAATTCTCCTTATGAAAACGCCAAAAGCGGATCATTTGCGGTGGATCTGAATTATGTAAAACTCTTTAGCCCCATTCTGGTGAATATTAAAGGTCAGGCTAACTACACCAAGGTAAACAGCCAGCAGTACGTGAACCCATCGGATTCCAGCCTGTATACGTTTGACAACAAAACCACCTCGAACTATGCACAAATTGCACTCAGACCAACAGGATCAGGCAATGATTTCGTAAAAAATCTGGAAATCGCTTTCAGGTATGGTCAGTATATCACACCTGAAAATTCACTGTGGGGGCAAAAATCGACCATCATAGATGCGAGTCTTAATTATTGGTTCAGCTGGAGAACTGTATTTAAACTAGGTTATCAATCCAATAATGGAACCAGCACATCCCTGGAAAATGCAGGTGATAAAGTAAAATCAGAATCCTTTTTTGCGCAATTTGCTATACAGCTATAACTCAAATCAAATGAAAACATTAACTAGTAAAACGTTCGCAGTCATCTCGGTTATGGTCCTGAGTTTTGTAGCCGTGATTACGATCACCAGCTGTAAAGCCAGTCAGCAGATCAGCAGCAAAACCGGTGCACAGCTCTGGGCGGAAAACTGTCAGCGTTGTCACAATACGCCATCGCCTTCTACCTTTTCTCCGGATCAATGGGAGACTGTAGGATTGCACATGCAAAGCCGTTCACTCATTACCGATGACGAAAGAAATAAGATTGTTGAATTCTTAAAACAGTAGTTGTTTGATCAGGGTCGCACCGCCCAGGCCAGACCATCAGGCCCTCCGCCCACATCAAGATGTCCGGTCACTGCATACGTTTTTAGATCTACGATCGCTACATAGTTATCGCCGGTGCAGCCGATAAACGCACGTGACCCATCATCCACAAGGATTCCTGCTCCACCGTGTCCGACATTCACCCGTTTCAATTCCATATGCGATACTGCATCAAATATGAACAGATCGCCTGTTCTCAGGCTTGAGACCAGCACGCGTTTGCCATCGGGTGTAAACTTGAGCCGGTTAGCACCCAGAACTTTAGCATCGATTTTTCCGGACACTTTCTTCGCAGCGATATCGATGATCCAAATGGTTCCATCCTGTGAAGCTGCTGTCCACAACTCGCGGCCATCCGGCGAAACATCAAATCCTTCGGAACCTCCGGATACGGGGATCACTGTCTGCATCCACTCCCAGTGTGCTTTTGCGCCCGGGAACACCTGGCCATTCGGACCAACTGGTGGCGGAAGCAGGGTGTCTACGAGAATACTTACTGTTCCGGAACTCACGTTTGTCGTATAAACATTTTTTCCGTCGGGGGTTACATAAATCATATGTGTACGATTCTGACCTGTTCCCATACTCCAGTCCAACAAGCCTGTAACGGGATCATAGCGGCCAACGGATTTAGAACCCTCAGCGGAAAACCAGAGTTTGCCATCAACAAATGTCGAACCGTGCGGGCCGATCAGGGGACGGGTATCGATATTGGCTAAGGCCTTCTGTCCAATGAGATCGATGACGTTCAGTTCGTGAAAACTTCCTCCGCCGTAGTTTGTAACGTAAGCTGTTTTTCCATCCGTTGAAGCGATCACCTCGTGCGGATCCGTACCAACAGGTACCCGAGCGATAACTTTCAAACTTACCGGGTCCACAATCGCCAGGGTATGATCGGTTTTCGAGAGTGCCAGCAGGGACCGAGCCGGGGTGGACTGGGCAGTGACTCTTATTGCCGAGCCCAGGACAACCACCAAAAAAATATTTATTACAATTGTTTTGACCAGACTGGATTTTGGATTGGCCATCGTCGGGGTTATTAGCGTAAAGGTTGCTTTTTTCATGTTATTAATGATTATATATAATATAATGGACTATTCGGGGATTGCAGTGACCTACGCAGGTCCAAGCGGCAATCAGTTGAAAGTGATCAAGATAAATTACAATGTTTTCAACTTTGTATACGATGCGACCATTAGGTTAAAAGTTGAGACGAAACAGAAAAATCCGGCAAATGCTGTTCCAAATTAAATCAACTGACAAGTGGATTGTTAAGCTGTCTTCCATAAATTGTTACTTCAGGTGTTTGCGGGCCAGCTCCTTTCGGATTTTTCGCTTCGCGGGTAACCCTGCCTTCGCTAACTGCCCGGCATGGGCAAACCGTTCCTTGTCTACGGGCTGGTATTTCATACTCCAGGCGCCCAGTTCAATGATCAAAGGAAGCAGGTCGATGCCTTTGGTGGTGAGGCTGTGCTGTTCCGGGAAGAATGACTATCTGTGCCGTATCGATTAAGTGAAGATCCGGTAATTGGTTATTATGGCAAATATGGGCGACTATTGAAAATACCGGCTGGCCCATACGATAAATGTCGGCCAGTTGGGTCCTGTGGTGTGACCGCCGCTGTGTTGACGAAATGCTATTTCACCCTCTGTCAACCCCATTTCCATCGGAGGAAATTCACTAGTCCCCAGATCCTTTTTTTCCAGAAGCCTGTATACCGGTCCCGCATAAACGCCGCCGAGAAACATGCCCCTGGCGTCAACCCACTGCCCTTCATTTTTTGGTGACCCGGAACTGATAAATACCGGACGCGGTGCACAGAGAGCAACCAGTTCGTGTGCATCAACAGGCAAATCGTTCGGCGTCAGCGTGCTGGCATATTTGATGAAGTTTCCGGCGAACCAATGATATTCGCCTGATGAAGCCAGGTTCTCGACCTGCTCTCCAAACACCCGCCGAAGTATTTTGGTGCCGCCTGCTCCGGAAGAACCAATAAATGCGATCGCAAACCTGGGCTCATATGCCATGGTAACAATGGCGGCCTTGCCATAACGTGAAAGCCCTTCGATGCCTAATTTTTTTGTATCGACTGCTTTATCTGTTTCAAAATAATCAATGGCACGGCTGGCGCCCCATGCCCAAGCGCGCAGCGTACCCCAGTCATCCGGTTTGCGGTGTCGTCCCTTATTCACCAATCCGATGATACCCTGTGTTAGTCCCGCACCATTGTCTGACTGATAACTGGCAGGTATGATGACAGCAAATCCCCAGCCTTTTTCAAGCAGCTGCTGTTGCCATCCCGGAGTTACCGGTGTGCCGGGTGGCGGAGGAGGGAATTTAAATCCGGGAGGGAACACAAATCCAAATTCCACAATCACCGGTACGGGTGTTTTAATATTTGCCGGAGTACTTAATGTGAGTTCAATGTTAACTGTGATGGCCGGATACGATGAATTATCAACATGACCGATTAGTTTTTTTGTAATGGCCGGAACATGATTACTCGTATCGTAGGTAGAGCTGACCATTTCCCAGGTTACCTTAGGAGTATTTTTTGGCACCCGCCCATAAATATCCCTGTCAAAATATTCTACGATTTCAGGACGCCGTTGGTCCCACCACATTTTTGGCGTAGTAACCGGTTGTCCGTTATTAAGTATCAACGGATCGGGCAATGATTTGTATTGGGTCGCTTTCAATTCGTCGGCATTAGCAGCATTGGGCGCCTGCGGATTTCCGGACGGACCTGGTCTCGTAGAATCAATATGCAGCTGATCCAGCATATTCTGATAATCCAGTTGTGTAAGTTTCCGGATATTGGCCCAATAAATACTATCTGCCGGTGAAAGTTTTCCAAATTGCGCGTAGCCATGAAAACCCATCGACAGACAGATCAGCAGGAAGACCGGAATTTTTTTCATAATAGCTAATTTAGAATACAAAGTTTTACTCTTTACGGCCCGACAGTGGTGTATCATCGACCCTGAACACCCGTAGTGAATCATTATTGACTGCAGCCAGGATGATTTTCGTCCCATTGGATAAGCGGATCAGGGACATATCTTTCACATCACCATTCAAAATAAAACCGCTTTTGACCGGGGGCACCGATGTGAATGATTTATTGGACCTCCCCCTGAGAAAACAACCATAAGATGCATCATATCTTCCGGTGATCACATCCGTCTGGTATTCATTACCTGCCAGCAACAAATCCTTAAATCCGTCATTGTCCAGGTCGTCGCAGATAATGGCATTGACGGGTGCAAACTGCGCTTCAACAGGTAATGTATGTTTAATAAAATGTCCATTGCCCGTATTCTCAAAATAACAGGTTCTCGTTTCCTCACAAAAAAGTTCCAGTATGTCTTTTTTATCTTTCCCTTTGAAAATATCATCATAGCCTGCCTGTGCATAATCTTTGTACCGGAGAAATTTCTTTTTAATGAAAGGTGCCTGTTCCGAAAAATGGCTCCGGCTGATACCGGGGTAAGAATGTCTCTTTCCATCCATTCCTTTTATATAGTAGAAAAAAACAGGGTCAATGCTTCCGTTACCATCCAGATCTGTAGCATACAGATGCATGGGCGTTGAGGGGCTAACCTGGTACTCACAATTTAAACCCAGATTACCTGCAACCAGGTCAATATCCCCGTCATTGTCCATGTCCACAGCGATAAGGCTTCGCCACATTCCGTTATTATGGGTTAAGCCAGTTGAAGCCGTGACTTCTTCCAGGAGGCCACGATTATTTTTGAAAAACCGCAAAGGCATCCATTCGCCAGTGATGATCAGGTCGGTTTGTTTGTCGTTATCGAAATCGGTCCATACCGCGGAAGTGACCATACCCGGACTGACTAAAGCCGGACAAACGGTTGCCGTCACATCTGTGAATATTCCTTTATCATTTCGTAAAATGAAACTCCCTGGTGAGGTTGGATATTTTCTCGAAACCCTGCCGCCAACAAAAAGATCCAGATCACCATCTCCATCAAGATCTCCAACACTCACACAGCCGGCAATCGTTCTCACACTTTCTGGAATAGCATTGGGTTTAAAAGTAAAATTGCCTTTGCCATCATTTAGATAGAGACGGGGTTTATAATAGATTGAATTCTCTTCATATTGAATATCTCCGCAGGTTACCAGCAGGTCAAGGTCACCATCCTGGTCCGCATCAAATAAAATACAATCCATGTCTTCGGTGTATTTGATGCTGTCGGTCAGGTTCTTTGACGTGAAAGATGATCGGGCCTGCTGCATAAATATTTTTCCAGAAAAATTAATTCCTCCTCCGATAAAAAAATCTGTCAGTCCATCGTGATTGACATCGCCTGTGGTAATAAACGGCCCCAGTTGTGAATATCTTTGTGGCAATAACCGTTGAATGGTATAGTCATCAAAGGAATTTTCATGATGATTATAAGTTATTCCCGAAGTTGATGTGATATCACTGAAAAGCCATTTGGGTTTTGCGTCTATTACAGGCATTTTCTGACTGGCATCTTTCCATGAAAGCACAAAAGTGGTGTCTGCTTTAAAATCTTTTATGAGCTGGTGTTTATCGTCCGGCCAGATAATGAGCAGTGAATCGACATGGTTTTCTCCTCCTAACCCAAAAATCAGTTGGCGGTCCACCGAAGAAAAATAGCCCCTCACCGGATTCTCTTCCTGCATTTGAATTCCGGAATGATTATACAACAAAACCCTTGAACCGAAACCTTGTTTGTTCAGGCTATCACCTTCCAGGCTCAGGCCCAGGAAATGAGTCGCTGATGGTTTGCCTTTCTGATTGGTATTATTGATAAAAACAAAGGCCTCACCATTGATATTATTCACCACCAGGTCCAGGTCGCCGTCATTGTCCAGATCCGCGTATGCAGCACCATTGGACATGGATGGTTCGTTGATACCGGCCGTTTCAGAAGCATCTGCAAAACTCAGGTCGTGTTTATTAATAAACAGGTAATTCGGAAGGTTCACATGTTTCAGATCTGCCAGTTTTTTTCGGATAGCTTCCTCCCGCTCTTTCTGCGGGAGCGTACTGTTGAAGACATCACTGCTGAATTCCAGGAAGTCAGCATTGATGAAATCCCTTCCGATGCCATTGGTTACATGCATATCCTTCCAGCCATCATTATTGAAATCTGCCAGTAAAACACTCCAGCTCCAGTCTGTTGCCTGGATTCCGGCTAACTGGCCGATCTCACTGAAAAAAGGGATGGCGGTATCACCATGTTTTATACTGCCATTATTCAGCTGCAGCATGTTCCGCATGAATTCAGGTTCATAGCCCATGGCCCGCTCTTTATCGTATCGGTCATGATTCATAAAAAACAGAGAAGTCTTTTTACGTTCATTGTACTCCGGCAACATATCCAGCGTAACAATATCCGGCAAAGCATCATTATTAAGATCAGCGGCATCCGCTCCCATGCTGGAATATCCCTGGTGGCGCATGGCCTCAGCGATGCAATTCGTGAAAGTTCCGTTGTGGTTATTCAGCCAGAGTTCATCATTCGAAACAAAATCGTTAGCGACATAAATATCCGGCCATCCGTCTCCATTAAAATCACCGGCGACCACGCCAAGTCCAAAGCCGTCTTCCTTAATACCGGCCTGCATGGATACATCCCTAAAAACGGGATGTCCAACATGTGCACTGTCTCCATCGTTCCGGTACAACCTATCGTTTGCAGGCGAGTACCCGCTTCTGTCGCGGGGATAAATGTTGTTGGCGTTGTTTGCAGTGAGCAGATAATTGGTGAGATACATATCCAGGTCACCATCTTTATCGTAATCAAAGAATACAGCCTGTGTGGAATATCCGGTATCGGCAAGGCCGTAAGCTTCTGCTTCTTCTTTGAAAGTGAGGTCGTGCTGATTAATAAACAACAGGTTTTTGGAACGGTGTAATAAGTCCTTTCCAAAAACGCAGACGTAAATATCATCATAGCCATCATTGTTGATGTCCACAATGCTGACGCCCGTACACCAGACATCTGTATGAAGTCCGGCTTTTTCCGTTATATCTTCAAATACATTATTTCCCTTATTAATATAAAGTCGGCAGCTGACCTGGTTGCCAGAAAAAAATATATCTTTTTTCCCGTCGTTATTGAAGTCGCCGATGCCGACGCCTCCACCCATATAGCCAAACTCATTTATAAAGGAATGTGAGGAGTCGTTCTCGTGGATTTCGTTATTGAAAAGTATTCCGCTTTCTGCTGCAGGTAATCGTGTAAATAAGTGGTCTGTCTGTTTGTGGTTACAGGAAACCAGAAAAAGGATTAATAAGGAAAAGGCAAAAGAATCAGAAAAAAAAAGCCGCTCTTTCATAAAGACAAGTTAAGTCTTAACGACGGTCAAAAAAATAGAGGCTATTCCTAGCCTCTATTCGGAAAGATCAGATTAATTTATTTTATCCGCGGGTTTCTCAAAAAAAATTAATTCGTGATTAATGGGTTAGAAGAAATTTCACTTGCAGGAATCGGAAGGAGCGCAACCTGGTTAGGTTTCGGATCCGGCGCGATGGAAGGATAATATCCCTTTGCCCTCCAGCGAAGCATATCGATATTACTGAGTTCTTCAGCACCCAGTTCAACCGTTCTTTCATGCATAACCGCTTTTATGGCTGCGTCATGCGTGGCCGGAGCAACCGGAGGCATGTTTACACTCGGCCGGGCGCGAACTTCATTGATATAACTGGCAGCCTGAGCCGGACTACCTACTTCCGCTTCACATTCAGCCAGCATCAACAATACATCAGCATAGCGAATGACGCGGGTATTTAATCCGCCGGGATGAAAACCTGAGTTCACCCAATCGTAAATATTATATTTCCGAAAAAATCTCTTCTCGGTTACCGCGCCTTTTGTGCTCGTAGCAATATTCATTGCGGCTGCAGTAAGTGTCAGCGGGCCGGGCGTTGAGTCCAGTATCGTCTGACCCACTTCGAAAATGGTAAATCCATAACGCGGATCGCCCGGTTCGAAGGCGTTCAGGAACTGGTCGGACGGAATAACATTTCCCCAGGTAATACCGTATTCCTGGTTCCGCACACCGCTTAATGGGCTGGTGGAGCCTTCACCTACATATCCCCAGTTAAAATTATTATCGCCCTTGTCTACAAACACCACTTCAAAAATGGATTCTGAATTAAATTCATGACCGGTCGTCATCAATACACCAGCGTCATTTTTTGTATCCCCGTCAAAATTCCACAAGTAATTCGCAACCAGGGAATATTTCCCATATACATTGAGTAATGCGGTTTTGGCTGCAGCATAATCCCCTTTCTGCATTTGAACTCTTCCCAGCAGCGCATTGGCTGCGCCGCTTGTTGCTCTTCCATTGTCTGCGGCACCATAAGCGGCTGGCAATGCTGCCACCGCTGCATTCAGATCCGAAATAATCAATGCATATACATCTGCGGCAGGTGATTTTGCCTTAAACCCGGTAGGAGAAGTGATCAATGAATCATACAGAGGAACATCACCCCATTGGGAAACCAGCTCAAAATAAGCCCAGGCCCTCAGAAACTTTGTTTCACCGACGAGGCGATCTCTTAAAGCTGAATTATCCGTTACACCCGGAGCTTTATCAAGAATTTGATTTGCCCGGTTGATCATTTGATAGGCGCCGTTCCACACATTCGACATAACCGCATTCCCGGGATTCGGTTTGGGCTGGGTCAGTAATTCTGCCCTGGGGGCTTCTAGCTGGGCACCTCCGGAAGCACATTCCGCGCCCCGCATATCGTGGGTAAAAAACCATTCCCGACCGACCAATTCCGCCGCGCGCAGTGTAGAATAGATGGCATTTACGCCATTCTGCAGTTGCGCTGCGGTTTTAAAATAACTTTCCGTAGTCGGATTGTTCTGATCGGTTACGTTCAGATCCTTATTACAGGCCATCGTACCGGCGATGACCAGGATAAAGGCAAGTGCTAGTTTGTTTATATTTCGTTTCATAATCGTAGAATGAATATTTTTTAATAGATAACGTTTTTATGTTTTAAAAACTTGCCTGAATGCCCACATTGTAACTCTTTGGCTGTGGATACACTGCATAGTCGATACCATTTGTCAATGAAGAATTCGGGGTTCTGTTACCAACCTCAGGATCATATCCGCTATAATTCGTTACCGTCAGCAGATTCTGGGCCGAAACATAAATCTTGAAATTGCTCACAACCCCCTTGGTAATGGATTGTAGCGCAGAATTCGGGATATTATAACTTAAAATAATATTCTTCATCCTAAAATATGACCCATCTTCCAGAAAACGAGTAGACATACGGGAATTTTCATTGGGATCACCGCTGATTGCGCGGGGAACATTTGTATTCGTGTTGGTTGGGGTCCAGGCATTCAATACCTGGGTACCCGCATTAAAGAAACGAATCATTCCCTCTGTGATTACCCTTGAAGCGTTATAGATTTTGTTTCCCTGTACGCTGTAGAAGAAAACGGAAAGGTCAAAATTCTTATAGTTTGCGCCAAGATTTAAAGAGTAGGTTGCTTTGGGAATGAAACTGCCCAGGAACACTCGGTCGTTCAGATCAATCACCCCATCGCCGTTTACGTCTTTGAACGCCAGGTCTCCGGGAGCGGTAGCTGCATTTTGTTTAGCATGTTTGGTCACATCGGCAGCTGTCTGGAATATACCTTCCACCTCCCAGCCATAGAAAGACTGGACCGGTTGGCCGGGCGCGGTATTGGTAATATTATAGTTGCCAAAATCCGCATTATATCCTGCTTCAATATTCGTCACTCCGGGTGCCAGGCTGTTCACTTTATTCGTGTTCATAGCCATAAGGAAAGTAGCATTCCATTTAAATGCACCGCTGTTCTCGTTGTATCCGATCTGCATTTCAAAACCATTGTTCTTCATGCTTGCAATATTCTCAAGTACTGAGCTGTTTAAAAAACCCATAGAAGGAGAAAGCGGTACACTCAGAATCAGGTTATTGGTGCTACGCACATAATAGTCAGCTGTAAATGTGATTTTATTTCTGAGAAATCCCATGTCCAATCCGATATTCGTCATATCTGTAAATTCCCAGTTCAGTCCGGTATTTCCCAGTCCCTGGATAGAGGATGCTGGTCCGCCTGTTAAATTATTGTTGAATGGATATTGTGCGCTATTGGATGCCACACTCACTTCCCATGGGGTATAACCGAAAGCATGTAGTCCGTCCAGGCCGGTCCGTCCCCAACCCGCTCTTAATTTTAATTCTGAAATTGTGCTTGAACCCTGCATAAAATCTTCCTGATCTACTCTCCAGCCTCCTGATACTGAAGGGAAGCCCTGCCATTTGTGATTTGGCGCCCATACTGAGAGACCATCATAACGATAGGCTGCGCTCAGCAAATATTTACCCATATAGTCGTAATTCACACGACCCACCCAGGATATCATGGCTGAAGTATAGGTAAGTGTCTGCACCGATGGATTGCTGGCATTATTCAGTGTTTTCAGATCATTGGAAGGCTGATTACCACTCATATTTTCATTCTGCTGATTGCCGCCCTGGTATTCATAGACCGCAGTGGCACCGATATGATTCTTTCCAAAAGTTTTGTCGTATGTGAGCTGTTCCGTAAATAAAGTGGTAGTATAAATGCTGCGGTTGTTCGTAATGGTGGCCTGCGTTGCACTGGATCCGGCAATCGCGCCACTGTCATTGTAAATCGGGGCAAAGCGATAATCGAGACCATTCGAATAGTTTACACCAAATGTGGATCGGAATTTTAGATAAGATGTGAAATTCACATCAATATAGGCTGTGGCAAACAGGCTCCCTGTTTTTCGTGATCCGGGATTCTTTAATGTGGCATCTTCCACCGGGTTTGTCGGGTCACCACCGTCCAATGTGGCGTCGACTCCCCTGAATCCTCCCTGCGTGGTGGGGTCATATACCGGCATATGGGGAAAAAATCTGATCACATTCACCAGGTTTGTTCTGGAGCCGGTTTCATTATTATCATAGGACTGATTTCCATAAGCGAAATACAGGTTTTCACCAAAGGTGAACACTTTACTGATATTGTAATCGGAGTTTATCCTGAAATTATAGCGCTGATATCCCACAGTGGGAGCAGTACCTTTCTGATCCATATAACCAAAAGAAGTATAGTAACGTGCGACATCATTACCACCGCTCAACGAAATGTTCTGCTGGGTCATCGGGCCATTTTTAAAATAGGCATCCTGCCAGTCGGTATTTGTCTGACCGTAGGTTTGCGTTGCTCCCTGGTATATTGGTTTATCCACCCAGGGTGGTAAGAGGCGACCGACCTGGGTGCCGCGATAAGCCAGTGCATATTGCTTAAACTGTTCTGTGTTCATCAGGCTGAGACGTTGCGTAATTACTGATGTGCCGAAGTAGGAATCCAACGTCACTTTGGGTTTGCCACTCCTGCTCCCCTTTTTTGTAGTGATCATAATTACGCCGTTCGTGGCTCTTGAACCATAGATCGCTGCTGCTGAAGCATCTTTCAGTACGTCTACGGTTTCTATATCACGCACATCCAGCGAGGTAATGTTCAGTCCGGGAAATCCATCAACCACATACAAAGGATCTGAGGCAAAGCTGATCGAACTGATACCCCTGATGCTCACAATTGGCGCCGTACCCGGGCTTCCGTTGTTAATTACAGAAACACCTGCTACCCGACCCTGCAGCGCTTCGGAAACCAAAGCAACAGGCTCGGCATTTAAGGTTTTACTGTTCACGCTGGAAATCGCACTGGTAACCAATGATCGCTTTTGGGTGCCGTAACCGGTTACGACGATTTCGCTCAAATGCGAAACATCGGTTTTCAGCATTACTAAAAGAGTGGTTTGATCTCCGATGGCAACAGATGATGCTTCATAACCAACCATGGAAATGTTCAGGGTTGAACCCTTAGGGGCTGAAAGAGAAAAATTACCGCTTTGATCGGTAACGGTTCCCGCTTTCGACCCCTTTACCAATACAGAAGCGCCACTCAGCGGCTTTGAATCGGCATCGGTAACAGTTCCACTAATTTTTGTCTGGGCATTTGCAGTTGAAGAGAATAAGACAAGCAGAAATGCAATGAATGCATGGCTTACATGTAACCTGATTTTCATTTTTGGCATAGCAGTCGTTTGTAAGAAAAAAAAATGTTAGGCAATGGTTAATATAAATATAGAGTTAAATAACAGTCAGAATTTCATTTCATGTTTTCTTTATTTACGACAACGTTGTCGATAATGACCTTGAAAAAACTATTATGTATAACGGACAACTAGCTTAAATTGATTTCAATCAAGTTTATTTTTTTTCAACGGTGCAGCGTTTTTTTAAAAGCGAATACGATGAATACATACTTCCATTTTATAAAATATAACCCTAATCCTGTCGATGTCTAAACGCGGACTCTTCGAGGGTGGGCACTGCCTCACCCTTAAATGACAAACGTTTTAATAAAAAAGGGGTAATGGAAATTACCCCCGGGACTCACATGCTTTAATATTGCTTATGCATGAGTATTGCTTACACCATTAATTCGCTCGATGGATAATTTATCTCTTCGATACAATAAATATATATGTAAAAAAGTTCCGTTTCCTAGTAGATGGAGCTATTTTTCTACGACAACGTTGTCGATAATTTCATAAAATATCTATAGTATAAAATTGCAGAAGCTAATATCTTCACTGAATTGAATTGACATTACTTCACCAAACACTCAACGATTCATGTCATACACTATCAAACAAAAAGAATTTTTCCAGGGTGTGGGTCAAATTGAATTTGAAGGCCCCGAATCAGATAATCCCCTCGCCTACCGCTGGTATGATGAACATCAAGTGGTCGCAGGAAAACCGTTGAAACACTGGCTCCGTTTCGCATGCGCATATTGGCACAGCTTCTGCGGAACAGGCGCTGACCCATTTGGAGAACCCACGCATCTTTTTCCCTGGAATAAAAAAACCGACGCGGTTGAAAGAGCAAAAGACAAAGCGGATGCAGCCTTCGAGTTCATTTCCAAGCTAGGTTTGCCCTACTATTGCTTTCACGATGTAGACGTGGTGGATTATACCAATGATGTTGTTGAAAACGAAGCCAGGTTATATGCGATGACTTCCTATCTTTCTGAAAAGCAAAAAGAAACCGGTGTAAAACTCTTATGGGGAACTTCAAATTTATTCTCCCACAAGAGATATATGAACGGCGCCAGCACCAATCCTGATTTTCATGTGCTGGCCCATGGCGCTGCACAGGTGAAAGCTGCGTTAGATGCAACCATCGCGCTCGGAGGTGAAAACTATGTTTTCTGGGGAGGGCGCGAAGGATACATGAGCCTGCTGAACACCAATATGAAACGGGAAAAGGAGCATCTTGCCCAATTCCTGCATACCGCAAAAGATTATGCCAGAAAGAACGGGTTCAAAGGACAATTTTTTATCGAACCCAAACCCTGCGAGCCCACCAAACATCAATATGATTATGATGCGGAAACAGTGATCGGCTTTTTACGCCAATACAATTTATTAAATGATTTTAAATTGAATTTAGAAGTGAACCACGCCACTTTAGCGGGCCATACCATGCATCATGAAATGCAGGTAGCTGTTGATGCCGGCATGCTGGGTTCTATTGATGCCAACCGAGGCGACGATCAGAACGGATGGGATACCGACCAGTTCCCCAATGATATCAATGATCTTACCGAATGTATGATGGTTTTATTACAGGCAGGTGGATTTAAAGGGGGTGGAATCAACTTTGACGCAAAGATCAGAAGAAACAGCACCGATCCCGAAGACCTGTTCCATGCGCATATCGGTGGCATAGATGTTTTTGCGAGGGCATTAATTACGGCCGACAATGTGCTGCAGAAATCCGATTTTACTAAAATTAAAAAAGCCCGTTACGCAAGTTTTGACAGTGAACAAGGAAAGGCATTTGAAGAAGGCAAATTGTCGATGGAAGATTTACGGGCTTATGCCATTGAAAATGGTGAACCCAAAATAATCAGCGGCAGGCAGGAGTATATGGAAAATATCATCAACAGATACATTTAGCATCTGACGATTCCGTAAAGCCATATTGACATGAAAGTTTTTTTGAGCGCCATCGTGATTACTGCCATTATAGCGACCGGATTTTTACCAAAAAGCAATCTGAGGTCGTCTCAGATTTCAAAAGATGCGAGAGAATTTCTTTTTGTCCATGACTCTTCACTAAAAAACCATTTTAAGAACGACTTTTTGATCGGCACGGCGCTGAATATTTCTGAAATTGAAGAGAGACTACCAGAGGCCAAGGTGCTCATTCCCGAGCAATTCAATGCCATCAGTCCGGAAAATATCATGAAATGCGAAGTCATCCATCCCGAATGGAATGTTTATCATTTTGATCTGGCGGATCAATATGTGAACTATGGCAGGAAACATAACATGTTTATTGTGGGGCATACTTTGATCTGGCATAGCCAATTGTCTCCATTTGTAAAAAATATTCAAAGCCCTGACTCCCTCCTGTTGTTTATGACCAATCATATTAATACCGTCGCCGGCCGTTATGCCGGGAAAATCAACAGCTGGGATGTGGTCAACGAAGCACTGAATGAAGATGGCAGCCTGCGGAACTCAATTTTCCTGGAGAAACTGGGTGAAGATTATATTCGTAAAGCCTTCGAACTGGCAGCAAAAGCTGCACCTGGTGCAGAACTCTATTACAACGACTACAATATTGAACAGCCGAAAAAAAGAGCTGGGGTCATTGCGCTGGTAAAAAAGCTGAAGGCAGCCGGAATCCGGATAGATGGTATCGGGATCCAGGGACACTGGAGCATAAAAGGGCCCTCGCTGAACGATATCGAAAACAGCATCCTGGAATTTTCCGCACTCGGATTAAAAGTAAGTTTCACTGAGCTCGATCTGACCTGCCTCCCTAATCCCTGGGATCTTACAGGTGCGGACGTCGGTCAAAATTTTGAGAACAGTCCGTTTATGAATCCATATCCAAAAGGACTGCCGGATTCCATTCAGCTCAAACTGGCCAACTGTTATGAAGGCTTGTTTAAATTATTCATCAAACACAAAGACAAAATCGAACGCGTAACTTTTTGGGGCGTCAACGATGGTCAGTCCTGGCTGAATAACTGGCCCATTAAAGGAAGAACCAATTATCCATTGCTTTTCGACAGGTCTTACAAACCAAAACTGGCCTTTGAAAAAGTGATGGCATTGAATGATTAACAGTAATTTCCTTTTCAAAGTTTTCAAAAAAAGAATATGAACGATGCGCCAATGAAATTATCTGTGCTTGAGAAACTGGGTTATAGCCTGGGTGACCTGGCTGCAAATCTGATCTTTCAGACTTTAATGACTTTTCTCGCGTTTTTTTATACCGATATATATAAAATACCCGCAGGAACCGCAAGTTTCGTCATTTTGGTGGGTGGCCTGTTCGGAGCGTTTTTCAATCTTGTCATGGGTGCTATTGCAGACCGCACAAATACCCGATGGGGAAAATTCAGGCCCTGGATACTGTGGACATCCATTCCATTCGGAGTGATGGCAATTCTTGCTTTCACGACACCTGATTTTGGCGCAACCGGGAAATTAATATATGCACTGGTCACTTATTTTTTACTGGTGATTATTTATTCAGCCAACAACCTCCCCTACTCCGCACTAAGCGGAGTGATTACAGGTGATATGAAAGAAAGGAACAGCCTTTCCTCTTACCGGTTTGTTGCCGTCATGATTGCGCAGTTTATCATTCAGGTATTGCTATTGCCGCTGGTATTAATCTTTGGACATGGGGATCAGGCAGCTGGCTTTAAAACGGTGATGACTTCGTTTGCGGTGATTGGCGTTATTTTTTTTATCATCACTTTCCTCACCACAAGGGAAAGGATTGTGCCAGCCCAAAGTATCAGGAGTTCCGTTTTGCAGGATTTAACTGACCTCATTAAAAACAGGCCCTGGATTATCGTACTGTTCCTTACCATTCTGGTATTCATTACGCTGTCATTAAAAGGTGGTATGTACATTTATTATTTTAAATATTATTTACATGGTCCTGCAATTGCCTCCTTTTTAGAAAATATTGGTTTTAACCGGTTCACGGCCTGGCTTTATCACACCACGGGATTTCAGTGGCCCGATGATCCGGCTACTTCAGGAAATAGTTTGTTCAATGCGAGCGGCATCATTTTTATGATCATCGGCATCATGTTTTCAAAACCACTGGCCGACAGATTCGGGAAAAGGGATGTATTCGGTGCTTTTCTTTTTTTGTCTGCCATATTCTTGCTGGTCTTTGTTTTCTATTCGCCGGATGCCATCGGCATCGTATTCATCACCCAGATTTTGCATGGTTTCTTTTATGGCGTTACCATACCCCTGTTGTGGGCAATGATCGCTGATGTGGCAGATTACAGCGAATGGAAAAATAACCGGAGGGCCACGGCCATTATCTTTTCCGCCATGATATTCGGTTTAAAAGCAGGATTGAGTGTGGGCGGTGCACTGGGAGCTGCCTTATTGGCAAAATATGGTTATGTGGCAAATGCTCCAAATCAAACTGCCGGTACGGTATCCGGAATAAAAATGTCGGTGAGTGTGTATCCCTTTATCCTTTTCTTTATCGGCGTGATCCTGCTCGCCGGTTACAAAATAAATAAGCATATGGAACTGACCATTGAAAGCGACCTAAAAATAAGAAGGGCCTAAAAACTGACGACTATGCCTGAAGATCCGATCAGCCATATTGATTTTGATGATTTGGACAGAAGATCTATTTCAAAACCACTCGTCAAACATATGTATACGGCAGATCCATCTGCCCATGTGTTTAACGGAAAGATTTACATTTATCCTTCCCACGATTTTGAAGCCGGGATTCCGTTTGATGACCTGGGCAGCCATTTTGCAATGGAGGACTATCACGTCTTCTCCATGGAAAGCCTGGATGATGATATCTCGGACCACGGTATTGCCCTACAAGTAAAAGATGTGACCTGGGCTGAAAAACAAATGTGGGCACCTGATGCAGCTTCCAAAAACGAGAAGTATTATTTATACTTTCCGGCCAAAAGACCAGACGGATTTTTTCAAATCGGAGTAGCGATCGGCAACTCCCCTACGGGGCCCTTTACGCCGGAACCCGAAGCAATCAAAAACAGCTACTCCATTGATCCCGCTGTTTTCCGGGATGATGATGGAAAACACTATATGTATTTTGGTGGTATCTGGGGTGGACAACTGCAATGGTACCGGGACAATGTGTACCGTGTTGATTTTGCAGAACCCCTGCCTAAGGAAAAGGCACTGGGACCAAGAGTTGCTTTATTGAAAGACGACATGAAACAATTCGCAGAAACGGTAAGAGAAATCAGCATTCTCGACGAGTTTGGGATTCCCCTTCTGGCGGGCGACAATAACCGGCGTTTCTTCGAAGCCTCCTGGATGCATAAGTACAATGACAAATATTATTTCTCCTACTCAACCGGAGATACGCATTTTATATGTTATGCCATCGGCGACAACCCATATGGGCCTTTTATTTACCAGGGAAGGATTCTCAATCCCGTAGTTGGCTGGACAAGCCATCATTCCATCTGTTCGTTTCAGGGGAAGTGGTATTTATTTTATCACGATTCCAGTCTGAGCAAGGGAGTGACCCATTTGAGGTCCGTGAAAGTAACTGAATTAACCTACGACGAAACCGGAAAAATAAATCTGATCGAGCCTTACAGAAATTCTACATCTGATTGATTTGCCTTACAATTTTCTTACGTAGAATTTCTAACAGTCAGTCGTGATTTAATTTCTGTTCTCTTATGATGGTAGCGGGATTCCTTTTTTTCCACCAGGTTGATCAGGATGGCGGCCGCTTCCCGGCCCATTTCAAAGGCAGGTTGGGTAATACCCGTCAGGGAAGGATTTAGCAATGCAGCCAGATAGGAATTTGAAAACGCAATCACTTTTACGTCCTTCGGAATATTTAATTTTAGTTCCTCGCATACTTCATAAGTCGAAATAGCCAGGGTCTCAACGGAAGCAAATATGCCATCCGGCCTGTTTTTTCTTTTCAGCAATTTTCTAATGAGTTCCTTATTTTTCCGGTCATCTCCGTCGCAGCACAGGATCAGATCGTCCTGCTGTTTCATGGAATGTCTCTTTAATGCTTCCAGGTATCCATTCATTCTTCCGATACTCACGGAAACGGTTTTAGATATGGCCAGAAAAGCGATTCTTTTACATCCTCTTTCGATCAAGTGTTCTGTGGCCTTCATACCGCCGACCATATTGTCTGTGGTAACCGTAGTTACATCGATCTGTTCCGTGATCCGGTCAAACATGATCAGTGGAATTCCGTTTTTCTGCAATTCCTTAAGATGGGTCGTATCCGAAGTCTGCTCAGAAATCGAAAGCATAATGCCATCCACCCTGCCGTTTTGTAATAATTTGAATATCGCAATTTCCTTTTGCATGTCTTCATGGGTCATGTAAATTAGTACATGGTATCCCTTTTCATGCGCGATGGACTCAATGCCATTGATGACTGGCCCAAAAAAGTCATTCACTACTTCCGGAATAATCAGGGCAATCGTTTTGGTTTTTTGTTTACGGAAACTGCTGGCCAGCGGATTGACCTGGTAATTCAATTCATTTGCTTTGGCAATGACCCTGTTTTTTGTGGCAATGCTGATCTCGTGGCTGTCGCGC
>JBGPBW010000039.1:0-25383 GCA_041481385.1 Puia sp.
AGCCAGCTACTGCCAAAGTTGAAGTAAAAACAGCTGCAAAACCAACTGAAGAAAAAAAACCAGCGAAGAAAACTGCCGAATCAAAAAAAGCTGAGGAAAAACCTGTGAAAAAAGATTCCGCTAAAAAAGCAGCATAGGAAAAACCTGCCAAAAAAGCGGCCCCGAAAAAATCGACTCCGGTTAAGGAAGAAAAAAAATCCTCAGCCAAACCTGCTGCAAAAAAACCTGGAGCTAAAAAGAAGTAATCATTAAGTTTTTTTCCTATTCGGAACTGACCATCATCCTAGTAATAAAATCGCGACATGCCGAATACCTTATCCGCAAAGATCGAAAAACCCACCCGCGTTTTTCTTCCCGCAAACTTTGTGATCACCGATTGGAATTCCATCGCCTCTTATTTTGAAAACCTGGAAGAGAGGCCCCTGCATACCGCAGATGATATGGAAAAGTGGCTGAAGGATATGAGTGAACTGGAAGCTGTAATCAGTGAAGACGTTTCCTGGCGCCATATACGGATGACCTGTAACACAGAGGATAAAAAACTCCAGGATGATTTCACATATTTTATGATGGAGATCCAACCAAAAATTCAACCTTATGCTGACCGGTTGAATCGAAAGCTGGTCAATTCTCCTCTGACAGCATCGCTGGACAAACAAAAATATTTTACCTACCTGCGTTCCGTAAAAAAGAGTATTGAGCTTTTCCGGGAAGAAAATATTCCGATCCAATCAGAGCTCAGTGTACTGGCTCAGCAATTTGGCGCCATTTCCGGAAAGATGACCGTAAACGTTGGCGGACAGGAATATACCCTGCAACAGGCTATGAAGTTTCTGGAAAATCCTGATCGCAATTTACGCGAGGAAGTTTACCGCAAAGTACAGGAGCGGAGGCTTCAGGATAAAGAGTCTCTGAACAAGCTGTTTACCGAGCTCATAAAACGACGCGATCAGCTGGCCCGCAACGCGGGGTTTACCAATTTCCGGGATTACAAATTTGTTGAGATGGGTCGCTTCGATTATACCCGGGAAGATTGCTACCGATTCCATGATTCGGTAAAGCAACATATACTTCCGCTGGTTGAAATCATTCACCAGTATAAACAAAAAAAACTTGGTCTCGATACACTGAGACCCTGGGATATGGACGCGGAGCCCACCGGCCAGCAACCTCTGCACCCTTTTACAACAGGAGAAGAACTCCTGGAAAAAACCGTAACCTGCTTCAGAGCCCTTCGGCCCTTTTTTGCCGATTGTCTGCTGACTATGAAGGATATGAACCGCTTTGATCTGGAGAGCAGGATCGGTAAGGCTCCGGGAGGATATAACTGTCCCCTGGCTGAAACGGGAGCTCCTTTTATTTTCATGAACGCCGCCGGCCAGATGCACGATGTTACAACAATGGTTCACGAAGGCGGCCACGCAGTGCATTCCTTTCTGTCCCATCATCTGGAACTGAGTGCCTTTAAGGAATACCCCATGGAAATTGCCGAAGTGGCCAGTATGGCCATGGAACTGTTCAGCATGGAAAACTGGCAAATCTATTTCCAGGATCCCGAAGATCTTCGCCGGGCAAAAATTCAGCAATTGGAAAGGGTGATTACGATTTTCCCCTGGATCGCAACAATTGACAAATTCCAGCACTGGGTTTACGAAAACCCAAATCATGACCTGGAAGAACGAACCGCGAACTGGTTTCGGATCTATAATGAATTCAACTCCAAAACCATTGACTGGAACGGACTTGATCAATATCAAAAAAATATCTGGCAGAAACAATTACATCTGTTCGAAGTGCCTTTTTACTACATTGAATACGGGATTGCCCAACTCGGTGCCATCGGGTTGTGGATGCACTTCAAAAAAGACAAGAAAAAAGCTTTGGATCAGTATATCACAGCGCTTTCACTGGGCGGAACAAAAACCCTTCCCGAATTATATGCGGCTGCGGGACTGAAATTTGATTTTTCGGGTGGATATATTAAAGAACTTATGGACTTTGTTGAACAGGAAATGAAAACACTGATGGCGGAAAACGGGAAAGCGTAAACAAACGGGGCAATTTTGTCGTATAAATACCACGAAAATGGTAGGGAAGTTTCTTGTATGATTCAATACATGCCGTTATATTTGCAACAAGAAGTAAAAAGAAATTATTCAAAATAGCTACTAATCAGAGCCTTAACCAAAAGTCCCGGTGTTTCCACATCGGGGCTTTCTTTTTTAATTATTAATGATTACTTATCAATTATTAATTTTTTTTACTGCGGTCTGCTTAAGTATTCCCGTTAATCATTAATAATTAATAATTGATCATTACAATCAGTTTTCCTTCAGCAATTCATCTATTTGTTTTTGCATCTCGATCAGTTCATCTTTACTCAGTCCGTCGATAATGGATCTCACCTGACCCTTCTTATCAACAAGCGCAAAATATTGTGTGTGAATGAACTGCTCATCAAGCGGTGTAATATTGTTTTTCGGATCATCCAACAGATAACTTACACGCGCAGCCAGGTATAAAGAATCTTTTTTCCCAGTAAGAAAAATCCAGTGACTGGCATCTACACCCAGAGAATCGGCATAATGCTTCAATCGTCCAACGCTATCGGTAGAAGGATTCACGGTATGTGACAATATTAAAAAATTCCGTTCATTTTTATATTTCTCATAGACGGGCCGGAGATTGGTATTCATTTTCGGGCAAATACCGGGACAGGTCGTAAAGAAAAATTCCGCCAGATATACTTTACCTTCTACGTCGTTGTTTGTTATCCTGTCTCCGTTTTGATCCAGAAATGAAAATGTTTGCACCTTGCTTAAAACAGGTAGTCCTGTTTTTCCAAAGCCAGGAATAACAATGGTCATCAGGTAATAAAACACGATGAATAACACCAGAAAAAAAATGGAATAATAAATGACTCGCTTTGACATATTGTAAAAATACATTCACAATTTGGCTACAAAAAGTTTAGTCGCATGCTCTATCTTTGCAGGTCATTCATGAAACCAAAAATCAGCGCAGACATGATCGGAATCGGTACTTCAATCGCCTGCGCGATACATTGTGCCATTCTCCCCCTGTTCCTAACCGGTTTGTCGGTTTTCGGGGTTAATATCATCCATAATTTCTGGTTTGAAACCGGTATGATTCTCATGGCAGGGATTGTTGGGGTATATTCCCTTCGTCATGGATTTACACGGCACCATCACAGCCCGGTGCCATTTCTACTATTTTTCGCAGGTATGCTTTTTCTCTTTGCCAAGCAATATTGGCATGTTTATGAGCTGTTTTTGCTCCCTTTTGCTGTTATTTTGATCATTTCCGCCCATATTTTCAATTTTCGTTTCACCCGGACTTTTGTTAAAAAAAGGGAACAATTGGTGGACGGGGAGTGTTTACATTAGGAAAGTATGCGAATATGGGAGTTTGGGAGTATGATTATAACTAATAACAAATAGTAATTGATAATTTAAAAAGCCTTGGCCTTAAACTTTACGCCTTAGGCTAAAAGGGGCGTTAAGCGTTTAGCGTTATGCTTTCGGCCTAAAATGGTTAATTTTGCATTTTAAATCATCATTATGATAAAAACAGGAAATCCGGTCATCAGCATCTATACCGAGATGACGCCCAACCCCGAAACGATGAAATTTGTGGCCAATAAACTGCTCTATCCGGGTAAGAGTATTGATTTTCCTGATGTGGAAGCTGCGAAACCCTCTCCCCTGGCTACTGAATTATTTGGATTTCCTTTTATCAAGAGTATTTTCATTGCCAGCAATTTCGTTACATTAACCAAAACCTCCGATACAGACTGGTCAGATGTAATTCCTTCAATTCGCCAATTCCTTAAAGATTACCTAGAAGATGGTAAACCGGTCGTCAACGAAGAAGATATAACCATAGCACACACTGACGGCAATGCGATTGGCGCCGATGATGATGATGTCGTTAAAAGAATCAAAGAACTCCTGGAGAGTTATGTAAAACCCGCGGTGGAAATGGATGGTGGCGCCATACAATTCAGAAGTTATAATGAAGGCGTTGTCAACCTCATGTTACAGGGATCCTGCTCTGGTTGTCCTTCTTCTATGATCACCTTGAAAGCCGGTATCGAAGGCATGATGAAACGGATGATCCCTGAAGTAAGGGAAGTGGTTGCCGAAGCAGAATAATGCAGCAAATCATATCGCAATTTCTCAAAGACATCCATCAAACCGGCTGGCTGGAGTTTATCGCCGTAGTGACCGGCATCGCAAGTGTTGTTTTTTCCCGTAAAGAGAATATTCTGGTATACCCCGTAGGCATGATCAGCACGGGTATTTTTATCTTTCTGTATATCACCCATGGGCTTTACGCAGATGCTTCTGTTAATTTCTACTACACGGTCATGAGCATTATAGGCTGGATCATGTGGTCAAAAAAGTCGGATGGGAAAAAAACATTGATTATAACAGCTTCTTCAAAAATGGACTGGCGGGACAGTATATTCTTTTTCGCCGGTTGCTGGATTGTTCTTTATGGTTTGCTGAGTCGGTTTACTGACAGCACCGTGCCCATCGCAGACAGTTTCACATCTGCAGCAGCCTTTACCGGCATGTGGCTTATGAATAAAAAGAAACTTGAAAACTGGACCTGGTGGATTATCACCGATCTGGCATCGATCCCGCTTAATTTTTACAAACACCTCGTCTTTACCAGTTTCCAATACCTCGTTTTTCTGATCCTTGCGGTAATGGGTTATATTACCTGGAGAAAAAAAATCCAACATGCTGCCGCCTAAAAAAATTGTGGTCATCGGTCCGGAATCCACAGGCAAGAGCACACTCTCCGAGCAGCTGTCTGTAAAATTTAATACGATATGGGTACCTGAATTTGCCCGGCAATATTTGTTGTCACTCGGCAGGCCTTATGATTATGATGACCTGCTCATCATCGCCAAAGGACAACTAGAACAGGAAGATAAATTGGTGGCTTCATTAAAAACGCCCGTTATATTTATTGATACGGATATGTATGTGATGAAAGTCTGGTGTGAATTTGTATTTGGAAAATGTCATCGTTTTATCCTGGATGAGATTGTGAAAAGAACCTATGACGCATATCTGCTTTGCAACACCGATCTGCCCTGGGTGGCCGATGAACTCCGTGAATATCCCGATCCTGAATCACGCAACCGCCTATATCGCATGTACAAGGATCTTATGGTCAACCAGTCGACGCCATGGTTCGACATAAGCGGTGATTATGAAGAGAGGCTGGAGAAAGCAATTGTCGATTGTTCCCGCATGGCGGGATTAATTGTCAATTGTTAACGCTTTCGAATTTCACCTTTCGCTTCCGGATACTATCCCTGCTAAAACCGCGGTGCTAAACATTTTGATCCACTTTGTGTCGCGAATGGGATCTCGAAATACATTTACCCCATAAGGTAAAAAAGGGGTAATTAATTTATATCCGCGTTGCCGTTATGGGTGATTGCCTTCAAGAAGCAGTAATGGTTCTGTATTTGCAGATTCTTACTTGTCAGGACTTTGTCAGGACATTGTCAGGACATTTTCAATGAGGCCAAAGGTCTCTATAAGGTCCCTATAAGGTCCCTATAAAGTCTCTGCGAATCGTCCCTATATACCTATACTGGTTTTGTAAAACACCATCACATTTTTGAACAATTGGGGCGTGGCAGACATAAATTTGATTTATCAGTCAAGGAAATTATACATCATCCAATCCCATTAACAATTAACAATTGACAATTATTGCAACAGCTTAATGATATCCGGGTCATCCTGCAGGTGATGCATCTGCATCAGGATCCATGGATATTTTTCGGCCACATGCCGGGAGAGTGGTTTAATCGTAAAAACTTTCGGATTGGGCAGGCAGGCGGCGATCATTGCGGACTCGCTGCGGCTAAGGGTTTTTGCATGTTTTTTAAAGTAATATTTGGCAGCTGCTTCTATTCCGAAAACACCCTTCCCCATTTCGCTCACATTCAGATACATTTGAAGAATTCTTTTTTTACTCCAGAACATTTCTATCATGAACGTGAAATAGACTTCCAGGCCCTTCCTGAAAAATCCACCACCCTGCCACAGGAAAACATTTTTAGCAACCTGCTGGGAAATGGTACTCGCTCCGTGGCGCGATTTGCTTTTCTGGTTATGCTTCATGGCTTTTTCGATGGATTTAAAATCGAACCCGTCATGATCCGGAAAGGTCTGATCTTCAGAAGAAATAACAGCGAGTTTAGCATAAGGCGAAATCTCATTTATAGAAACATAATCTCTTTGTAGTCCATATCCATGGAAAAAGCTGTTCAGCTGGGTGATTGTAACTGGTGGATTAACCCATTTCAAAATCAGGATATAAAAGAATTGGAGGAAAAATAAAAAAAGAAAGATCCGTTTGATCCATCTCCAGGTTCGCGGAATGATTCCTTTTGTTTTAATGGGCATCGGTCTGCTTTGCGGGTTCAGTTGGTTTTAATGAGGATTTGGACTCAACCGGCGGGTTTCCGGCACGCAGGTTCAGATAGTGCAAACTATATTTTTTCCCAATCTCATAGGTTGTATATCTGGCATTTCTCATAATTATACCTGCCAGGATGAATGCTCCCGCGGTAACCCATCCGGAGGGCTTAATCCACTGTCCTGCCGGTTCATTGGTGTACAACCCGTTGATTACATTCAATGCCAGCACACCTACTCCCGCTACGATCAGGATGCTGCCGCTGGTCTGCAGGTGCAGTTTCGAAAAATTCTTGCGAATGGCCGCAATTTCTTTTACATGGAAAGGATTATAGTTAATAAATACACTGTCGTTACGCATATCTGTAATGGTTCCTTCCAGCCACTGATCATATACCGTCTGAACCATAATATCCATGCCGGGAGCATAGGTTTTAATATTGCTTCCGTTTTTCTGTAATATCAATATATCCGTTTGCGCGGAGCTGATCAGTGGAATCAGATAAATGAAAAAGGTGATGATTTTCCTCATATTCATAAATAGTACCGATCGCCTACCTGATCTTGTGTTGAAGAAAGATCACTCCATATAGTAATGCAAATCCGAATGCAACCAGGATGGCACCCGAGATCTTATTTATTATATTCAGATTATGTACGGTAAGTTTTTTGCGCACATTATTTGCCATCATGACCTTACCCACATCCGCGCTCATGTTCACCAACAGGCAAACAGAAAATATCACAATCCTTTCCTTTATGGTATGTGTTAATGAAAGAACGGTGGCATTGCCGAGCCAGAAAATCAATACCCCCGGATTTAGTGTATTGATGATGAAACCCGAGGCGAAAATCCGGAACATCTCCTGAACACTCAGATGATCTGCGTGTTCAAGGTTCCCTGTTACTTTAATATGGACCTTTTTGAAAAAGAAAAAATAAATGCCCATGGCGATCAGAAAACTGCTTCCGCCATAGGCAATCGTTTTTTTGTGCTCCAGGAGCATGGCAACCCATTCCGTAAACACGTTGCTAAGCACAACCAATATCACATCACTCAGCCAAACACCGAAAACAAAACTGAAGCCGCCCTTATGACCATGAGTAATACTTTGTTTAATGATTGTGAAAATGATCGGGCCGACAGACAATGCAAGCACAATTCCAAGTGCTAATCCTTTCAATATGGCTTCGACCATGCAATACTAATTTTACCGGCAACTGAAAATTAACCGAACCTCCGGAAAATGCAAGAATATTCCTCATTTTAATAAACAATTAATAATGGGCCTTCTCATCCACTTTCTCCAGAAAATTATTCCAGTCCTTTAACATTTTACCTTTGAGGACTCTCGGAAATTTATGCTGACCACCTTCTTTGCCTGAAGATCGCATAAAATCCATAAAGACTTCGGGAGGTAGAACTTTTACAAAGATATCCTTAAGCGCACTCTTTCTTTCAACAGCATAGTCATCATTCAGCCGTTTGAGATTTTCATCCAGTTTATCCCGCAGCGTGTCCGGGCTCACGGGAGAATCTGTCGCTACATACCATTGATGTGCAAAGAAAAGTCCGTGAGGAACTCCGGCAACCGTGAATTCAGGGATGGATATATTTAAATCCTCACTAACAAACTGAATGGCCTGATTCATATTGTCCACACTCAGATGCTCACCGACGAGGCTGAGATAGTGTTTGGTGCGGCCCGTTATGATGATTTCACTTTTCTCTTTATTCGTAAAACGAATGGTATCGCCGATGAGGTATCTCCAGGCACCCGCAGCTGTACTGATGAGGAGCGCATAATCCCGCCCCTCCTCCACCTGGTGAATTTCCAGGGCTTCAGCGTCTTTCAGCAAATTTCCCTCCGAATCAAAATTTTTATTGTCGAATGGCACAAATTCAAAAAATAGATGCTGACTGGTTACCAGTCGCATGCCGCGTTCATCCTGCCGGTCCTGGTAGGCAATAAAACCTTCTGAAGCCAGGTAGGTTTCAATATAAATAATGGGCTTACCCAACAATTTTTCAAACCCGATTTTATAAGGATCAAAGGAAACCCCTCCATGAACAAAAAACCCAAGATTGGGCCATATCTCATGAATATTTTTCAGATGATATTTCTCGATAATCTTCTCCATGCAAATCTGGATCCACGCGGGAACGCCCACGATAAAACCAATATCCCACCTGGGAGCCTGTTCCACGATTTCTTCCAGCTTACGGTTCCAATCCCGGGTTTTGGCTATTTTTTTCCCAGGCTTATAAAAGGGGCTAAACCAAAAAGGAACTTTTTTGGCTGAGATGCCGCTGAGATCTCCCTCGTAATATCCGGGCCCTTTGTTGAGATCTGTACTTCCGCCAATCATCAGCCATCCTTTACCGAGACTCTTCACAGGCAGATCCTGGTAATTGCGAAGACTCAGTAATTGCCGGACCATTACGATCCGGTTTCCACGAAGCAGGTCGTTGGTAACAGGAATATATTTGCTGGCGGATTCAGAAGTACCCGAACTGAGTGCATAATATTTTATTTTCCCGGGCCAGCAAATGTCCGGTTTACCCTCAAGGGTTTTGTACCACCATTCTTTATAAATCTTCGAGTAATCATGAATCGGAACTTGTTCACGAAAACTATTTACGATGTGCCGGCTCAGCAGGATTGAATCAAAATGATATTTCTGTCCGAATTCTGTAAAGCGTGCCTTTTTCAGTAGCTTTTTAAGAACTTTTATCTGCTGGCGTCGCGGAGATTTTTTCGGCAATCGTAAAGCCCGCGCAAGGGAATTGGGTAATTGTACATCAATTAACGCCATGGAAAATTGGTGAAATGAGTTCCGGTAAAATTAAGCCTTTTTGAGCTGAACGCCTAACGCTAAACGCCTGACGCCGACTGCTCTTTGGCTGTCAGATCGCTATTGGCAAAGCTTCCGTATATCGTTTATCGTATATCGTTTATCGTAAATACGTATATCGTGTATCGATTTACGATAAACGATATACGATTTACGGCAATACCATTTGTCCGTTCAGCGGATAAATTAGTATCGGGTCGCTCTCATTATTTGTTTTACTGATGGCGGTAACAAAATAGCGACCCTGCAGATCTTTGATCAGTTCATTCAGAGGAAATCCTGTTTCGGCAGACTGACTATAGGGAATAAACCGGAAGACTCTTGCAGAATCGATATTAAAAGCTCCCTCTGCCTTATATACCGCGAAACCCTTTAAAGTATCGTTTATGCTACCCCGTTCAAATCGAAAGACCAATGAGTCATGACTGTTATGGTTTTGTATAACGGGGAGGGACGGCCGAACACTGTCAATCCAGGGCATTGGTGCGATCAGTGCAGGATAGTTGTAATAACCCAGGCGGAGTGAATCGTTCCAGCCATTGGGATTGGAAAAAAAAGATGTGCTGCTGAAATACACTTCGCCGCCAATGGCCGGATGATTGCGAACAGCCTGCAGTTGTCGGGGCAACTGATTCTTATCCCTCCAGTAAGAATTGGAGCCGGCTTTAAATATGCCCAGTCCGATATAACAGGGGCGGTCAAAATGATTTTTGCTCCACCAGTCCAGCAGGATACCAAATGGGGCATGTTTCTGTTCGAATTCCCAATACAATTGCGGCACCACATAGTCTATCCACCCGTTTTTTAGCCAGAGCATGATGTCGGCATACAAATCATCATAGTTGGTTTGCCCGGCCTGTGTATCACTGCCAAGAGTATCTTTCGATAAATTCCTCCACACACCAAAAGGACTGATTCCAAACTTGCAGTTCTTTTTGACTTGCTGAATGGTGTGATGCAGCATGAGTATTACAGAGTCCACATTACTCCTTCGCCAGTCTTCCTTGTCCATCCCCTGACCATATTTTTCGTAACTCTTATTGTCGGGAAATTCGATGCCGCTAATCCGGTAAGGATAAAAATAATCATCGAAATGAATAGCATCTATATCATAACGGTTAAGCATATCCCGGATCACCACATTCACATACAGTTGAACATCTTTATTTCCAGGATCCAGATATTTTGTATCTCCGTAGGTCAGGATCCAGTCGGGATGTAGTTTGGTGACATGCGTTGATGAAATTGATGATCCCGGATGCCAGACCATTTTACGTCGTTTATGTTTTCCATGTTTGGTAATGACCGTGGTGTAATGCCCGATCTGGAATATTGCCCGGTATGGATTACACCAGGCATGAAATTCCATTCCCCGTTTATGTGTTTCTGAAATCATAAATTCCAACGGGTCATAAAAAGGAATCGGTGCTTTCCCTTGTTGACCAGTCAGCCATTGGCTCCAGGGTTCCAAAGTAGAAGGAAAAAATGCGTCACATGCCGGCCTTACCTGTACGACCACGGCATTCATGCCATTGCGCTGATGCATATCCAGTTGGCGTATAAATTCCTGCTTCTGCAATTCAGTACTGTAATTCCCCGCACTGGGCCAGTCAATATTATCGACTGTCGCAATCCAAACCGCCCTGAATTCATATTTGGGTTGGGAAAAAGCAGCGAATGAACAAAAAAACGAACAGGCGAGTAAGAAGTATTTCATAGGTATTTAGCCTGTAATAGGGTTTTCATCCGGCGTATTTTCCGGAATAGAATCTGATGTTCTGATTTTATCGAGAAGAATATTAAGTTGTCTGGCCTCCTCGTCGCTGAGGTATTTAAAAATTGCATCCATTTCCTCATTTAGTCCGTCCATCGATTGCAATAATTTCTTCCCTTTATCGGTGAGCAGTACATCCACCAAACGCCGGTCCTCGCGGCAGACTGTTTTTTTCACCATTCCTTTTTTAATGAGTCTGTCTACAATACGACTGGTATCACTCATCTTATCCAGCATCCGCTGACGGATCTGCAATGTGGACAAAGGCTCACCTGCTCCCCGTAAAATACGCAGGATATTAAATTGTTGCTGGGTTATATCAAAGGGTTCGAATTGCCTGTTTATTTTTTCATTTACCCAGTTAAATGTGTAAATGAGATTCAGGGCCGATTTCTGATATTCTGAACGAAAAGCGTGTTGGTTAATATCGTCTTCTATAGTCATAATATACTTCAGTCATCATTTTTCCTCCCGGCACGGGTCAGTCTCCCCAAACTTTCATTCCTTCGCTACAATTTGAACATATATCAATTTCTGACCGGCCTTTCAAAATCTTACGGCGAAAATCGAGATATTCAGGATTTTTCCATATTTCTTTGAAAGATTTATTTTTAAGGTCTCCCATCCGGTGTTGCGCATCTTTATCAAAACAACAGGGAACTACCAGTCCGTCCCAGGTAATCACAGGTGCATGCCAGAGTCTCCAGCAATGATTCTGCATGGGGTTTTTAGAAATATAGGTTCCATCTGGATTTTTCTTATACCTCGTCAGCGAACTGTATTGCGGTATCAGTTGATTTGGATCATTTGTGTAATCGTACACCTGCGCTGTCTTATATCGAATTCCATCAACGCCGGTTTTCAATGCCAGTTCCTTCGCATCTTCCATCTGATGTTCGTTTGGCCGCACCACCAGGAATTGAAAGAATACATAGGGGGTTTTGCTGTTTAGTCTCTTTTTCCATTTTACAATATTGGCAGCCCCGGCCACCACTTTCTCGAGGTCGCCGCCAACCCGATACTGGCGATACACTTCCTGTGTGGTGCCATCCAGTGAAATGATCAGACGATCCAGGCCACTTTCCACAGTCCGTCGCGCGTTTTCGTCGTCCAGGTAGTGGGCATTCGTTGATGTGGCGGTATAAATTTTTTTTGAACCGGCATATCGCACCATTTCCAGAAAATCGGGATTCAGGTAGGGTTCTCCCTGAAAATAAAACGTGAGGTAGAGCAATTCCGGAGCCAGCTGATCGATCATCTTTTGATAGAAATTCGTTTCCAGCATACCTCGGGGCCGGGTAAATGCACGAAGTCCGCTGGGGCATTCGGGACACCGCAGGTTGCAGCTTGTGGTTGGTTCAAATGAGACAGATACCGGCACACCCCATTGAATAGGTCTCCTGGTCCATTTAGTCAGATAAAAACTGGAAATAACTTTCGCCCAGTTCCAGGTGCGTCTGAAACTCAGTTTGGAAAAAAGGTTGATGGTATCATTCCGGTTGAAATTGGTCATATCCGGTGTAAAAATAGTTTTTAAAATGGAAAGCGGGAAGCTCGTATATTTCGGCAGCCTTCGGATTATATTTGCAGACGTTTACCTTTTGAAATGGCCAAAAAGAAGAGCAGGATCTGGAAGATCATCGTTTTTACATTCGGTACTGCAATTGTCGTTATGCTGATGGTGATGCTTGCACAGTGGATATTTGATAGAAAGACATCGTTTGTTGAATACCGGGAATTCGGAATATCCTTACCTGTGAATTATTCAATTCACGGAATTGACGTATCCAAATACCAGGACGTGATCAACTGGCAGTCAGTAAAAAATATGCAGGTGGAGGACGTGCATATCAGTTTTGTATTTGTGAAGGCGACCGAGGGGCTGGGCAATGAAGACGCGATGTTCAGCCGGAATTGGAAAAAAATCAAAGAGGCCGGCCTGATTCGTGGGGCATACCATTATTTCCTTGCCACCAAAAGCGGAAAGGCCCAGGCTGAAAATTTTATCAATTCGGTTACCCTGATTCCAGGCGACCTGCCGCCGGTGCTCGACATCGAACAAACATATGGTGTGCCACCGGAAAAATTGAGGCAGCGCGTAAAAGAATTTCTGCAGACCGTCCAGACCTATTACGGAACCGCTCCCATCATCTATACCAATGTGGATTTTTATGAAAAATATCTGAAGGATGATTTTGACGGATACCTTTTATGGGCCGCACATTACCTGCAACCGGATCAGCCACGTATATACCGAAACTGGAGTTTCTGGCAGCATAATGAACGCGGCCGCGTAAATGGATGTTATACCGTGGTGGATTTCGATGTGTTTAACGGTGACTCGCTTGAATTCCAAAAACTGCTCTTAAACTGAACATTGAGAACTATGAAAAAAGTATACTGTGTTGCCACATGTGATACCTGTCAGCGAATCATTGAGGATGCCGGTTTGATCAAAAAGGGATATGTTTCGCAGAATATCAAAATGGAAAAGATCACGACGGAGCAGCTCGATGAAATGAAATCGATGATCGGCAGTTATGAGGCGTTATTCAGCCGGCGGGCACTTAAATATAAGGCGATGGGACTGAAAGATAAAACACTTACAGAAAAAGATTACCGGGATCTGATCCTGCAGGAATATACTTTCCTGAAACGACCGGTTGTTATTTCGGGCAAGAAGATTTTTTCAGGAAGTGAGAAGAAGACTGTGGCAGAAGTTTTGAAGCTGAAGTAAGAGATGACAGCCTTCACGAACTCCATGGACAAAGTCCATGCTTTTAGCGTTTTATAATTTGTCATAGCAAAAATTTTCTGCTACAACCACCTCCTTAACTCTATTTTTTATTTCCTGCCCTCTCTGTCATCTGTTATCTGTCATCTGTCATCTTTCTCTTTAATTATTCTGAGTTTCGCATAGTTCAGCATTATTTTCTTCTCTCCGCCGAGTTTGAAATTCACCGTCGCTATAGGATTATGCGCTGATCCTTCCATCTTCACGACTTCGCCGAAACCAAATTTCTGATGTTCCACCTGATCGCCGGTCTGCAGATTGCTTGTATCACTTGCTGTAAAATCCACTGACGGTATATGTACCGGCGCGGGCGTTTTTGCTGAAGATGAAATATAGGTGGGTTTGACAGACTCACGGCTTTTTGTAGATGATTCATCCGTGCCCCCATATCCCCTGTTGAGGCGATCATATGCAGGACGCCCTGCCCAGGAACCAATCTGATTTCTGATGCCACCACCAGCATAACTCCGGTCCAGCTGGTCATCAGGAATTTCTTCGATGAACCGGCTGGGATCATTCTGTATCACGCTGCCAAATCGATAACGGGAATTTGCATAGGTGATCCAGAGTTTGTGTTTGGCCCTCGTGATCACCACATAAAAAAGGCGGCGCTCTTCTTCCAATTCTTCGCGGGTATTTATGGACATGGCATTGGGGAACAATGACTCCTCGAGTCCGGCTGCAAAGACGCAACTGAACTCAAGCCCCTTTGCCGCATGAATCGTCATCAGCTTCACCGTATCGGCTTCCGGATCCTTCTGATCGATATCGGTCAGCAATGTGATCTGTTGCAAATAACCGGACAGACCGGCCTGGCCCTTTTGGGTTTCCTGAGTTTCAGCATTATCAATCAGAATGCCATCCTCATCAATGATACTTCGGTTTTGCTGATCATCCACCCACTCCTTGATACTATTCAGCAACTCCTGGATATTTTCATAACGGGCAAGGCCCTCTGTCGTTTTATCGTTGAATAATTCTTTGACGATATTGGTTTGTTTACCAACATGCGTCGCTACTTCATACGCATTTTTCGTATTCAGCATGCTCGCGAAACTTTTGATCATCTGTACGAACTGTTCAATGGATTCCAGCGTACCGGCTTTATAGCCCATCCCACGGGCATTACACAATACATCCCACATGGATATATTCTTTTCGTTGGCCATGAGCACAGCTTTATCCAGCGAGGACTTTCCAATTCCGCGCGCAGGAAAATTGATGATTCGTTTTAAGGATTCCTCGTCACTCGGATTCACAATGATGCGCAGGTAGGCAATGAAATCCTTGATCTCTTTTCGCTGATAAAAACTAACACCTCCATAAATGGTATACGGAATGGCCATCCGGCGCAGACTTTCCTCAAATGCGCGGCTCTGGGAATTCGTTCGGTACAATATCGCAAAATCACGATTGTTGAAATGATTCCGAAGTTTCTGTTCCTGAATCGTATCTGCAACATATTTTCCCTCGTCGTTGTCGGTTTGTGTTCGCACCAGTTTGATCTTCTCCCCCTGAATGTTTTCCGTCCACAGGTTTTTTGGGATCTGTCCCTTATTTTTTTTGATCACCTCATTGGCCGCATTGATGATGCTTTGTGTGCTCCGGTAATTTTGTTCGAGCTTGACAATTTTCACATCTTCGTAATCCTTCTGGAACTGCAGAATGTTTTCGATGGTTGCTCCGCGAAAGCTATAGATACTTTGGGCATCATCTCCAACGACGCATACGTTTTCGTACACAGCACCGAGTAATTTGATGATCTCGTACTGAGCGGGGTTAGTATCCTGAAACTCGTCAATCAGAATGTATTTGAATTTATGCTGGTATTTGTGCAGGCTCTCCGGAAAATGCTTGAGCAGTTCATAAAATTTTAGCAGCAGATCGTCGAAATCCATTGACCCGTTTTTAAAACAGCGTTTGGCATAGGCTTCATAAATCTGGGCAATGGCCGGGCGGTTGCTCCGGGTATCCTCCTGCTGAATATAATAGTCGGTGGCGTATTCTGCCGGCCCGATCAGTCCGTTTTTGGCCTGGGAAATCCGGTTGTATACGATATTGGGTTTGTAATGTTTATCATCGAGGTTGAGTTCATTTACAACTGTTTTCACCACGCTCTTGGCATCATCAGTATCGTAAATGGTAAAATGATGCGGATATCCTAGTTTTGGGGCTTCGGCGCGTAAAATCCGGGCAAAAACGCTATGAAATGTGCCGATATAGAGGTTTCTGGCTTCGTTATTCCCGAGAATGCGTTCCACCCTTTCCTTCATTTCCCTGGCCGCTTTATTGGTAAAAGTCAAAGCGAGGATATTGAATGCGTCCACTCCGGTAGTGAGGAGATGGGCGATTCGGGTAGTCAGCACTTTGGTTTTACCGCTGCCGGCTCCGGCAACAATCATCAGGGGTCCGTTGATATGCAATACCGCTTCTTTCTGCGCTTCATTAAGTCCTTTGATATAATCGGGCATGCCTGCAATTTACGAAGGGACGGTGGCAGAACCTCGGGATAAATTAACCGGTTTCCTGCTAAGTAACCGGGGGTTTTATTGGTTTTTTTGTCGTAGTGGACTTGCGTTTCCAGCGAAAGACTTCAATATCTCCGACACTGAAAATGAGCATCCCTTTTCTGAATTTATAGTTATTGACCCGAAGGAGATTTTGAAGAAATGCTGATTCATTGTATCCGGAACAGAACATTCGCGTCGTAATCATCTTGTCGCTGAATTGTATGCTGGCACTGTCTGCTGCAAAAAAGGTTCCGGACATCCTATTGCAACCCGTATTGCCTGAAAATTTACTTTCTTTCACATCGATCTGAATCTCAGGAATATGTCCTGTGGCCGTGTCACTGTCCAATGCCGGTATCAGTTGCCATTTCCCACCCATTTTTGGATTGGGTGTCGATTTTTTAGGCTGTTCCACAACGGTTGAATCCTGTGCACGCAGTCCTGAAAGCATGGTAAATAATAAGCCGGACAATAGAAAAGATTTTAACTTTGTGCGCATATTTAATTTATATCTATAATCATACCCAGCCATGCCAGGATTTGAATTTTTTGGTGAAGAAGAACGGAAAGAAGTCAATGATGTATTGAATACCGGAATTCTCATGCGTTACGGGTTTGATGCTGCCCGTAAAGATATATGGAAATCCCGTGAGCTGGAACAGGCTCTCTGTGCGAAATTCCAGTGTGGGTTTGCACAGCTGACTTCAAGTGGTACCTCGGCCCTAAGCACAGCACTTACCGCACTGGGCATTGGTTCGGGAGATGAGGTGATCATGCCGTCCTTTACATTCGTGGCCAGTTTTGAAGCGGTACTGAGTGTCGGAGCAATTCCCGTAATTGTTGATGTGAATGATTCACTGACCATGGATCCGGTGGCCGTGCGCAAAGCACTTACACCCGCCACCCGTTGCATAATGCCGGTACATATGTGCGGAAGTATGGCCGACCTGGACATGATCATGGAAATCTGCCGCGATCATAAATTGCTTTTGCTTGAAGATGCCTGTCAGAGTATCGGCGCCTCATATAAAGGAAAATTTCTCGGTACCATCGGAGATGCCGGCACCCTGTCTTTTGATTTCGTCAAAACAGTTACCTGTGCTGAGGGTGGGGCAGTACTGACCAATAATAAAACAACATATTTAAATTGTGACGGATATACTGACCATGGTCACGATCATATCGGAAATGACCGCGGTGCCGAATTGCATCCCTTTATCGGATATAATTTCAGGATTTCAGAACTTCACGCTGCAGTCGGACTGGCACAATTCCGCAAATTGGATCAGTTTCTTGCCATCCAGAAAAAAAATCATCAATACCTGCAATCAGAACTGGCTAAGATACCCGGGATAACATTCAGGACCGTTCCTGATCCGGGTGGAGACAGTCACACCTTTCTCAGCTGGTTCATGCCGAGCCGCGAACAGACGGGAGCCGTTGTTGCTGAATTGAAGGCCCAGCAGGCTTTTGCAGGAAATTTTTATTGGTTCGAACATAACTGGCATTATATCCGCACATGGGATCATCTGAAATCTGAGAAGACCCTGAACCGCCTGAGTGCGGGACAGTCTGTTGCCCTGAAAAAACTCAGTACACAGGATTTCAGCAGGAGTGATGAGATCATGGCCTGTTGTATTAGCACGGCGATCGGATTGTCATGGACTGACGAGCAATTGCGGGAAAAAGCGGTTAAGCTCACGACCGCGATAAAAAAAGTATTGGCCAAACATTCATCTCCCACTGCTTCTAAAATATTAAACCCGGCGATCTGAGCGTCCGCTGCAATTCCTTTTTATGGAACCTGTAAAATGGTTTGACCGGAAATTCAATTTTAATTACACGGAAAATATTTTCCCGGAAATTCTTCAACGGCTCAAAGAAACGCCCTCGCGGTTGACGGATACAATCAAGTCGATTCCTGAAGAATTGTTACAGACAAGGCCGGACGGAAAATGGTCCATTAAAGAAAATATTGGCCATCTGACCGACCTGGAACCCTTGTGGCAACTGAGGTTGAACGATATCGTATCTAGTGCGGCAGAAATGCATCCTGCCGATCTGTCCAACATAAAAACACACCAGGCCGATCATAACAACAGGTCTGCGGAAGAATTACTGCATGATTTTTCTGCAATCAGATATCAAACAATAGGAATGCTCGAAAATATACCTGAAGACATTATATTCAGATCTTCACTTCACCCACGGCTAAAAACGCCTATGCGTACAATGGATCTGTTTTTATTTGTAGCTGAACATGATGATCACCATCTGGCAACAATCTCATCAATTGTGAATCGGTTTTGCAAAACGGTTTAATGTTTTCCCTCCATTGCGTTACAATCCGCCAGGGAACCCAACCTGAAGCGGAATGGGATATGAGTTGCTTTTTCAACCTGCCATTCCATTTTGCACATCACGCCGGATTGTATATAATATATGTTTGATGGCACTGTATTAGGTTTCCCGGAACTCAATGAACACTCAAATAACAGTCCATAGGAAAGATTCAATCCTCCCCTGTAATCCCTTCCGGAACCCTGAAACTGGGCGTTTGTTCCGGGAAGCCATAGATGTTTAAAATCAGGCGCCAGCCCCACTTTTTTTAACAAATTCTGCCCATTCCCTGAAATGCAGGAAAACATTGTCAACCAGACAACAAGAAAAGAAATTTGACGTTCAGGCCGATTCTTCATAATTAAATGTAAATTTACGGCGCGATTTTTGTGGAAAGGGCAGATTTTTTGAAAATTCGCCCCTTCAGCATTAACCCCTCAAAGATGGCATTAAGTCAATCATTACAGCAGAAATTACTCCAGAAATTATCCCCCCAGCAGATTCAACTCATGAAACTGTTGCAGGTTCCCACGGCCAATCTGGAGGAACGGATCAAGGAAGAGCTGGAGGAAAATCCGGCGCTTGAAGTGGCTGAAGAAGATCATGACGATGGTTTAACTGAAGATTCCAAAGATGAATTTGAGACAGCCGAAGAAGAATTTGAACCGGAGGGAACCCAGGATGAATATGACAATATCGACATCAGCGAATATGTGAATGAACATGATGACGAAGTCGCGGATTACCGGTTAAGGGACGACAATTATCCGGATGCGGAGGACAAACAGTCCGTCACCCACAAACTGGAAACAAGTTTTTATGAACTGCTCCTGGACCAGTTGGGTATGCTGAAGCTGGATGACCGAACCCGCAAGATTGCTGAACAGATTGTGGGCAGTATCGACGATGATGGATATCTGCGCAGGGAAACGGCATCTATAGTTGATGACCTGGCTTTCCGGCAAAATATCGAAAGCACGGACGCGGAAGTAGAGTCGGTCATTACACGGATTCAGCAGTTCGATCCTGCCGGCGTGGCAGCACGGACGCTGCAGGAATGCCTGTTACTGCAGCTGGAAAGAAAAAAGAACGGCGTGAAAAGTGTTTCCCTGGCCATCAGTGTTCTATCCGACTACTTCGATGAATTTACCAAAAAACACTACGATAAGATCCAGCGCGGTTTGAATATTACAGAAGAAGAATTCCGGGATGTGATCCGGCAGATTATCAAACTTAATCCCAAACCGGGTGGAAACCTGGGCGGATCGGGCAAGGGTGAAGGATATGTGGTACCTGATTTTTTTATTTTTAATAATGCTGGTAACCTGGAGCTCACCCTGAATTCAAGGAATGCACCTGATCTGCGCATCAGTGATGGTTACCGGGATATGCTGAAAGATTACGACCGGGGTGCAAAAAAAGATAAAAGACAGAAAGAAGCTGTGCTTTTTATCAAGCAAAAAATCGATGCAGCCAAATGGTTTATTGATGCGATCAAACAAAGACAGCAGACGCTGATCAACACCATGCGCACCATCATGAATTATCAGCATGAATTTTTTGTTACAGGCGATGAAACCACCCTGAAGCCGATGATCCTGAAAGATATTGCAGAGCGAACCGGACTGGACATCTCTACGGTGAGCCGCGTGGCCAATAGTAAATTTGTCCAGACGGAGTTCGGCACTTACCGGTTGAAGTTTTTCTTTAGTGAATCGTTGAGCACCGACAGTGGTGAGGAAGTATCGACAAGGGAAGTGAAAAAGATTTTGAGCGACCTGATCGAAGGCGAAAGCAAAAAGAAACCCCTCAGTGATGAACGCCTCACGGAGCTGCTGCAGGAGAAAGGCTATAATATTGCGCGCCGCACAGTAGCCAAATACCGGGAGCAACTAAATATACCTGTTGCACGGCTGAGAAGAGAGCTTTAGATATGCGGTGAGTGTGGAATTGTAAACAATTGCTTCGCAATTATTTTGTGGGAATGTGAAAGTTAAATGACCGCCAATCAAAATGAAGACCGCGACATACGACTATTCGACAAAGAATTCATCTATTGAAGCACACCCATCGCGTATGGTGCGCGGATTCGCTCATTTCTTTTCCATCCTGTTTCATCCCCTGCTGATTAGTTCGTATACAATCGCGTTCCTGATTTATATCCATCCTGCTGCTTTCGAAGGGGTGGACCCGCGCACCGCCAATCTGCGCATGCTAAGTGTTTTATTATTCAGCATTTTCTTTCCGGGTCTGAGTTTGTTTCTGGCCTGGCGGTTGAAACTGGTGAAAAGCCTTTCCCTGGATACCCGCAATGACCGGCTGGTCGGTTTTATCGTAACCATGTTCTTCTATTTCTGGACCAGCTATGTGTTCCGGAACCTGCCTGATACGCCTCCCGTCGCCGCTCATTTCCTTTTAGGTACCTTTCTTGTTGTTTGTGCAGCATGGATGTGCACGATTTTTTATAAAGTGAGCCTGCATGCCGTGGCCATGGGTGGACTGGTCGCTTTTTCCATTTTATTCAGCCGTTCAGATCCATTTACCTCAGGTCTTTATATCGCTGTTCCCATCCTGATCGCCGGAATTGTATGCAGTTCCCGCCTGATCATGGGGGCCCACAATCGGTTTGAAATGATTTCCGGTTTTATCATTGGATTTCTTGCGCAATCCATTGGCTGGATATTTTAGAAGATAAAGTTACCATCCCGGGTCCTTACCTCTATATGCGTTCTTGTACTCTTTTAGGATGTCAACAATCCATCGGCTTGGCCGCGTAATGCTGAGATGGCTAAAAAAGAAAAGCCCAATCATAGGGTACGAACCTAAATTGGACTTTTTCACCTTCAAACCATCGGAGCTTACGTCCGGTTAACTGTTGAGTATTTTTGACCCGGTCAGGTATTTTTTTGTTGGGTGATAAATGAAGAAGCAGGATCCGCCTTTCATGTCCTCAATCACTTCTTTTGCATCAGCGTTGGGAACCGCAGGACAGCCAAAACTTCTGCCGTTAAATTTATTTGATTGCAAAAAATCATCGCCAACATACTTTGAACCGTGAATTACGATATTTCTCCGGTCTGCTTTGTCATTGAATCCTTTTTCCAATCCATGTAGCTTCATGGCATATCCGTGTTTGCCGGTATACGTCATCTCAGTTACAAAAAATCCGAGACTGCTTTTATGAGAGCTCCATTTATTTGAAAATGAATTAGCATACTCCCCGCCCGAACGGCGCCCATGGGCAACATAAGTGTTTATAAGAATTTTTCTGGATTCCAGGTCCACAACATATAAACGGCGGTTTCTGGACGACTGGCTGAAATCGCAAATCGTAATAATATTAGACCTGCTGATTTTATGCTCTTCCAGCAGTTTCAGATAACCTTTGTAAGCGTAAGCAAAAACTTCACGGCGAAGGCCGGATATTTCCAGGTTGGCTTCGCAGTATAAATTACTTACTTCTGCTTCAAATTTTACGGAGGCGTCGGATAGGGTTGCCGTAGCAGGAAATTTCTTGACGGGGGTTGCCATCAGTCTGTTACCAGATAGTAAAACAGGGGATAATGACAATGACAGGACTACGGCTAACACACGAGATTTGTTTCGCATGGTGGGGTTTTTCTAGGGTATGTAATAAACGGATCGAATAACAAAATATTATTAGATTTTTGTTTATGCAATGATTTGGTAAATGTTTTTTATTGTACGGTTCTTAAATAAAAAATTTAGAGGGGATTTCGTAAAAAACCAGGGAAAACTCCGTTTGTGGCCCGATTTTTTACCTATTATTCATTGGACCCGTTCGTATTTTCACGGGTGAGACCGATGAATGCAGAACATCTTCGCCGCTGATGCTTATAATATTAAATAAGTTCAGGAAATTTAATGATCTTAATTTATTCAGGTCATGAAAACATTAATACTGGTGCGGCATGCAAAGAGTTCTCACAGTTTTGGATTCTCGTCGGACTTTGACCGCCCTTTAAACGACAGGGGATTTCGAGAAGCCTCTGAGATGGGAAAAAAACTTTTAAAAAAGAAAATTCAGATAGATCAGTTCGTTTCCAGCCCGGCCCTGCGCGCAAAAACAACGGCTGAACTATTTGCGGCTGAGTATGATCGTAAGATGAAGGAAATCCTGTTCATTCCTGCTTTATACCACGCAGACCCGGATCAGTTTTCAGAAGTGATCCGATCGCTTAGGGATGACTGTGAGCATGCCGCTCTTTTTTCACACAATCCGGGCATAACTGAATTTGCTTCCTCTCTTACAAATACTCCTATTACTCAAATGCCCACCAGCAGTGTATTTGCCGTTTCGGCCGATATTGACCAATGGAATGATTTCGCGCAGGCTAAAAAACTATTTCTGTTTTTTTACAAGCCGGACTAGGATGCTTAACGCGGAAGGCTCAACGCTTAACGCTATTACAATGGTTAATTAATTCCGCTACAACCTTTCCCAAAAGAGGTTCCTCCAGAGGTTCCTGCTTTTGAGGCAGTGTTAATTTACTTGCCCGGAAAAATTGTATCGCCTTTTTCAGATTAAAATTTTTTTGTGGAACGCAAACCATCCAATTCATTTCCTGCATATGATTTCCCAGATATTCCTGCTCGGCCTGCCCGGGTGTCGGAACCAATATGGCATTTCTAACCAACTGCACCAGGTCCATAATACTGCTGTAACCACTTCGGGTGATGATCAGATCTGACGCATTCATTAAAATATTCAGTTCTTTAGCCGGAAGGTGGTTGATGATATGTATGCCATCTGTAGAAATGGAACCGGGAGACGTTATTCCCGGTAGCCCCCGCACCACCGTGCAGTGCAGCGACAAATTTTCAAGCTGACTTAAAATACATTTTTCAAAATCTGTTCGCTGCGGTTCAGGACCGGAGAGCAGTACGAGCAGCGTATTTTTTTCCGGCTTTACGGGAAATGGATTTAGTCGGGATAATATACCGACATACCTTGTTGGAACCGGTAATTTTGTTGCCGGATGCGAAAGATTACCTGCCAAAGAAATTTCTCCCCTCCAATCAGGAATCCAACAGGCAGAAAATTTCTGTAGCAGTTTGTAATTCCATGTCGTGATGAAACGGTTGACCAAAAATCCCAGACCCGTTCGAATTGCCAGCTGATGGGTTAAAAAAACGCAATACACATTCGGATTATAGAGACCATACCGGTTATCGGAGATCACGGCATCCGGTTTATGAGATTGGATAAAATCAGCCAGCCATCGGTTTTCCCTTTTGATTTGTTTCAGGATGGAGGGGGCCTGAAAAACCAGCCCCCATTTCAGAAAAATGCCCTTTTTATAGCTGATGGCATACCCCGGAAGATCAAGTAGTTCAAGGCCCGGAAATTCTGTGCTTAAAAGGACTTTTTGAGGCCCCGAGGAAGCAATTATTACCCGGGCGCCCTGCTTAATTAACTCTTTAATTATTGGGATACAGCGGGTTGCATGTCCAAGGCCCCAGTCGAGTGGCGCTATAAGCACTGAAAGCTGGCGCTTCTGCTGCATGTTAAATTTCTAAAAATGAGACAAAAACCTGCAATTAACCGTAAATTTTTATAAATTAGTGGTAAGAAATCTATGAAAAATCCGCTTACCCTATTGATCTTTTTATTAATTATGATTACAATTGTAAGCGCGAGTTGCAGTTCAAGCAATCACATTGGTGGCAGCAGCAAAAAATGTGGGTGCGGACTCAACAAGGGTATGGTCGGATACTAAAATCTAATTGCAATGAAAACACCGGATAGAGATTTACTTGTCCTTATGAAAGATGAATTCGTTACTGAGCAGTTCATGGCCTATGAACTCGAAAAATTAAATGACCTTCTTTTCCAGTACGAAACCCTCGAAACCTTCTGTTCAGCCCATGAAGTTTTTGATCTCAACAGTTACAAAATTCTAAGAGGCAGTCGCTATATCCAGCGAATTGTACGGCAACAGGAACTGAAACCATTCCAGTTTTTGTGTAACAAAAATTAAATCGTCTTTTAACTGTTTAGCATCAAAGGCATCACCAGCATCAGCAGGTCTTCAGCCTTATCCTGTTCAGCCGGTTTAATAATTCCAGCTTTTGTTGGCGTGGACAATTCAATCCGGATTTCTTCAGAAACCGTTGCATTCAGCATTTCAATAAGGAATCGTGCATTAAATGCAATAGACATATCCTCACCCGTATACTGACATTTCATTCTTTCATTTCCTTCAAATGAAAAATCCACGTCCTGGGCAGCCAGTTGCAGTTCGCTTCCGTGAATACTCAGTACAATCTGGTTGGTGCTTTTATTACTAAAAACGCTTACCCGGCGGAGAGCGCCCTGGAAATCGTTACGGTTCACCGTTAGCTTGTATGGATTATCGGCCGGGATTACCACTTTATAATCCGGAAAACGGGCGTCGATCAGGCGGCAGCTCATTTGCAGCCCACCAAAATTTGCAAACAGATGATTGCTGTTATAGGTGAGTTTAACATGCTCATCAGAAGAGGGCAGGGCTGACTTTAATAAATTCAGTGGTTTTTTAGGAACGATCAGGGATTCTGTTTTGGCGCAGGAGATATCTGATCTTTTATAACGGATCAGCCGGTGCGCATCTGTTGCAACGAACTGTATTGCACTGG
>JBGPBW010000040.1:0-25232 GCA_041481385.1 Puia sp.
ATGAGAGCCGCAATGAAGTACTATATGTAAATGCGCCGCATCCCTACCTCTTCAGTATATTCACGAAGAACAATAACGACCTAAGCTGGGACTATAATAATGAAGCCTGGGTACTTATGCGGAAATTATCCGCATTTTTATTCGCTTACTATAATCCTGACATTAAATATGAGGCGGAGCCTGTTAGAAAATAAGGCAGGAGGCTTTAGGCTGGAAGCTTGAGGCATTTGATTTTCAAATTTAATAATAGCTTCAGGCTTCCTGCCTCAAGCATCAAGCCTTATAAAGTTATTTCACGATTTCTTGCAACGACTTTCCAAAATCCGGCGACCTGATTATTTTCTATTATGCAGGCTTTATCGTAGAGTGCTACGGATGGGCAAATATGCCAGGGCACACCATACAATACCTGACCGGGATTATATTCTTTGCTGTCCCGAACTTTCAGTACCATATGTTCTTCGCTATGTGTCGTTGGCAGGGCATCCGGAGCATTCAGAAAAAATACCCTGGGCTGCGGATTTTCAGATGCGACGGATTTATTCCCCAAATCCACACAAATCAGATCTGGGGCAGGAATCGATATAACACGGGTCATCAGGAGTGCCGCCCATTCAAAGGGCTGTTCTGCAAGTTGCTCAGAATATCCTTTATCCCAGAAAACAAATGTACCGGGACTGCATTCGCGTCCTCCGGCAGCTGCATGAATAAAACAAGTTGGTGATCCGCCCGCAATCAGGATCATTTCGTGACCGGATAATTTTTCAAGTTCTTTTTTTAGAATCAGTACCGGCTCAAAGGCGCTTAGACATTTTTCTTTTCTGATGTTTTCGTCACGGTCTTTGATATGTCCGTCATAAGCATGAAGTCCGGCAATTTCCAAAGCGGGCAGGGAAATCATATGACGATACAGACTGATCGCGTCTGCCGGAATGACGCCTGTGCGGTTCATCCCCAGGTTCAGATCAATATAAATAGCGATTTTTAGTCCGGCTGCCGATAACATAGCGGACAGGTTTCGTGCGCCTGTGGTATGATCCACGAGGCAGGAGAATTTTGTTAATGGATATTTTTGAATGAGCTGAATCAGTCTTTTTATTTTCGGTCCGGCAGGTGGATAGGCAAGCAGGACGTCTGGTGCCTGTATCATAGCCAGCATTTCTGCTTCAGCAATGGTTGCCGATTTAAATTTTTTTATACGGGCATCCAGCATGAGCTGACATACTTCTGCTATCTTATTTGTTTTCACATGCGGTCTAAGGTGTTCAGAACCCACTTTTTCTACCAGCCGGCGGATATTATTTTTTACCCGGTCGGGATAGATTAACAAAGCAGGCGAATCGTATTCGTTGGCATTGACGACTGTGTACCAGGATTTTTCCTTTTGCATCAAAAAAATCAATTTTTAATTCCCGTATTACCACTTCCACATTTCATTTCCACCTTCCTTCAAATCCACCCGCCTTCGTTTTACTTCGGCGGGTAATACAATTCCACAATAACCACATTGTCACTAAGTTTTTTTGCAACCAACCGGTCTGTTAAAACTTCAATAGATTTCAAACATCGCTTCTATCTCCACAGGAATATTATCCGGAAGCGAGCCCATTCCAACTGCAGATCTGACGCCGATGCCGTTTTCTTTTCCCCATACATGAGCGAATAATTCACTGCAACCATTAATAATAAACGGATGTTTTTCGAAAGAAGGATGGGCATTTACCATGCCAAGCACTTTGATCACCCGTTTTACTTTGTCGAGACTACCCAGGTTATGTTTCAATGTTGAGAGAATGGCTAGTCCCACCTGTCTCGCAGCTAGTTTTGCCTCTTCCGGATTCAAATCTTCCCCTACCCGACCACGGATCAGGGTCTTGTCCTGTTTCAACGGGCCATGGCCCGACACATAGACGTGCTTGCCATCAATCAGGAAAGGCGTATAAACACCGATGGGCACCGGTGGAGGCGGGAGTTCCAGGTTGAGCTGTTTAAATTTTTCTTCTGCAGACATGATTTCTATTTAATGGTTTGTAAAAAAATAAATGAGGCCGACCATGAACAGGCCGACTACTGATATGATCGATTCCATAACACTCCAGGTTTTCAGTGTTTCCTTGATGGACAAATTGAAGTATTCTTTGAACAACCAGAAACCAGAGTCATTAACATGGGAAAAAAAAAGACTTCCTGCTCCTGTTGCCAACACGATCAGACTTGGATTAATTGTTGTGCCTGCAATCATGGGCGCAATCATACCAGCAGCGGTGAGTCCGGCTACGGTAGCGGATCCCAGACACACACGGATAAAAGCGGCGATAAGCCAGGCCGCAAGCAAAGGATGAAGGTGCATGCCCCGCATCAGCAAGGTGAGCTGGTCGGCTGTTCCACTATCCGTAAGGACTTGTTTCAATGCACCTGCACCACCGATGATCAGCAGGATCAACGAGATGTCTTTTACTGCTTCTGTCATTGAGATCATACAAGTGCCCAGCTTTTTTCCTCTTTTCAATACCAGGGCCCAAACTGCATAAGCCAGGGTAAGCAGCAGAGCGATGGTCGGATCGCCCAGCACTCCGAATAATTTCGCTGCCAATGAATTCACGGGCATGGTCTTTTGAACTATGGTGTTCACTGCGATAAGAACTACCGGGAGAAGTGCAGTAATAAAACTGTCGGTTACTCCGGGCAGTTCTTCTTCTGAGGTGCTTTTTCCTGCAAATGTCGCCAGGGGTTTTCGGGTGTATTTTTTCAGTGTTGTGGCAAATAGCGGACCTGCAAAGATGATACAGGGGATGGATACTATGAATCCATATAGTAGCGTGAGTCCGAGATCAGCATGGTATTGTGCGATCAGTGCGACTACCGAAGGGTGTGGAGGAAGATAACCAAAGGTAACTGAAAGTGATGCCAGCATCGGGACGCCGATATGCACAGCCGATATATCATATTTGTAAGACAGGGTGATGATCAGTGGTACCAACAAAACAAATCCGATACCATAGAAAAGAGGTATGCCCACAATAAAGGCTGTGATCACGAGTGCCCATACCAGGTATTTTCTGCCGAACCATTTCATAAATGCTGAGATGATCCGTTGGGCTGCACCATAATCCGCAACCAGTTTACCAATCATGGCTCCGACCACCAGGATTATTACCAGGGAACCCAGCATATCGCCCATGCCTTTCTGCACGGAATGATTTAATGAATCGATGTTCATGCCATTGGCCAGACCGATTCCCATCGAGACCAGGAGAAAGGAAAGGAAGGCATTCAATTTTACCCACGCTGTTAATAAAATCAATAATAGAATACCTGTCAGCAAAATCAGAAAGGACATGGCGGCATTTTCAGATGAAGAAGGATCATCAAATTAAAACATTTCGGTTAACCAGGAACTTTTTTTGGAACCACGTCCGGATTTTCGCGTTGAGGCGGTCTATTTGTGATCGTCTTCAGCATTTGAAATGAAAATGCGGTGGACTTTGGTTCAGGCATTTAAAAATCGTATGACTTTTTTGATTCTGATTTAAAAGAATTAGAAACTAATTTGCGCACATGTTCATTATCGATGCCCATCTCGACCTGGCTATGAATGCCATGGAATGGAACCGCGACCTTCGAATGCCCGTGGCTGAATTGCGTGATCGCGAAAAAGGGATGACGGATAAACCGGACCGATCCAGAAATACAGTTTCACTTCCAGCCCTTCGGGAAGCCAGGGCAGGATTGGTGGTGGCTACCCAGATTGCCCGGTATGTGCGTAAAGGAAGTTCGCTTCCGGGATGGAATTCTCCCGAGCAAGCCTGGGCACAGAGCCAGGCTCAGTTAGCCTGGTACCAGACCATGGTGGATTCCGGCGAGATGATACAAATCAGCGGAATTGAAAGTCTGGAAAATCAAATAAAATTATGGACAGATCCTTTGATTCCGGACCAGGGAAAACCTATTGGATTTGTCCTTAGCCTGGAAGGAGCCGATTCTCTTGTTAAAATTAGTTATCTCGAAAAAGCTTATGCATATGGGCTTAGAGCTGTCGGCCCGGCTCATTACGGAGAGGGCCGGTATGCTGGTGGGACCGGTACCGAAGCTGGTTTTACCCAATTGGGGAAATCATTGCTGAAAGAAATGGATTCCCTTCATATGATTCTGGACGTTACACATCTAACCGATCATGGCTTTAAAGAAGCGCTGGAAATATTCAAAGGACCGATATGGGCCAGTCACCACAATTGCAGAGCCCTGGTCAAAAATCAACGGCAACTGACGGACGATCAGATCCGGATTCTGATTGAAAGAGGGTCCGTTATTGGCGGTGTGCTGGACGCCTGGATGCTGACGGAAGGGTGGATCAGGGGTATTTCACTACCCAAAGCTATGGGAGCCAGTCTTTACCGTCTTATTGATCACTATGATCATATTTGCCAGATTGCCGGGAACGCAAATCATATAGCAATAGGAAGCGATTTGGATGGAGCGTTTGGCACTGAACAATCTCCTTTCGATTTGGATACCATTGCCGACTTACAAAAACTACCAGGACTGCTCATGCAAAGAGGGTATGCTGATGAAGATATTGAAAAGATACTGCATGGAAACTGGCTTCGGTTTTTGAAATCAGCCTGGAAATAATACATTCTGTATCACGCATACCCGTTAGCCGTTCATAATATTTTAGAGCCACTATTACCCTAATTTACCGATAGGTGTATACACATCGTTACATTTGCAAAACTTGCCCGTTAACCGGATGTTAATCATTCAATCAAAATCTGTTATGCGAAAATACCTGTATGCAGGATTGTTTTTTTTGTCCGGTCTGGCTGCTCTGGAATCTTGTAAAAACCAGGGAAGAAATGCCGGTTACGCGGCCCCGCCACCGGCTGCTCTGCCGATTGTGAGTATTTCCAGCCGGCCGTTCAAATCTTACCGGGAATATACGGCATCGTTAGAGGGCAGCAACGATATTGAGATCAGACCCCAGGTAAGTGGTTACATCGAAAAGATTTTTGTTGATGAAGGGGCATTCGTTAAAAAGGGGCAGCCACTTTTTAAGATCAATGACCAACCTTATCTCGAAGCACTGAATAATGCCAATGCGTCACTGGCCGTAGCTAAAGCTAATCAGGCTACTGCTGAGATCAATGTGAATAAACTTGAACCGCTGGTGGCCAACAATGTGATTTCACCGATCCAACTCCAAACTGCCAAAGCCGCTTTTGATGCTGCAACGGCCTATGTTTCCCAGGCAACCGCTCAGGTTGGCAATGCCAAAATCAATATCGGATATTCACTGATCAAGGCTCCTGTAGATGGTTTTATTGGAAGGATACATTTGAAGATTGGGAGCCTGGTGGGTGGTAATAACCTAGAACCAATGACCAATATTTCAGAAGTCAAGGATGTGCGTGCATATTTTTCAGTAAGTGAGACAGCCTTCCTGAAGTTCAAGGATGAATTCCCCGGAAAGACTCTGGAAGACAAAATCAAAAACCTTCCGCCGATAGAACTCATCCTCTCGGACAATACCGTTTATCCGATAAAAGGTAAAGTGGAAATCGTTGCCGGACAGTTTGGAACAGGTACAGGATCCATTCCCTTCCGGGCCAGCTTCCCGAATCCGAACGGCATTTTGCGGTCAGGAAGTACGGGGCGCGTCAGGATTTCCATCGAACTCCCGGCGGGCCTGGTCATACCACAGGAATCTACATTTGAATTACAGGATAAAGTATTTGTTTTTGTATTGGGTGACAGCAATAAAGTGCATAGTTCAGCGGTGCAGATCGCAGGCAGGTCAGGAAACTATTACCTCGTTGAAAATGGTATCAAGGCCGGTGATCGCATTGTTTATTCAGGTGTGGACAAGCTGAATGACGGCGCCAGCATTCAACCTGTTCCTATGTCGCTGGACAGTCTACTGACCATAAGGCCCATGTAGTACACACTCAGCAATTAAAAAAGAAAAATGCTAAGAAGATTTATAGAGCGACCTGTTTTATCTACAGTGGTATCGATTATCATTACCCTGCTGGGATTGATATCCATGACTTCCCTGCCCATTACTCAGTTCCCGGATATCGCACCGCCGACGGTCAGTGTTAATGCGTTTTATCCGGGTGCCAATGCTGAAGTAGTGGCACGTGCTGTTGCCACGCCGCTGGAAGAGGCGATCAACGGAGTTGAAAACATGACTTACATGACCTCCACTTCCGGTAATGACGGATCGATGTCCATCAGTGTGTTTTTCAAACAGGGTACTAACCCTGACCTGGCTTCCGTCAACGTGCAAAATCGGGTGTCCAGGGCCGTTAGTCAGATACCGACAGAAGTTGTACAGGCGGGCATCTCCACCCAGAAGCAGCAGAATAGCATGATCATGGTATCCCTGCTCTATTCTACTGACAGTGCTTACGATGAAAAATTCCTGCAAAATTATACCAAGATCAACGTGCTTCCCGAAATTCAGCGTGTGCCGGGTGTCGGACAGGCGCAGGTTTTTGGCGCAAAAGATTATTCCATGCGCATCTGGCTGCAACCGGACCGTCTGGCTTCCAATAATATTTCAGTTAAGGAAGTGCTGTCTGCCATACAGGATCAGAATGTGGAGGCAGCTCCTGGGAGATTTGGAGAAGGCAGTAGTGCCTCCTTCGAATACATTTTAAAATATAAAGGCAAGCTGTCACAGAATAAGGATTACGAAGACATTATCATAAAATCAGGAGCAGATGGTTCGATTATTAAATTGAAGGATATTGCCCGTGTAGAATTTGGAGCTTTTTCCTATAGTTCAAATGGTTGGGTGCAGGGGCATCCGGGTACCGGCATTGGTATTTTTCAAACTGCCGGATCCAATGCTAATAATATCCTCATTGCCGTGGATGAGGTTATGAAACAAGCTGCCACCAAATTTCCCAAAGGAATACACCAGTTCACAATATTCAGTGCGAAGGATTTTCTGGATGCATCCATCACCCAGGTAAAGGAAACATTACTGGAAGCGTTTATCCTCGTTTTCCTGGTGGTGTTTATTTTCCTCCAGGACTTCAGGTCAACCCTGATCCCCGCGATTGCAGTGCCAGTAGCTATTGTGGGGACATTCTTTTTCATGCAATTATTTGGTTTTACCATCAACCTGCTCACGCTGTTTGCGCTCGTGCTGGCTATCGGCATTGTGGTGGACGATGCGATTGTAGTCGTGGAAGCCGTCCATTCAAAAATGGAGCGAACGGGTATGGAAGCAAAAGAAGCGACCATTCAGTCCATGAACGAAATTTCCGGTGCCATTATATCCATTACACTGGTTATGGCAGCGGTATTTGTGCCGGTGGGATTTATGGAGGGCCCGGCAGGCATATTTTACAGACAATTTGCATTTACACTCGCCATCGCGATACTCATTTCAGCACTCAATGCCCTTACACTGAGCCCAGCGCTCTGCGCGCTATTCCTGAAAAATGTTCACCATGTTCCAGGAGGAGAAAACAAGCGGGCTAATTTTGCAAAACGGTTTGGAAATGCTTTCAATGCAGGATTCAAAGTAACCACAGAACGATATGTAGGATCGGTGCGTTTCCTGATCAGGAATAAATGGGTTGGGATCCTCGGTCTGGCTATCATTATCGGACTGACCATATGGGAAGTTAATAAAACACCTACCGGATTCATACCGGCTGAAGATCAGAATTTCGTTATCCTGTCACTCAACCTTCCGCCTGCTTCATCACTGGAACGGACAAACGCGGTGATGCATAAAGTTGATAGCCTGCTGAATCAGGTACAGGCGATCGACAGCCGCGGCGCTATCAGCGGATTAAATATTCTTTCGGGCTCAAACAGTTCCGCGTACGGAGTAGGGTTCATTAAATTAAGAGATCAAACGGATCGCGTTCCAAGAAAAAATATCAACCAGGTCGTAGCAGAAATTACTGAAAAAATGGCCTCCATCAAGGAAGCTAGTGTTTTCCTATTTCAACCTCCAACAGTGCAGGGATTTGGGAATACCAGCGGATTTGAGGTCATCATTCAGGACAGGAATGGCGGTCCGCTGGATAAACTGGGTCAGGTTACCAACGGTTTTGTAGGTGAATTGTTTAGAAGGCCCGAGATCGCATTTGCATTTACTTCGTTCAACACCAATAATCCGCAATACCTTCTGCAGGTAGACAATGCGAAGGCAAAACAATTAAATGTTTCTGTCGCGGATATCCTGGGGACCATGCAAGTGTATTTTGGAAGCAGCTTCGCTTCTGATTTCAACCGGTTTGGAAAATATTACCGGGTAATTGTTGAGGCAGATGTGCCTTACCGCCGGGATCCAACTTCCATGGATGGCGTTTTTGTAAAAAATTCGACTGGACTAATGGTCCCGCTCAATGAGCTGGTCTCTTTGGACAGGGTATATGGGCCGGAATCTGTAAGCCGTACCAACCTCTTCAACTCAACGACCATTGACGGGAATGTAAAACCCGGCTATAGTACAGGTGACGCGATCCATGCCATTAAAGAAGTAGCGGCTGCCTACCTGCCCCGTGGATATTCCTATGAATGGTCCGGTATCACCAGGGAAGAAACAAATGCGGGTATCCAGACACAACTCATTTTTGTACTCAGTGTGGTGTTTGTGTATTTTTTGCTTTCAGCGCAGTATGAAAGTTATATACTCCCGATGGCTGTTTTATTGTCAATACCCACCGGGCTTTTGGGCGTATTTCTTTTCATTAACCTGACCGGGATCGAAAATAATATTTACGTGCAGGTAGGTATTATTATGTTGATCGGACTTCTGGCGAAGAATGCCATTTTAATAGTTCAGTATGCGGTGGCAAGAAGGCGCTCCGGAATGGAACTGGTTGCTGCGGCAATCGAAGGAAGCCGCTTACGCCTGCGTCCGATCCTGATGACTTCTTTTGCTTTCATAGTTGGATTACTGCCACTTACCTGGGCGACCGGTGGTTCGGCTTTGGGCAATCGATCTATTGGAACCGGCGCTGTAGGTGGCATGCTTACGGGAGTTTTGCTTGGAGTCTTTATCATACCGGTACTATTTGTGATCTTCCAGTCTTTGCAGGAAAAAATAACAGGCAAGCCAAAAACCATCAGAGAAAAAAAATATGAGCTCAGGTCAGAATAAATTATGCTGATCCATCCATAGAAAATGAAAAAGTTATTTCAGTTCAGTCAGTTCATTTTTGTATGTGTATTATTGATTCTGGCATCCTGCAGAACGGGTAAGAATTACCAGCGACCTTCTGTGCTCCTGCCTGAAACATTTACGCAAACAGGTCTGGCGTCTTCGACGGACACCAACAGCATCGCGGATATTTCATGGAGGAATTATTTCTCGGATCCGGCGTTAAGGCGATTAATCGATAGTGGAATTGCGCGAAATTACGATCTGCAATATGCACTGAGAAATATTAACATTGCCCAGTCGCAGGTGAAACAGGCCAATTGGTTGTGGATACCACAAGTTAACGCCCGTGCATCTGGGTACGTTTACAGGAATTCGGATAACGGCCCGTCCGGCATCAATAACGGTGCAATAGCCAATAATTCAACAGACTGGCTGGCGTCGGTAAATATGTCATGGGAGATTGATATCTGGGGAAAAATCAGCAGGCAGCAGGAAGGCGCCATGGCCAACTATCTGCAGACTTACGAGGCTGCCAAGGCAGTTCAAACCAGACTGGTGGCAGATATTGCGCAGGGATATTTTAGTTTGCTTATGCTCGACCAGCAATTATCAGAAACTAAAAAGACTCTTGTACTCAATACTGATTTTGTAAAACTAACCCGTCTTCTCTATAATGCAGGTGAAGTGAGTTACCTGGCCATCCAGCAGGCAGAAGCCCAGAGACTGAATACAGCTGCACTGGTACCCCTGATAGAGCAAAATATGTCAATCCAGGAAAACGGGTTACAATTGCTTACCGGCAACATCCCCGGCATTGTACAGCGGGATGTGCCATTAACGGATATACATTTCAATGATACGCTGGCTACAGGCCTGCCCGTATCAATACTAAATCGACGACCGGATGTTCGTGCAAATGAAATGGCTTTGGTGAATGCCAATGCACAGGTCGGCATTAGTCAGGCCAATATGTACCCGGCATTAACGATTACAGCAGGTACGGGGTTTGAGTCTTTAAAATCCAGCAATTGGTTTAATATACCGGGATCTCTGTTTGGATTGGCAGGTGCATCTCTAATCCAACCTGTCTTACAGGGGAGACAACTCAAAACTCAATTCGAAATAGCAAAACAAAAAAGGGAACAGGCCGTGATCCAATTCAGGCAGTCGGTTTTGACTGCCGGTACTGAGGTATCCAATGCACTGGTACAGGTGAATAAATTGACAGAACAGGAAGGACTGGCCAGGCAAAGAACCGACACGCTTTCGGCTGCCGTGAATAACGCGCAACTGCTCTTCAGAAATGATATGGCCAACTACCTCGAAGTGATTATTGCCCAGCAAACAGCTCTTGATGCGCAGCTGAGCCTGGCTTTTATTCAAAGGGATATGCTGAATGCCCGGGTGGAATTATACAGGTCACTTGGAGGTGGATGGAAGTGAGAACAGCCGCATACAGAAGAAATGAATGATACCAATAAGCATTATTGGCTTAAGTCCGGGTCCTATACCCTGATGCTGAATATCCAACAAGTACTATTTGGATTTGGAAGTTTTTATTTCCTGGTTCGCATGCTGGATAAACAAAGTTTTGGGGTATGGACGCTGTTTGTGGCAACCACATCCATATTCGAAATGGCCCGAAGCGGTTTGATTCAATATGCACTGGTAAAATTCCTTTCAGAAAGTCCGGAGCAGGAAAAACCTAAAATTATTACCGCTTCATTTATATTGAATGCCGCAATGATGGGCGTCTGCATCATTGTAAATATTTCTCTCGCTGCATGGCTGGCAAGGATCTGGCATTATCCGGGACTTATCCGCATGTTTATCACTTTTAATGGTGTTTATATTTTGCAGGGATTATTATCGCAGTTTCAATGGATTGAACAAGCTCATTTTAGATTCCGTGGCATATTGATCACGACTATTATAAGACAAGGTGGTTTTTTTCTTTTTGTTTTTATTTCCTTTGTTTTTCATTCGCATATTTCTTTAATTGACCTGATCTATGCACAGGCAATATCCATTGCTGTGGCCATTATAGGAGAATATTTTTATGTGCGGGAATATCTCGGGTTCTCCCGTCAGATAAATCCCCAATGGATCAGGAAATTGTTTGGCTATGGGAAATTTGTTTTCGGTACATATCTCACCACGGTGCTTTCAGGATCTGTCAATCAAATGATGCTTGGCACAATGATTTCTCCGGCGGCTTCGGGTTCCTATAACGTCGCCATGCGTATTGTAAGCCTAACGGATATTCCAACCAATGCACTTGGTGCAATCGTTTTTCCACAGAGCGCGAAACGATTTGCGGAGCAGGGGGTGGAAGCCGGCAAGTATTTATATGAAAAATCAGTCGGAACAATTATTGCGATATTATTTCCGGCAGTCATTTTTGTTTTTTGTTTCCCACACTTAATTGTACGTCTGGTTGCCGGCATTAATTATGGAGAGGCTGCGCCGATGGTTCAGTTCATCATCCTGACCTGCCTGTTCAGTCCATTTGACCGTTTTTTTGGTGTCATCCTGGATTCGATCGGTCGGGCAAAATTGAATTTTGTTATTATCGTCAGTTTTATTTCGCTTACCCTTTTTCTAAATTATTACCTGATTGGACGGATCGGCATTATGGGCTGTATATACGGTACACTGATTGCTGATGCAGTCGTTGTCGTTTTCCGGCAGGTTTTATTGTATAAAATTTTGAATGTGAATCCTTTGAGTCCATTCATTTACGCCTGGCGTTTTTATCCGGAATTCATCCGGAATTATATCAGCCCCTTAATTCGAAAATAACGGGATTGGCCCGATTACTTCCCCTCTAGTCCTTTGACTATCTGAAAATTATGTTTAAATTGGGAGTGTTCTGTTTGTAAATACCCGTTCCGATGGAAGTTAAAAAAGTGGATGATATCTCATATGCAGCTTTTATGCAGGAGTTTTATCAGCCAGGCATCCCTGTGATCTTTAAAAATGCTTCAAATGTCTGGAAGGCAAAAGGGTTATTCACTCCAAACTGGTTTCGTGATAATTATGGTAATCGAAAAACAGAAATAGCCGGAAAGACATATAATATGCAGCAGATCATGGATATGATAGAGAATAGTACGGTAAACAATCCGGCACCCTATCCTTGCATATTCAATATACCGGAAACCCTGCCTGAAATACTGGATCTGATCCAGCCTTTGCATTTAAACTACGCACTGCCCAACTGGCTTAGCAGTAAGTGGTTTACTCGGGGCCATTGGGGATCTGCTACAGAGCTGTTTATAGGTGGACCGGGAGGAAAGTTTCCTTATATTCATCTGGACTATTTTCACCTGAATGCCTGGATCACCCAACTTTATGGTGAAAAGAGATTTACTGTGTTTCCGCGTGGTCAGGAAGAATTACTATATCCGATACCCGAAGATCCATGGAGATCAGAGATCAATATTTTTGAACCGGATTTCCAAAAATATCCGAAATATAAAAATGCCACGCCCGTGCATTTTGTGGTAGGCCCAGGAGAGACGCTTTTTATTCCTTTCGGAACCTGGCACACGGCTTATTCCCTTACTCCAACTATTTCAGTTGCATTCGACCAGTTAAACAACAAAAACTATCGGGATTTTGTGCGGGATGTGTGGTCTTACAAAAAGAAGGAAAGCAGGGTTCGGGCAATAGCAAAAACGGGTTATGCGTGGCTTGCAGGACAGGCCTGTAAACTGGGCAATAGCCTGCATCCCCAAAAATAAAAATGAAAATAAAATTGCGAGGGATGGAAGTTCAAAAAGTTGGTAATATTTCTCATCAGGAGTTCATGACCAGATTTTATAACCCGGGTATTCCCGTAATTTTTACATCGGCATCAAAAGCCTGGAAAGCCAGTGAGCTGTTCACACCGGATTATTTTCGTCATCATTTTGGTGAAAGACGAACTACTGTAAATGAACAAATTTGCAATATCCGGGAAATACTACATTGGATCGAGAACAGTTCTACTGAAAATCCCGCACCTTATCCTATAAAGTTCGACATCCCGGATCAGCTTCCTGAACTCATGAGCCTGATCACGCCGCTCGGAATGAATTACGCGAAACCAAACTGGTTTGAAAGTAAAGCATTTCCGCGGAAAGTTTTCGGTAGTTCTATCGAACTATTTTTTGGCGGAGCCGGGGGAAAATTTCCTATCGCTCATATTGATTTGTTTCATACCAATGCCTGGATAACCCAATTATATGGCAAAAAGAATTTTATTGTATTCCCGCGTGGTCAGGATGAATTCCTTTACCCGAATCATGAAAACCCGCTTGTGTCTGATGTGAATATTTTTAATCCCGATTACGACAAACATCCGTCTTTTCGAAAAGCGACTCCGATAACTATTACCGTGGAACAGGGAGAAACAATTTTTATACCATGGGGCATCTGGCATTCCTCGGAATCATTGACCCCGAGCATATCGGTTATATTCGATCAGATCAATAAAAGAAATTTTCATGAGTGGACGCGGGACGTTTGGGATTATAAAAAATCGGGTAATAAATTAAAAGCGGTTCTGAGTATGGGATATTATGCGGTTGCAGCGAATGTCTTATGCAGAATCGGTGACGCCCTGGGAGTAAAGAGAAGATACCAAAAAAGTTGAATAAGTCAATGAAAGTTCCTCTTCCAAAATCAGGTGGCCAGCATGATCCGGTTGAAACGGAGGTTTGCGATCTGTTTGAAATGCAACAGGAACTAATGCCTGACCTGCCAGCGGTAACTTATAACGGGAGGAGCCTCACCTATTCAGAATTGAATAATCGTGCAGACCGCCTGGCTGCCCGCCTCAGACGGAATGAAATGGAGAGTCCTTTTATAGGAATTAGTTCTACCCGGAATATAGAAATGATTATCGGAATATTGGCCATTCTGAAGACGGGAAAGGCCTACCTGCCGCTGGATCCTGAATATCCTTCCAAACGGATAATACAGATGATAAGTGAAGCTGGTATAAAAACATGTATTTGCAATGAATCCGAATATACCTTTTTCAATTCGATGGAAACGGGTATAGAATTGCTGGCATCTGATGTTTTGTATGAAATCGTTCCTGTAAAGGATAAAGGACGCTCCGGACTTGCTTATTTATTATATACTTCCGGTTCTACCGGAAAACCTAAGGGAGTCTGCATGACGCTGTCCTCTATGGTTAATCTTCTACAATGGCAACGGAAAAATTCACTGGCCGGCCCGGGCACCCGGACCCTGCAGTTTAGTCCTCTTGGGTTTGACGTCTCCTTCCAGGAAATTTTTTCGACCCTCACAACAGGAGGCGAACTGATTTTGATTGATGATGACCGCCGGATGGATCCGCTTCTATTATTGAAATTCATTGAAGAAAATTCCATAGCGCGTATTTTCCTCCCTTTTGTCGCACTTCAGTTGCTCACCGAAGCAGCCAATGCATACCAACTTTACCCTTCCTCCATTAAGGAAATCATCACAGCGGGAGAACAATTGAAAATAACGCCTCAGATCAGCCGGTTTTTTTCTTATTTATCCGGTTGCATCCTGTATAATCAATATGGGCCTACGGAAACTCATGTTGTGTCAGCATACAAACTCCAGGGTAATCCGGAGAACTGGCCGGCTCTGCCTGGCATTGGCTATCCAATTGACCGCACAGATATTTTTATTCTCGATGAAATGGGGAAAGAAGTACCCGCTGCTGAATCCGGTGAAATTTGCATTGGTGGAATCAGTCTCGCGAAAGGATATCTGAATCCATCACAACAGGCTGATGAGAAATTTATTATCTGGCAACATCCTGAATATGGAAATTTGCGCATATATAAAACCGGTGATATCGGCCGGCGTTTTGCTGATGGAAGGATTGAATTTATCAGTCGGCGGGACGATCAGGTTAAAATCCGCGGATATCGTGTTGAACCAGGTGAAATAGAGGCTCTGCTGAACAAACAGCCAAACGTACAACTTGCCCTTGTGCTGGCCCGGGAAGATCAGCCCGGCGAAAAAAAACTAGTCGCTTATCTCATGTCATCGAATGGCATAAAAGATACTGTTCAGATCCGCAGATCGATTGAAAAACTTTTGCCCCGCTACATGATGCCTTCTGCTTTTGTCTGGATGGATCATTGGCCTAAAACCTCCAGTGGCAAGATCGACAAGAAAGGCCTGCCGGCTCCGGAAACAAAACGGCCTGAATTGTCAGTTCTGTATCATGCACCCCATACTCAGACCGAAAAAGATCTTTGTGCCTGCCTGGCTGGAATATTACAACTGGACAGGGTTGGTTTACAGGATAATTTTTTTGAACTCGGCGGTAATTCTCTATTAGCCCTAAAAGCGGTTGGCGCCCTGAAACAAATAGTTCAGATTGAAATACCTGTTACAAAACTTTATCAAAACCCAACAGTTTCCGGTATTATTAAATCTCTTTGTTTGGAGGATACTTCCGAAGTTGTTGCAAACCGGAATTTGAGCAATAGCACCGGTGATATTGCGGTGATTGCTATGGCAGGCAGATTTCCCGGCGCACACACAATTGATGAATTCTGGGCGCTGTTAAAAGAGGGGAGAGAAACCATTTCTTTTTTTACGGCGGATGAACTGGATGTTAGTCTTCCCGATTCGTTAAGGAATAGTCCGGATTATATTAAGGCCCGGGGAATCATTGACGGGGTGGAAGAATTCGATGCGACTTTTTTTGGAATCCACCCTCGCCTGGCAGAACTGATGGATCCCCAACAAAGGATATTTCTGGAAATCGCCTGGGAAGCTTTGGAAAATGGCGGATGTGTTCCGTCGAAATACAAAGGAACCATTGGTGTTTTTGCGGGCACTGGCAATAATACCTATTACCTGAATAACGTTCAGGGTCATCACGATTTGATAGAACAGGTAGGCAGCTTTCTGGTGATGACAGCCAATGAAAAGGATTATATCGCAACGCGAACTGCTTATGAGTTGAACCTGAAAGGACCGGCGGTCAGTGTTCAGTCGGCATGTTCAACTTCACTGCTGGCGATTGCCGAAGCCGTGGAAAGCATCCGGAAGGGTCAGTGTGACATGGCTCTGGCGGGCGGTGTTTCGGTAACTGTTCCCATTAGAAGCGGGCACATTTTCCAGGAAGGCGCGATGTACAGCCGGGATGGGCATAACCGAAGTTTTGACGCTGAAGCTTCGGGCACGGTATTCAGTGATGGAGCAGGGGTGGTACTTTTAAAAAAATTGGACAAGGCAACAGCAGATGGCGACACGATTTTTTCTGTCATCCGGGGAGTTGGCTTAAATAACGATGGCAGTGAAAAGGGAAGTTTCACAGCTCCCAGTGCAGAGGGGCAGGCGGGCGCCATTAGGATGGCCATTGATGATGCCGGTATAACTCCGGCACAGATCAGCTATATTGAAGCGCATGGAACGGCTACTCCGCTGGGAGATCCAATTGAAATAGACGGATTGAATCTGGCCTTCGGTGTGCATGAGAAAAAACAGTTTTGTGCGCTGGGCTCTGTAAAATCAAATATTGGTCATTGCACAGCAGCAGCAGGTATTGCGGGTTTCATCAAAACGACAATGTCCTTATATTATAAAAAGTTACCCCCATCGGTCAACTTTAATAAACCAAATCCGCATATACATTTTGAGCATACACCATTTTATGTAAATGACCGTCTCAAAGACTGGCAAACCAGTGGTAAACGGATCGCCGGTGTGAGCTCTTTTGGTGTCGGAGGAACCAATGTGCACGTCGTTCTTGAGGAATTTATACCGCCGGCTTCAGAAATTCAAAGGATTCAGCATCGGGGAAAATCTCTGCAATTGATCAGCTGGTCTGCAAAAAGTGAAAAAAGCCTGGAGGTGTATGCCACGAAATTAGCGGATTATCTACTTCATCATGAATCGGGAAATCTCGCAGACCTTGCATATAGTCTGCAGAACTCAAGAGAAGCATTTAATGCCAGGCGTTTTGTCATCGCGGCCGATCGGGATGAACTTCTTCAAAAACTCAAATCCCGGCCTTCCTTCAATGAATATGCTTTCCTGCAGGAGCATTTAGATGGAGCGGTGTTTATATTTCCCGGACAGGGGTCACAGTACCTGAATATGGGCAGGGAACTGTATGAGCAGGAGCCAGTGTTTAAACAGGCATTTGATGACTGCGCAGCATTGCTTTTCCCATTAATGAATGAAGACATTCGGGATATCATATTTCCGCTTCAAATCAATGCGGAATCCGAACAGAAAATTCAAAACACCTACTATACACAGCCGGCACTATTCACGATTGAATATGCAATCGCAAAACTTTGGATGAGCTGGGGGATTCGGCCAGCCGCTTTCATAGGGCACAGTATCGGGGAATTTGTTGCCGCGCATCTGGCGGGTGTATTCAGTTTGGCGGATGGTCTCAATCTTATTTTCACGCGAGGTCAAATGATGTCTGCACTGCCTGGAGGCTGCATGCTGAGCGTCCGATGCAGCCAGGAGAAGATAAGGTCTCTTTTGCCGGCTGAACTTTCTCTGGCAGCAGTAAACAGCCCAAACCTGTCTGTTATTTCCGGTCCTGCAAATGCCATACTGGAATTTTCAGCCGCAATGACCGGGCAGGGTATTGCCAACAAACTTTTACAGACCAGTCACGCATTTCATTCTGGCGCAATGGATCCCATGCTGGTTGATTTCGAAAAATATGCTGCGTCGATTACAATGCAGGAACCGCGGATACCGATTATCTCCACGCTTACGGGGAGTTGGATCGGGAATAATGAAATGACGAAGCCATCCTACTGGGCGAACCAACTTCGTTTACCCGTCCGGTTTGCTGATGCGATGAAAACAATTTTACAAAAGGGTAATTACGTGATGGTGGAGTCAGGTCCCGGTCAGGTGCTTACGACTCTCGTCAGGCATCAGGGAAATAAGAAAAACCTGCCTGCTGTGTCGAGCCTGAATGGTGAAGATGGGGTATCTGAGCTGCAGGTTATACTCACGGCGATTGGGCAACTCTGGATAAATGGTTTGGAACCTGACTGGCAATTGTTTTATAAAGGTCAGCACAGGCAAAGGATACCGGTTCCATCATATGCGTTTGACAGCAGACGTTTTTGGGTAGATCCTGTTCAAACATTAGCAGCGCCTGGAAATTTCTCATCTTCTTCATATGATGCAGTGAAACGGGTTGTTCCCCCAATTTCCATCCAATTCGAACCTGCACTGCGTAACAATGAGCGCAAAACTACGCTGATAGAAAGGCTCAAAATTATTTTCGAAAACGCATCCGGTATTGAAATGAAATCAGTAGATCCGGTCGGCCATTTTATAGATCTCGGTTTTGATTCTCTTTTGCTGACCCAGGTGTCTCTGAATTGCAAAAAGGAATTTGGATTGCCCATCAGCTTCCGACAATTAAATGAAACCTATACCAGCCTTGAATTACTTGCCGGATATTTGAATGAAAATCTCCCTGAGGATAGATATCGGGATGAACAAAAAACCGCAATTTCAGATGACCTTTCATCCATTCAATATTTGTCTACGCAGATTGAAATGCTCGCCAGGCAGGTAGCTGATTTAGAGAAGGGAGAAAAGACGACAAAACATACAATACCGATCGGCAGTCATGCCCCAACCCATGATGGTGATCCACTCTCTGAAGAGGAGCAGGCGGAATTAAAAAAACCGTTTGGTGCGACTGCAAGAATAGAAAAAAAGGCGACGGCTTTAAATGACAGACAACAGGCATTTCTGGACGAATTCATCCATCGATATAATCAAAAAACCAGGCTCAGCAAAAATTATACACAGGAACACCGGTCCTATATGGCCGATCCACGCGTTGTATCCGGTTTTAAACCACTTATCAAGGAACTTATCTATTCAATCGTCGTTAACAAATCGCTTGGCAGTCGTTTATGGGATCTGGATGGGAATGAATATATCGATGCGTTGAATGGATTCGGTTCCAATTTCCTGGGTTACCAGCCGGATTCTGTCGCACGTGCTTTACACCGCCAGATAGATGATGGCTATGAAATCGGTCCTCAGCACAAACTTGCCGGACAGGTAATTAAACTTATATGTGAATTTACAAATTTTGATCGCGCTGCACTTTGTAATACAGGCTCTGAAGCAGTACTCGGTGCGATGCGCATAGCCAGAACCGTTACAGGCCGCAAAACCATCATCGCTTTTTCGGGATCCTATCACGGAATTATTGACGAAGTAATTGTAAGGGGGACCAAAAATTTAAAGTCTTTTCCTGCTGCTGCCGGAATTATGCAGGAAGCCGTGCAGAATATGCTTATACTTGACTATGGAACAGAGGAAAGTCTGTCAATCATTAAAAAACATGCGCATGAACTGGCGGCCATTCTGGTAGAACCCGTACAAAGCCGGAGGCCGGAATTTCAACCGGTCGAATTCCTGAAAGCAATTCGGAAGATTACATTGGAATCCGGTACGGCCCTCATTTTTGATGAGGTCATAACCGGATTCAGGATGCATCCTGGTGGTGCCCAGGCCATGTTTGGAATACGGGCAGATTTGGGTACTTATGGAAAAGTAATTGCAGGTGGATTGCCAATCGGTGTTATCGCGGGGAAAAAACTATTTATGGATGCGCTCGATGGCGGGTACTGGAATTATGGAAATGACTCTGTGCCTGAATCGGGAGTCACATATTTTGCGGGAACTTTCGTTCGGCATCCCCTGGCCCTTGCAGCTTCTCTGGCCTCCCTGGAATATATGAAAGCAAAAGGTCCTGCCCTGCAGATATCCCTGAACGAAAAGACGAGGGAAATGGCAGACGCAATCAATCAGATTTGTATTCAAAAAGGTATATCGGTTTACGTTGCTCAATTCGGTTCACTTTGGAAAATAAAATTTAAAGAGGAAATACCATATGCTGAATTGTTGTATACACTGATGCGCGAGAAGGGGATTCATATCTGGGATGGGTTTCCCTGTTTCCTTAGCGAAGCCCACAGTGCTTCGGATGTGAAAATCATCATAGAAAAATTTGAAGAATCAGTAAACGAATTGCTGGAATCCGGATTCCTGACTTCTTCCCAGAACTTTCATTATGTGCCAGCTATCGAGCCCCAGATGGAAATCTGGCTCTCCTGTGCACTGGGCGGCGCGGATGCCAGCCGGTCTTATAATGAATCGGTTAGTCTCAGACTTACAGGTGCATTAAATATACATGCCTTAGAAAGGGCATTAAAGCAAATTATTATTCGTCACGAAGCCCTTCGTTCTACTTTTAGCGAGGACGGCAAACAAATATGTGTTTATCGGGATTTGCCCCTCAAGCTTCGGGTATTAAACCTCGCAGATCAAAATCTGACTGATCAGGAAACATTTATCTCCTCATTTGCAAAACAGAATGCACTTGATTCATTTGATCTTGTGAAAGGTCCTTTATTCCGGACGGATTTATTCAAATTGAATGAAGAAGAATATTATTTGACCCTGACTGCTCATCATATCATATGCGATGGCTGGTCGCTGGGTATTATTTTACAGGATCTGGGCAAATACTACGCAGCATATACCGGCAGCCTGATTCCGGAAATTAAACCCGCTCCTTCACTAAGTGACTACGCCGCAATGCAGATCCGGTTTTCAGAAACGACGACCTACAAAGAAATTGAACAATACTGGATCGACCAGTTGCAGTATGCTGTGCCGGTCCTTGATTTGCCAACCGATTTTCCCCGACCGCAGGTACGGACATATAGAAGTCATCGTCTGGATTTCCCTCTGGATCTGGAATTGGTTAATGCAATAAAAAAATTGGGTACACAATCGGGATGCACGCTGGTTACCACGCTGATGGCTGCTTTTGAAGTTTTCCTGCGCAGCATTACAGGTCAGCAGGAAATCATCCTGGGTATACCGACTGCCGGCCAGTCTGTAACTGGGCTATACGGATTGGTCGGACATTGTGTTAATCTGTTGCCAATGAGCAGTAAACCGGAAGGGAAGCTGTTTTTTTCTGAATACCTGAAGCAAAGAAAATCGCAGATACTGAAAGACTATGACCATCAGCAGATCACTTTCGGAAGTCTGCTGCAAAAACTGAATATTGCCAGAGACAGATCGCGTGTGCCTTTGATACCCGTGACTTTTAATGTTGAGCTGGGACTTGACGATGGCGTTGAATTCCCGGGATTGAAATATGAAATGATTTACAATCCGAGAGCATATGAGAATTTTGAAATTTCCCTGAATGTGGGAGGATCTGTTGAAAACATGGACGTACAATGGTCCTACAATACCCAGCTTTTCAAAGCATCTACCATCCGGTATATGATGAAGTCATTTGAAAATCTCCTGCACCGGCTGGTTTCAGAACCGGATATCCGGATTATGGATATTTCTTCACCTGATTGGAAACATTCTGAAACAGAAGATCAGATTTCGCTTTATCCAAAAGAAAAGTCCATTGCCTATTTGTTCAGTGAACAGGCCAGAAAGACACCTTTCCGGCGGGCACTTAGTTTTGGCGATCAAACACTCACTTACCGCCAGCTTGAAGAAAGATCAAACCAGCTGGCGCATTATCTGAAATCGAAAGGTGTTATAAAGGAGGAACGAATTCCTGTTTGCATGGCCAAATCCATAGATCTGATCATAGTCATTCTGGGCATTCTTAAGGCGGGATGTGCCTACGTCCCACTGGATCCGGAATATCCCTCCGAACGAATCAGGTTTATGCTGGAAGATATCGGAGCAGGTAAAATTTTTTGCACCCGGAATTGCCTGGATATCCTGGGATCTCCGGATAACCGATTGATTATTTTAATTGATGAAGAATGGGACCTGATTTTTCAGGAACCAGTAAGACCGTTTTTTCCCGTCGGAAATGGCAGGGACCTGGCCTATGTGATGTATACCTCAGGTTCAACGGGAAAGCCGAAAGGTGTGATGATCGAAAACAGGAGCGTAATCAGCCTGGTTCGGGGTGTACACTATGTAAATTTGTCCGGAAGGAACGTTCTGCTGAATACGGGATCAGCGTCGTTTGACTCGAGCAGTTTTGAGTACTGGTCTATGTTGCTGAATGGTGGCGAACTCGTTTTGTGTCCGGAACAGACCCTGTTGAACAGCGATCTGCTGAAGCAGGAAATCAGGAAGCGAAAAGTGAACATCATGTGGTTCACATCCAGTTTACTGAACCAATGGATTGAGCTGGATATCAGTGTATTTGATGGATTACGCACAGTGATAGCCGGCGGTGAAAAATTATCTGAACACCATATAGAAAAATTGAGGAATCGCTATCCTTCATTGGAAGTCATCAATGGATATGGCCCTACAGAAAATACGACTTTTTCACTCACTTACCCCGTCAAAGAACTACAGATAACCAAACCCATTCCGATCGGGACACCCATAGAAAACCGTACTGCCTATATATTGAATAACCAGTTGCAGTTATGTGGTATAGGTGTTATCGGTGAATTATTTGTGGGAGGAGCGGGTGTAGCCAGGGGATATCTGAATCGTCCGGATTTGACAAAGGAAAGATTTATACCAGATCCATTCAGTTCAGAACCAGGTGCAAAAATGTATCGTACGGGCGACCTTTCACGGCAAATGCCCGACGGCAATCTGGAATTTCACGGCCGGTTGGACGACCAGGTAAAAATCAGGGGTTTTCGTATCGAGCCTGCAGAAATTGAATCGGTTATTCAACAATTTCCCGGTATACAGCAAACAGCAGTTTTAGCACGCGGTGAAACGTCATCAGAGAAAAAATTAATCGCTTATATCGTGTCGCCGGGTGCATTCAGCAAAGAGGAATTAACAATATTCCTGGAATCCAGACTCCCGGCCTTTATGGTTCCCCGGATCTTTATTCCGCTGAACCGTTTACCACTGAATGCTAATGGCAAACTAGATAGAAACGCACTGCCCGATCCGGATCTTTTACCGGAATTCGGAAACAGGACTATAAAGGAACCCCAAACTGAAACCCAACTTATGCTGGCTGACATTTGGAAGGAAGCACTGCATGTGCAACAACTCAGCATAGACGATAATTTTTTCGAATTGGGAGGACATTCTCTGATTGCAGTCCGGGTAATGAAATGGATTGAAGAGAAATCAAAACACCGTTTACCCATTACTGCGTTGTTTGAAGCGCCAACGATTGAAAAGTTAAGTGAACTGCTTGAGCAGGATGAGAAAAAAGACTCCTGGAACTCTCTGGTCCAGATAAAACCGGGCGGCAGTAAACCACCACTTTATATTGTACATGGATCGGGACTAACCGTATTGATTTTTCATGCGCTTGCTATGGGCCTGGATGCCGATCAGCCTGTGTATGGGTTGCAGGCCAGGGGGCTTAATGGTGTGGATGAACCTTTTGATAATATGGAAGAAATCGCAGCTTATTATGTAGGCGAAATATTGCAGCAAAATCCGCGGGGACCTTATCACCTGGCCGGTTATTCTTTTGGCGGGATAGTAGCATTTGAAATGGCCAAACAGCTGAAAGCAGCGGGCCGTGACGTGAATATGCTGGCCATCTTCGATACAAACGCTGATCACGCATCCCATTTCGATGACTGGGCACTCAAGATGAGTAAGAAGTTTAAACGCCAGTTTCCAAAATTTAAATTTATCCTGAGTTCTTTCAGAAAGTACCCTGCTGAAACATTGGCCTACCAATTCAATTTTTTGAAAAGTAAATGTATTCACCTGATCGCCAACGCGGGTATTTTTAAGAAAATGACCGTCGAAGAGGAACACCTCGATTTTGCCGATAAAATCAACTACAAACACGATATAGCATTTGAAAAATATAAGCTCGAACCTTACAATGGGAGCATAGACCTTTTCAGGGTAAAAAGCAGGATGTATTTCCTGGATGATCCCGTATACCTGGGGTGGAAACCCTATGCCCTGCAGGGCATTAACATTCATGAGATTTCCGGTGATCATAAGACTTTTTTACTCTCACCTAACGTACAGGAATTATCCCGCATGCTTGGCCGGATTATTAATGAACGTAATGCCGCTAAGGAAATCAGGCCCGGTTTTACAGATCCTTCTTCCGTTCTGAAAGCTATTTAACCGGACAGTCCCCTGATTTGCAAGATGAGTTCTTACGAAATCTACAAAACGAAAAATGGCCGAACAGGAAAATAGATTCGAAAACTTTTACATTATTCAAAAGGATCAATTTGACTGGAATCTGGAAGATGCAGTACATGTATGGAGATTTCCGGTACTGGCCGCTGATTTTTCCTTGTTGACCGATGCAGAGAGAATGGTGGCTTTGCGTTTCCGGTTTGAAGCCGACAGGAACAGGTATGTTACCGGCCGACGGTCGCTGCGTTTTCTTCTTTCAAAGTATCTTGCTGCAAGCCCAACCGAGATCTGCATCATTTCGGAAAAAGGACAAAAGCCATTTATAAAAAATACTGATTTTCCCATCCAGTTTAATATCAGTCACTCGGGGCAATGGGTAGTAATTGCACTTGCAAAGCACGAACTGGGCATTGATATCGAAAAAGTCGATTCAGCATTTGATTATACAGACCTGATGCAGGAACATTTCAGTGTATCAGAACAGCAGTTTGTATCTCATGCCGAAGTCCCCGTAGCTGCTTTTTATTTTTTATGGACCCGCAAAGAAGCACTCATAAAGGCAGAGGGCCGGGGGCTGCAGGAAAATCTAAAAACAGTTTCAGCTTTAGATGAGGGTGTTATATCGCATGAACACAAAAAAAACTGGAAGATTAAAAGTTTTAACATGTCTCCGGATTATCCTGTTTGTCTGGCCTATAGCGGTTCACCGGTAGAAATTGATTATTTTGACGGTAGCCTTCTATTTTCGTAATTGTGATGGTACGCCGTCACTTCAGGTCCAGTCAAAATGGATTCTGCTGCCATTAAGTATCCATTCTTCAGGTCTTAGGTTGGTCATCCAGTCCAATGGTTCACCCAATGGTTGCTTACGTGATGCCGCAGCAAAGTTGGTTCTTATGGCCTGTTTTTGTTTTTCACCAAGTGCCTCGGGCTGGGCAGAGATAAATAGTGGTGCACTACTTTCTGTGAGCAGCTGCATCCACTGTTTATTTTTTTCCCA
>JBGPBW010000041.1:0-25066 GCA_041481385.1 Puia sp.
CTTCTTCGTAAGGGGTTTTCCTGTCCGGTCTTTTCCGTCTTATCCATATCTGTAGTTTCCATTTCTTTAAATTTCATGTAAAACTAGTCCCAGAAGGAACTCAGGGCAAACGCTTATAGGTTATACGGGTCTGGGGAGCGGTGAATGCCGGATTTTCTCCGGTAAAAAAACCTCATTCAAAGGATTTGGAAAAGATCCCCGTCAAAAAGACCCAGATCGCTCAGTTTCAGGTGGGGAATGACCAGGAGCGCCATAAAAGACAGCGTCATGAAAGGTGATGCCAGGCCGGAGCCGAGGCTCTTAGCCCGGGCATCAAGCCGGGTATACATTTCCGCCACCCGGTATCCGTCTTCGATGCTCATGAGTCCGGCTACAGGCAGGCCCAGACTAAATACTCCATCAGTCTCTGCAGCACTGATGCCGCCTTTTTTTGTGATGATCGCATTGACTGCGCTGCAAAGATCTTCGTCGTTTGTACCAACAGCTACGATATTATGGCTGTCATGGGCAACGGAAGAAGCCAGGGCACCCCTCTTCAGTCCGAAATTTTTGATGAATGCTTTGGCCACTGGCGAATTTATATATCGGTTTACCACTACAATTTTTAATATGTCTTCTTCCGGGCTTGCTACCCAGATACCCTGTTGTGGTTTGATTTCGCTGATGAATTTCCGGGTAATCAACTGTCCTTCTAATGCCCCTATCACCGGGTAGGGGTAAAATGATTCCTTAGTTGGAAATGCAGGAAATACATAATCCTCAGGAACTGTTGGCCCTGCATTAAAACGGTTTGGTACATCGGAAGCCGGGATGAAACCTAAAAGGCTATGTCCATTCTCCGCCACCAGCCTGCCTTGCAACCAGGTCTGTACGACCTCGAAATGAATAAGATCTTTTAAAAGAATAAAATCTGCGGGGTCACCCGGACGCAGCTGACCACAGTCCAACCGGTAATGGCTGATGGGATTGAGGCAGGCTGCAGTAAGTATTTTGAACAGATCAATATTTTTTGCCACAGCCCGGGCACAGAGCTGGTTGATATGTCCTTTCACCAGGCTGTCGGGATGTTTATCGTCGCTGCAGAACATCATCTTTTCCCAGTGATCATGAAGCAATCCGGCCAGGGCCTCAAAATTGCGTGCAGCGCTGCCCTCGCGTATCAGGATTTTCATACCGCTCTGCATTTTGTCAAGAGCTTCCTCTGCGGTGAAGCATTCATGATCGGTCGTTATACCTGCATGAATGTACTGTGCTGCTTCAGTTCCTCTAAGTCCGGGTGCGTGACCGTCTACTGGTTTGTTGAATTTTTTTGCTGCAGCTATTTTTTTCATCACTTCGGGATCCTGCTGCAATACGCCAGGAAAATTCATCATCTCACTTAAATAATTAATCTCCGGCCTAGAAAGAAGTTCCTCTACATCATCAGAATGTAAAACGTCACCAGCAGTTTCAAAGATGGTAGCCGGTACACAGCTGGGTGCGCCGAAATAAAAGTAAAACGGAGTTTGTTTTCCGTTGCTGATCATGAATTCGACCCCGGACATGCCGAGCACATTGGCAATTTCATGGGGATCACTCACCGTGGCAACGGTACCATGTACTACAGCGAGACGTGCGAATTCTGATGGGATAAGCATCGAACTTTCAATGTGTACATGGGCATCTATAAATCCGGGGCATATAAACAGTTCCGGAACCTGCGATCCGGAATCCAGTTCACGGATGGTTTGTATTAATTTGTCACGGACCGTAATTTCGGCCGGATAAATTCGCTTTGCCCGGATATCTATCAGATTTCCCTGGATGATCATATTTACAACTTAATCCCTCAGTAAACCGGGTCTTTTTTCAGCCGTTTTTTTCAGGGCTGCGTCATGACGCCATTCGGAAATTTTAGTCGGATCTCCACTCAGCAGTATATCCGGAACCTTCCAGCCGCGAAAATCAGCCGGTCTGGTATAAACTGGCGGAGCCAACAGGCTGTCCTGAAAGGAATCGAACAGAGCAGATGTTTCATCATTTAGAACACCTGGAAGCAAACGCCCGATGGCATCCGATAAAACGGCGGCTGGCAATTCACCACCGCTCAATACATAGTCACCGATGGAAATTTCACGGGTGATGAAATGTTCACGGACGCGCTCGTCAATGCCTTTATAATGACCTGAGATGATCATCAGGTTTTCTTTTAAGGAGAGGGCATTAGCCATCGGCTGACTCAGCAATTCACCGTCCGGGCTCATGAAAATAATCTCATCGTAGTTCCTTTCTTTTTTTAATGATTCAATGGCATTGGCCAGGGGTTCACACATCATCACCATACCGGCTCCACCTCCATACTGATAATCATCAACCTGTCCGTATTCATTCACAGCCCAGTTGCGCAGGGGATGAATGAAAATATCAAGCAGGTTTTTTTCCTTTGCCCTTTTGAGAATGGAATGGGCAAAGGGACTCTCCAACAGTTCAGGTAAAACACTGATAATGTCTATGCGCAATTTGGAAATTTGAAAATTTGAAAAAATCTGTTATCTGTCATCTGTCAGCCCCATTCCATCTAAATCACGTCGTTGTTTCTTTGTCGGTCTGCCCACCTTACTTAACCGTTTACCGGTGTGAAAGCTGGCAGCCTGATACTGAATCCGTTCTACTTCCTCAGCCGGTGTAACATCCAGATAATATTTTATTGCTTCCGCATAAGCCAACCGATGGTCCAGCAGGGCGGTAACCTGAATCCTCCATCGTTTTGATTCCGTTTTTACTTCATATACATCACCGATATGCACTTGTTTGGAAGGTTTGACCTGTCCCGCATCATTTTTCACTTTCCCTTTTTCGCAGGCATCAGATGCCAGGCTCCTGGTTTTGAAAAGCCGGATGGCCCAGAGGTACTTGTCGATACGAAGTTTTTCTTTTTCTGACATTGTTAATCAATGACGGTTGTTGGTTGTCCTTACTCCCATACTCCCATACTCCCATACTCTCACACTTTCTTCTGGCTTCCCTCAGCAAAGAACTTATGGAAATAGGGTATCGTTTCTATCCCTTTGTAAAAGTTGGCAATATTATATTTTTCATTCGGCGAATGCAGGTTGTCGCTATCCAGGCCGAATCCCATAAATACAATTTTTATCCCCAGCTCATTTTCCAGCAGAGAACAAATCGGAATACTGCCACCACCCCGCTGTGGTACCGGTTTTTTACCGAAGCTTGCTTCAATCGCTTTTTCAGCCGCGATATAAGCAAGTGAATCCAGCGGTGTCATATACGGCTCGCCTCCATGTAATTCAAATGCATGAACAGTTACGCCTGGAGGCGCAATTTTCCGGAAATAGTCCACAAGCAGTCGGCCGGTTTTTCCTGAGGTCTGATTGGGAACCAGGCGGGCTGAAATTTTTGCAAAGGCTTTTGAAGGAAGAACGGTTTTGGAACCCTCACCCTGAAAACCACCCCAGATACCATTAAGTTCGAGTGTGGGCCGAATGCCTGTTCGTTCATTCGTACTGAACCCTTTTTCACCCCATAGCGACCGCACACCCAGATCTTGCATATACTCCTTTTCATTGAAAGGTGCAGCCGACATTTTTTTTCTGTCTTCAGCTGATGATTCAAGAACATCATCGTAAAAACCCGGAATCATAATGTGGTTATTTTCATCGTGACAGCTGGCAATCATCCCTGCCAGTATTGTTATGGGGTTGGCTACAGCACCTCCATAAACGCCGCTATGCAGATCTCTGTTGGGGCCGGTGACTTCCACCTGGATGTAAGCCAGACCGCGCACGCCGATTTCGATCGAAGGGGTATCAAGGCTGATCATCGATGTATCACTGATCAGGATTACATCAGCCTTTAGTAATTCCTTATGGGAAGAAACAAAAGCGCCAAGGTTGGGTGATCCGATCTCTTCTTCACCTTCAATGATGAATTTAATATTACAAGCCAGTGTGCCGGTCGCGTTCATCATTTCCATCGCTTTCACGTGCATGAAGAACTGACCTTTGTCGTCGGCGGATCCCCGCGCAAAGATCACCCCATTTTTAATGGTAGGTTCGAAAGGAGGCGTATTCCAGAGTTCCAGCGGATCCACAGGTTGAACATCATAATGCCCATACACCAGCACCGTGGGTTTGGACGGATCCACTATTTTTTCAGCATACACTACCGGGTGCCCGGCCGTAGGATAAACGGCAGCTTTTGTAAGTCCTGCATCCAACAGGGATCTTTTTACCGCTTCTGCGCAGGTGAGCATATCCTTCTGATTTCTGCTGTCGGAACTAATGGATGGGATTCTCAGTAAAGCCATTAATTCTTCGAGAAACCTTTCTTTGTGTTTATCCTGATATGATTTCCATGACTCCATGATGTCTGATTATAAGTGAATGTCTGCGAATTTAACCCCCTTTTAATAAATGCACCCGGAATATGAAATATGCTCTACAGAATTATTCAGGGGTGGATAACTCGTGTTTTTTATTTGGTATGGCATTTACCATATTCCATTGTATTTTTTTTCTGAAGGGTTGTTCCCTGACCTCACAATCATTTTTTATGCAAATCGGGCAGCAACTGCTGATACAATCATCCGCATGCACGAAGAATTCCATTGCAGCACCAAATTCTTTTTCAACCAACACACGCAGACTTTCTACTTCGGCATGCGCCTGACGTACATTCAGATACCAGGGAACCGTCATATGGCAGTCGATATGTAATACATTGCCGAATTTGATGACCCGCAGGTTGTGTATATCAATCCAGTTCGGCAACCGGCTATTGTTTAACAATGCAATTACTTTCAAAAGGATTTTTTCATCCGCTTCATCCATAATGCCCGCAACGGATTTTCGGGCAATGCGGTAACCGATGATCATAATGACGATGGACATAATGATCGCCACGATACTATCCAGTTGGTGAATATGCGTAAAATATATCAGGATCAGGCCGATAATAATTGCTACAGTCGAATACGTGTCAGATTGCAGATGATGTCCACTTGCCTGAAGTACTTCGGACCGGCTTTCTTTTCCTTTTTTTAAGGCAATCCACCCGACGATGAAATTGATAACTGCAGAAATGCCTACAAGCAGGATACCATAATTGAGCTGTTCCAGCGGCCTTGGATGAACAAGTTGGATAACCGCTTCAAAAATAATAAATAAGCCCGCCAGCATAATGAGTGTGCCTTCAATGGCTGCCGAAAGAAATTCTGCTTTGCCATGCCCATATGGATGGTTACTGTCCCGAGGTTTATATGCGATGGACAAACTATATAAACCCACGATACCGGCAATAATATTCACAATGCTTTCCAGGGCATCTGTCAGAATAGCCACGGAATGGGTTATCCACCAGGCGATAATTTTGATCGTAAATAAAAAAACGGCAACAATAAGTATCCAGGACTGGATGCGGAGATTTTCTTTGTTTTTATCCACAAAGCGAATTGTCAGCAAATGTAAAAGGAATCCGCCCGAAACACGTATTGGATGGGAAATGTTTTATCGTATTTCTATATAACCTTCTCCGCGTGACTCCTGCTTCCTAATTTTTTAAGCATACGATAATAAAATTCCTTATTGAAGAGCTGGGAATCATTCATCGCTTTATAAGTTAGAAAAATGCCGACTGGCAACAGTACGAAAGTAGCCATCCACATGCCCGACAAGGGCTGCATGACGTCTTGCTTCACAAATTTCCTCCCGAAATTATTCAGGAGGAAGAACACGACGAAGAAGATCACGGCAAAAATGAGGGGCAGCCCAATGCCGCCCTTGCGAATGATGGAACCCAGCGGAGCTCCAATCATAAATAAAACAAGACAGGCAATGGACATGGTAATTTTTTCATGCCAGGCCATCAGGTGCATACGCAGGTTAGTGCGGTCGTTTTCATATGACAGCACGGAAATATCCGTGCTGCTTTTGATACTGCTGATCGTACTAAACGCCCTTTCCAGGACAGGACGCACAGCGGAATCCGGTAAAATTTTAATAAATGAATCTGTTATTGCAGCAGGCGGGCGGGATTTCCACGGACTATCGAGATAATTCAGGATATGTAATTGCGCATGTAGCAGGGTTCGGGATTGTTTTTGATAAGAGGCATCTGTCTTTTCAAGGGAATCAATGGTGGTGCTCAGCTGACGCATGTTCAGCATCTGGTAATTATTTTTAAATGTGCTGTCGTCAGTTTTATTCAGCTTGAATGAACTTAAATCAAAAACTTTTTTATATTCTTCAAAACCTGTCCGAATCAGCTGGGTATTCAATGTATTGTGCTGACCCTTTTCCTGGTAGTCCCATCCGTTTTTCAGATTGAATTCCAGAAATTTTTTATCCGGGGAGATCGTCATCTTGCCGCTTTGAGCCACGATGGAATTATCCTGGAGCAGATTGTAATTGTGCTGGTAGATCAGGATATCGTGTATGGTCGACCCGTCCTTTTCTTTTTTGCCGATTTTAATAATGTAGCCGTCAATTTTATCGTAGAAAACACCTTCCTTGATGTCGAATGCTGGTTTGGATACAATGATATCATATTTCAGCGTTTGCATCTTCAGCTGGGCCACCGGAATAAAATAATTATTGAATAAAAATGCAATACCGCATATAAAAAGGGATGTGATAAAAAGCGGGCGCATAAAACGCAGCAGGGGTATACCCGCTGATTTAATAGCAACCAGCTCAAAGGTTTCGCCGAGATTACCGAAGGTCATAATGGAAGAAAGCAAGACCGCAAGCGGCAGCGCCAGGGGAACCAGGGTTGCACTCACATATAAAATGAACCTTCCGATCGTAAGCATATCCAGCCCCTTGCCCACGATATCATCAATATAAAGCCAGAAAAACTGCAGAACCAATACGAACAACGTAATAAAAAAAGTGGCTATGAAAGGCCCGATGAATGCGCCAATAATAAGTTTGTCGAGCTTTTTAATCACGAAGCAAAAATACGTTTTAAGCGTAAAGGTTACTTAAAGCAAATGTGAAAGTGTGGAAGTATGAAAGTATGGAAGTATATTTTGCCGTCAGCTGTCAACCGTCAACGTCATTCTTCAGTTCCCAAGCCTGTGAAAAAGATCCTTCACCTGATAACTCCAAAGCTGGGTCTGGTCTTTAATATCTTTTTTGTCTGCAAAATCTTTGATCAGCAGTATGGTTTGATTGGTGATGTCTGATTTTTCAATCCGGAATTCAAAAAACTCTTCTTTAGGGGAATCGGACCAGTGGAACCGGACGAATTTATCCAATTCACTTTCCAAAACTTCAGCTTTAGTGGTGGATCCGTTCCAGGAGAAACTGAAAATATTATCTCGCTCATCGACTTTGTCTGCAAACCATTCCTGGAGTCCTGCCGGGGTACTTAAAAATTCATACAAAATGGAAGGAGGGCACTTTAATGAATATTCTAACGTAAACTGCTGTTTCTTGCTCATCTATTGTCTGTTGATATCGTGGGCTGCAATTATAGATAAATATTTCATGACCGGGAATTTTTTTTAACTGTCTCAAAGTCCTGATAATGAATAAATCATGTATGCCCAATTTGGGAAAGAATTGAAAACCAGTTCTTTACCCTTATTTGGGTTTGGTATTTTGCCTCCCGATCCTTATATTGATTAAGTTAAATGGAATCTTCCGGGTATACTGATAAGAAAAGATTCATTTATACGTTTTTAGTAAGTCCATATATCCAAAATTGCCTGAAGAACCTTTAAACCTATAACCCTTTAAAATTACCTGCCCATGAGTATGCGTCAACTCAAGATCACGAAGAGTATTACAAATCGTGAGTCTCAGAGCTTGGAAAAATACCTGCAGGAGATCGGAAAAGTTGAATTGATCACGCCGGAAGAAGAGGTAAAACTCGCTATCCGGATTAAACAGGGTGATCAGAAGGCCCTGGATAAACTAACTAAAGCCAATCTTCGATTTGTAGTTTCCGTAGCCAAACAATACCAAAACCAAGGACTTACACTTCCCGACCTCATCAATGAGGGCAATCTCGGATTGATCAAAGCCGCCCAGCGTTTCGATGAAACCCGCGGTTTCAAATTCATTTCTTATGCGGTATGGTGGATCCGTCAGAGTATCCTGCAGGCATTGGCCGAACAATCCCGAATTGTACGTCTGCCCCTTAATAAAGTGGGGCTGACTAATCGGATCCAGAAAGCCTATTCTATGCTGGAACAACAGTTTGAACGGGAACCTTCAGCAGAAGAACTGGCTGAAGTACTGGAACTGGATATTGAAGAAGTTACCTCCACTTTAGGCATCGGAGGCCGGCACGTTAGTGTAGATACGCCATTGTCTGAGGGTGAGGATAATACCCTGATCGACGTAATGGAAAACTTGAATGCAGACCGGGCTGAAACCAACATCGAACACAACGAGTCCCTGAAAGTGGATATAGACCGTTCGCTGAAAACGCTTACTGAGCGCCAGAAAGAAGTCATCTGCTTTTTCTTTGGTATCGGGGTGGATCATCCCATGAGTCTGGAAGATATCGGCGACCGCTTCAGCCTCACACGCGAACGCGTCCGTCAGATCAAAGACAAAGCCATCACAAAACTCAGAAGTAATTCAGGAGCTAAATCCCTGAGGAATTATCTGGGCATATAATTACAAAAGCCGATCATCTGAAATAATATTACGCTTCATTTTCTTACCTTTGCCTTTCTGAAAAACGTGGATAGAACGAGATGTTTATTCACGTTTTTTCATTCAGTTATTAATCATCAGGAAGTCTATGTTTGAAAACCTAAGTGAGAAACTCGATGCTGCGTTTAAGCAGCTTAAAGGGCAGGGGCGAATCACCGAACTCAATGTGGCGGCAACGGTCAAGGATATACGCCGCGCCCTGATCGATGCCGACGTCAACTTTAAAATAGCCAAGGAATTTACCGATACGATCCGACACAAAGCTTTAGGCCAGAAAGTACTCTCCGCAGTCAGTCCCGGACAGCTTATGGTTAAAATTGTGCAGGATGAGCTGACGGAACTCATGGGGGGTAATGAAAGCACGTTGCAGGCAAAGGGGAGCCCGGCTGTGATCCTTGTGGCCGGTTTACAGGGTAGTGGTAAGACGACGTTCAGCGGAAAACTCGCCAATTGGCTTAAAACAAAAGGGTTTTCACCCCTGCTGGTAGCCGCCGACGTATACAGGCCCGCAGCGATTGAACAATTGAACATTCTGGGGTCCCAGATTGGTGTGGACGTATTCACCGTTCCCGAGAATATGGATCCCGTAAGCATAGCGCGCCAGGCGGTGGCGGAAGCAAAAAGCAGGAATAAAAACGTAGTCATTATCGACACCGCAGGCCGGCTGGCGATTGATGAGATTATGATGACGGAGGTAGCTAATATCAAAAAAGCCGTCGATCCCCAGGAGATCCTGTTTGTTGTGGATTCCATGACCGGGCAGGATGCAGTCAACACAGCTAAAGCCTTTAACGACCTTCTCGATTTCACCGGTGTGGTTTTGACCAAACTCGATGGCGACACAAGAGGCGGTGCGGCGCTCTCCATAAAATATACCGTCAACAAACCCATTAAGTTTGTCAGCAGCGGGGAGAAAATGGAAACCCTGGATGTATTCTATCCGGCCCGAATGGCCCAAAGGATCCTCGGAATGGGTGACATTACTTCCCTTGTGGAAAAGGCGCAGAGTCAGTTTGACGAAGAACAAACACGCAAACTGGAAAAGAAGATCAGGAAAAATCAGTTTGACTTTGAAGATTTTAAACAGCAGCTTGAACAAATCCGGAAAATGGGCAATATCAAAGACCTGTTGGGTATGATCCCAGGTGTTGGAAAATCAATAAAAGATGTTGATATCAGCAATGATTCATTTAAAGGCATTGAAGCCATGATCAGTTCAATGACGCCTTTTGAACGCTCCAATCCCGATGTTATCGATCAGAGCCGTCGGAAACGGATTGCTAAAGGAAGCGGAAAAGAACTCCAGGAAGTGAATGCATTTATGAAGCAGTTCGATCAGATGAAACAGATGATGAAAACAATGAATAAAATGCCCATGGGGGGTATGGGATTGGGGAAACGTTAATTTTTCCGTTCATCAAAAAAGACAGTAAATCATTCGGCATTTTATCCCTGATTCATTACATTTGCAACAACGGATTGCTTCAAGCGATCTGAAATTAAACCTTATTAAATAACGCATTTAAATTTTTATTTAAGATGCCAGTAAAAATCAGACTCCAAAGACATGGGTCTAAGAAGAGGCCATTCTATTTCATCGTCGTAGCCGACATACGGGCTCCAAGAGACGGTAAATTCATCCAGAAAATCGGTACGTACAATCCCTTAACAGTTCCTGCTTCTGTTCAGCTCGATCGTCAGAAGGCGCTTGACTGGCTGCATAAAGGTGCACAGCCGACGGATACGGTTCGCCGGATCCTCAGTTATAAGGGCGTTTTGTACCTGAAACATCTGTTGAGAGGCGTTAAACTCGGCCTGTTTGATGAAGCTGCCGCCATGGAAAAATTTTCCAAATGGCATAGCGAACATGAACTACATGTCAAGAAACGCCAGGAAGATAACCGCAAAGCGAGACCCGGTGGCAGACGTGCTCCCGCTCCTGCAAGAAGAGTGGAAAGAAAGCAGGAGAACGAAACACAAGGCTAAAACGGTGTTTACATAATTTCTTAAGGCTATCTTCTTTCAGATAGCCTTTTTTTATTGGAACGAATGATGGAAAATAATTACCGGAATATCGGCAAAATCGTGTCTGGCTTTGGCCTGAAAGGCGATATGATCCTGCTGCATCACCTGGGTAAAAAAATTACTGTTTCAAAAATTAAAGTGATTTTCCTTGAAGAAAAAAAGGATGAATTGCTTCCCTATTTCATAGAACATATCCGGAAAAAAGGAGAGGACGAGTTATATCTGAAACTGGAAGGAATCGATAGCCGCGAAGCGGTTTCAAAACTTATACGAAAGGAAGTCTGGTTAAAGGAAGAGGAAATCCAGGCACATACACATAAGAATAATCCTATCGGCTGGGTTGGATACCAGATTATGGATCAGGACAGGGGGCTCGGTCCCATTCTTGAAGTGATCGAACAGCCCCATCAGGTGTTGTGCAGGCTGGAAATCGATTCTAAAGAAGTGCTGATACCGATTAACGAGCAGACGCTGAATAAAGTGGATCATAAAAACCGGACTGTATTTCTTACGCTCCCGGATGGTTTGATGGAAGTGTACCTGGGTTAATCTGGTGAATGTGAAAGTGTGGAGGTGTGGAAATGTGGAAGTTAAATGAGGGAATGATAAGGTGCAAATGAATAACGGATAACTATAACTCATTGAATGTCAATCCCAAACTATCAACCGCTAACCGTCAACCATTAACCGCCAACCAAATTAACAGGCTTTTTATAATATCCCGACCCGGCTGACGTTCGACTATTATGCAAGTCAGAAACTTCGGTAAATTCCTTCTCAAAACATTCATTTTCCTTTTGTCTTGGACAACCATTGGGGCTCAGCCCATTTCAGGTGTCTGGAAGGGTAAAATGGGTTTTTCGCGGGTGGAATTAAAACTCGTTCGCAAGGGTGATAGTCTGATTGGAACCTCATATTATTATGATTCGAAATCGAGTTATCGCCGTTATTCCGTGAAGGGGTATTATGATGGTCAGACTAATGATGTCGTCTGGTGGGACGACCAACTAATTGAAGACTACAGCGGCCATCATTTCAGCGGTAATGGAACCGGAGCCTTACTGGCTGTTGCGGATTTCAACTGCCCCGGCGAAGGAATTATGAAACTGGATGGAAAATCTTCCAGAAAGGATGACGATCAGAAAGACAAAAAAGAGCTGCATCTCGTGAAAACAGGCACAGACCCGCTATTTCCCGATGAATGGGATTTCCTGATTGACAACTATGCATATGGTGTTATCCATCCGGAAGTCGTGGACAGCATTGAGCAACTGGCGTTTAATGGGCAGCCACCACCAATAAACGACGGGTTAACCAGTCAGCCGGTAAATGTCATTTCAGGAAAACCAATATCTGGTGTGGCATCTGCACCTCCTGGAGACAAAACAGAAATTGTTGAACCACCCGCAGAACCAACTGCTATAGCGAAACAGACTCAAACTACAATAGAAAAGCACACTGCTACCAATCAGGAACTGATTACACCTGCCCCGGTTCCTGTTGCAGCAGCAACAAATGAAGAACGATTCTCCAGCCGCAAAAAGATTTTACAAAACGTGATTCCCGTCAAAGGAGATTCTATAGAACTCCGGTTTTATGACAATGCCGAGATCGATGGTGATTCCATTGCTGTATTTTTAAACGGGCATTTGTTGCAGGAGCATATCCTGCTGGCAGAACAGGCTTATATCATGAAGATCGCTGTGGCTGATCTCCAATCCGATAATGAACTCGTGATGGTTGCCGAAAACCTCGGAACCATTCCGCCGAATACATCGCTGATGGTTGCTATTGTAGAAGATAAACGTTATGAAGCCCATCTGCAGAGCACAGAAGGAAGCAGCGCCCTGGTAAGACTTGTAAAACCCTGATCAAATCCAGCGCCTGACTTTTTTTCTGTACTCGGAGTAGCTGTCTCCAAAAGCTCTCGACAAATATCTTTCTTCCGGACGGATAACAAGAAAATGGATCAATGCGATTAATACGGGTATGAGAAAAAGCGTCCACCAGTTTCCAAAGATTAATGCCATTCCCAGATACTGGAAAAACAGCCCCAGGTACATGGGATTGCGGCTGATGGAGTAAATGCCGGTGGTCTGTAAGGATGATGCAGGTCTTATGGGAACAATGGAAGTTTTTGACTTAAAAAATTGCCTCACGGCAGGTACCGCGAAAAAAAAGCCGGTAAAGATGAAGATCAAGCCGAGAATATTAGCTATCTGGCTATGAAAGAAAAAAGCCCGTTTTATGGTAAAGTATCCCTGAAGGAAAAATGAAACCAGGAAGAAAAGCACATAAAAAAGAGGGGGTGGAACAAAAACTCCCGGATTATCCTTTATATTTTTCATGTCCTGAAGTTCTGATTAAAAGACCAGATTAAATTCGTTAATCACCGGACCGGATAACTTTCATTCCTCTCAAATCAATTTTCTTGAGAAAATGGGAGAAAATGAAATGAGCTTTACATAAATATAAGCTTTGTATAAGCTCCATATCAGCGGGCGCCTTACGTCAATTTTATTGCTGATCTGACCTATATAACCAGGTTGATCATCTTGTTTTTCACGTAGATCACTTTCTTCGGTGTCTTGCCATCCAGCCATTTTCGTACCGAATCATCCAAGAGAACCATTTCCTCTACCTGCTGCTGACTTGCATCCAGGCTGATCAGCATTTCCGTTCTGGTCTTTCCATTGATGGCCACAGGATACATCTTGGCAGATTCAATGAGAAACCTTTCGTCGTATTTGGGATACGCAGCATCAAGGATGCTTGTTGAATTTCCCAGTTCATGCCAGAGTTCCTCGCTAATATGTGGTGCATATGGCGTGAGGATGATCAGCAGATTTTCCAGTATTTCCTTTTTATGTGATTTTAATTCACCGAGTTCATTCACTGTAATCATGAGCGCACTCACTGCTGTATTAAAGGAAAACCGGTCTGTATCTTCATCCAGCTTCTTTATGGCTTTATGTAATACCTTCCATTCCGCTTCCGTAGCCGCATCTGCCGTCCATACCTTTCCTTTTATTTCATCAAAAAACAAACGCCAGAGTTTACGAAGAAACCGGTGAACACCTTCGATACCCTTAGTATCCCAGGGTTTGCTTTGTTCCACCGGTCCGAGGAACATCTCGTACATTCTAAATGTATCTGCACCATATTTATCAACGAGCTCATTGGGATTAACCGTATTGAATTTCGACTTTGACATTTTTTCAACTTCCGTACCACAGATATATTTTCCATTTTCCATCACGAAATGGGCCTGCCCATATTCGGGACGCCAGGATCTGAATGCGGAGATATCCAGTTCTGCCCCATTCACCAGGTTTACATCCACGTGCAGGCTGGAAACAGAAATAATTTGCACACGTTCTGCGCCTTTGCCCCATTGTTCCAGCAATACGGATTTGAGTGAAGCATTCAATTCGTCTAATGACCTATTTTTCATACCGGCAGACAGGAATATAGGTTTTTGCTTGGCAAGCATTTCCATTTCATCCGCGCCGCTAATTTCGATCCGGTGGGCGAAGCGGCTGCTGCCCTGAATCATACCCTGATTCACGAGCCGCTTGTAAGGTTCGTCAAATCCGATAAATCCCCGGTCGAAGAGGAATTTAGTCCACATCCTGCTGTACAACAGATGACCTACGGCATGTTCCGTACCGCCGATATAAAGATCTACCTGCCCCCAATAATCCGATGCCTTGCGGCTACAAAAAACTTCTGAATTGTGGGGATCCATATAGCGCAGAAAATACCAGCTGCTGCCGGCATAACCGGGCATGGTATTGGTCTCCAGGTGTTTAGCTGTCCATTCGGACAGATTGGCAAGAGGCCCCTCTCCGTCAGGCCCCGCTTTATATGAATCCACTTTAGGTAATTCGAGCGGGAGATCTTTCTCGTCCAGCGGATATGCGATCCCATTTTTCCAGACAATGGGGAAGGGTTCACCCCAGTAACGCTGACGGCTAAACGCTGCATCCCGCATTTTATAATTTACCCTGGGATTTCCGATTCCCAGCTCTTCCAATTTAGCGTTCACGACCGGGATCGCATCGCGCATGAGCATGCCATTCAGAAATCCGCTGTTTTCAAGAATGGCGTCCTTTGTGGAATTGGCATCCTCGCCATTAAAATGCTGACCAATAATATTGGTTATGGGTATATTGAAAAACCGCGCGAACTTAAAGTCGCGTTCGTCTCCGCAGGGAACGGCCATAATTGCGCCTGTGCCATATCCTGCCAGCACATATTCCGAAATCCAGACCGGTATTTTACGACCGTTAAAAGGGTTGAGCACATAAGAACCGATGAAACATCCGGTGATTTTTTTTTCGGCCATCCGTTCCCGTTCGCTTCTGCTCTTTACATAAGCGATATATTGATCGACTGCCTTTTTTTCCGAAGGGGAGGTAAGCGCCGGGATCATTTCATGTTCGGGTGCCACGACCATAAAATCAACACCGAAAATGGTATCAGGACGGGTTGTATAGACACGTAATTTTTTCCCCGGATCTTTTTCGAAAGCAAAATCCATCTCTGCACCGAAACTCTTTCCGATCCAGTTGGATTGCATTTCTTTCATTGCATCGCTGAATGAAAGCTTTTGCAGGCTCTCCAGCAACCGATCAGCATATTCTGTTATGCGCAGGTACCATTGGCGTAGTTTCTTTTTGATCACGGGATGGCCGCCGCGTTCGCTGAATCCGTTGATGACTTCGTCATTGGCCAATACAGTACCCAGTGCTTCACACCAGTTTACTTCGCCGAATCCGCAATATGCCAGGCGAACTTCCATCAGGATGTCCTGTTGCTGTTTTTCAGAAAAGGATTTCCATTCTGCAGCAGTAAAATCCGGTACCTGACGGTTTGTGACGAGACCATTGTAGCCCTGCGATTCAAAAAGAGTCAGGAGCTCGGTAATGGGTCTTGCCTGGTTCGCGTTTCGGTCGTACCAACTGTTAAACAACTGCAAAAAAATCCACTGTGTCCATTTATAAAATGAGGGTTCTGCGGTATTCACCTGCCGGCTCCAGTCGAAAGAAAAGCCGATACGGTCCAGCTGTTCACGGAAATTACTGATGTTTTGTTTGGTACTAACAGCAGGGTGGATGCCACGTTCTATAGCGTATTGTTCAGCAGGCAGGCCGAAAGCATCATAACCCATCGGATGCAGTACGTTAAAGCCTTTGAGCCGCTTATAACGCGCAAATATATCGCTGGCGATATAACCCAGGGGATGACCCACATGCAGGCCCGCACCACTCGGATAAGGGAACATATCCAGCACATAACATTTCGGTTTCGTGCTCGTGTTGCTGACCTGATATACGTGATCCGACTTCCATCTCTCCTGCCATTTTCTCTCAATGTCGTTGAATGAATACTCCATATGAACCAACAAAAATACGCATCATGCGGGTAAATCTTTTATTTTTGCCCATTCCAGTTATCTGATTAAACGGAAATCGTTCAACTATGGCGCAAACCCGCAAAGGATCAGCAAAACGCTCTGCACCGTCTTATATTATGGCCATCGTGGGTGTTTCCCTGGTCCTTTTTCTGCTGGGCATCCTCGGATGGATCATTATTAATGCAAATAAACTGGGCCAGTATTTCAAAGAAAATATTGCCATGAACGTGTATATCCGGGAAAATGTATCTCCAAAAGACAGTGCGGCACTGGTGCAGTATATCATTACAAAGCCCTATGTTAAGGATTATGAATATGTAACCAAGGACAAGGCAAAACAAAAATACCTGCAGGACGGCAATAAGGACTGGGGCGCTTTGCTCGACAGGAACCCCTTACCCGCCAGCATCGATTTCCGGATCACCAAGGAATATGCTTCGATCGATTCGCTTTCCAAAATAAAAAACGACCTGGTGCAGAACATCGCAGTGAGCGATGTACAGTACCCACAGTCCCTGGTAACGAATCTGAATAATATAGTTAATAAAATCAGCATCATTCTGCTTTCCGTAATCGTCATTATTTCCATATTGGTCATATTCCTGATCGACAATACCATACGGCTGGCGATGTTCAGTAACCGCTTCCTGATTAAGACCATGCAGATGGTGGGCGCTACGCGCTGGTTTATTTCAAGGCCGATGGACCTTCGTGCATTTTTTAACGGACTGATCAGTGGGTTACTGGCGGTGGGGGGTTTGATCGCCATCATCATTTTCGCAGAAAATCAGCTGCCTTATCTGAAAGCCCTGCGCGATTATCCCATGCTCATCATATTATTTGCGGTGATCATCCTGCTGGGTATCTGTATTTCTTTTTTCAGCACGCACCGCAGTGTATTGAAATACCTCAAGATGAAGTTGGACGAATTGTATTGATTTTAGTACATTGCGCACTGATTTTTCAATATGGCAAAACAAGTAAAAACTTCCGGTTCAAGAAATTATAAGCCTCTGTTTGGTAAGGAAAATTACCGTTGGATGGTGATCGGAATAGCAGTGATCCTGCTCGGACTGCTGTTGATGATCGGAGGCAAAAGCAAAGATCCTAATGTATTTAATCCTTCAGAAGTATATAGTTTCAGACGGATTACAATAGCACCGATTTTAATTCTTGCCGGCCTGGTGCTGGAGATTGTTGGGATCTTTAAAAAACCCAAAGCCCAGGATCCCCAATGAATCTGATTCAAGCAATTGTTATCGCCATCATTGAAGGCCTAACCGAATTTCTTCCCATTTCTTCTACAGCGCATATGAAGTTTGCTAACCCCTTATTAGGGGTTCAGCCTTCAGCCTTCACCAATCTGTACGAAATTGTTATTCAGCTGGCGGCTATTTTATCGGTCGTTGTGTTGTATTACAAACAGTTCTTCGATTTTAAAAAGCCCAGTTTCTATTTTAAATTGTTCATTGCCCTTATTCCCGCAGTCATTGCCGGTGTATTGCTGAAAAAACACATTGATGCCATGCTGGGTAATATCGTTTTTATAGCGCTCGTCATGATTGTTGGCGGAGTCGTTTTATTGTTCATAGACCGCCTCTTCGTCAAACCGGAAATTCATGATGAGGACCATATAACTTACAAGAATGCATTCATAATTGGTTGCTACCAGGTGCTGTCGATCTTATTTCCAGGTCTCAGCCGCAGTGCAGCGACCATTATCGGGGGCCTGTCCCGTAAACTCGACCGGCGTACAGCTGCTGAGTTCTCATTCTTCCTGGCAGTCCCAACCATGCTGGCAGCATCAGTGAAAAGTTTATGGGACGCACATAAAACCACTCCTGAAGTTTTTGTTAAAGACAATATGTCGATGCTTGCTGTCGGAAGCGGGGTCGCTTTTGTCGTATCACTGATCGCCATCCGTTTTTTCATCACTTATTTGCAGCGTCACGGATTCAAATTATTCGGATATTACAGGATACTGGCCGGTACCGTTATTTTGATCCTGGTTTGGAAAGGTATGATTCAACAATAAATTAAACAGCCATGCAAACAGCCTCCAAAAAAGTGATTCGCGGATGGGCTATGTACGACTGGGCAAATTCTGTTTATAATCTCGTCATCACCACCACCTTTTTCCCCATCTATTTTACGGCTGTCACGAAGAAGCAATTCGGCAGCGATATCGTGCCTTTTTTGGGACGAAGATTTGTCAATTCTTCATTATATGATTATTCGCTGGCCGTTGCCTATCTCTTTATTGCCCTGCTGTATCCGGTGCTGACATCCATTGCCGACACGAGGGGGAATAAGAAATCCTTCATGAAATTCTTTTGTTACATGGGCGCCACCGGATGTGCCCTGCTGTTTTTTTTCAATGGGACCAACCTCTGGCTGGGTATACTGTGTTTCATGATGGCCTCTATGGGGTTTGTCGGCAGCCTGGTTTTTTATAATGCTTTCCTGCCTGAAATCGCTGCACCCGAAGATCGTGACCGGGTAAGCGCCAAGGGGTTTTCCTACGGATATATCGGAAGTGTTTTGCTGCAGCTGATCGGCTTTGCGCTGGTGATTCTGTTACCGGGCGATCCATTTCTTGCACCGAGAATTACCTTCCTGCTGGTCGGCTTATGGTGGGCTTCCTTTGCACAGATTACTTTTTCCGTTCTTCCGGAAACCAGGTCCGCTGGCAAAATCACCACAGGCATCATCGGTGAAAGTTTTAATGAAATGAAAAAAGTTTACCGTGAGATCAGGAAACTGCCCATCCTGAAGAATTATCTCCGGGGTTTCTTTTTTTACAGCATGGGTGTGCAAACTGTTATGCTTGCCGCTACATTATTCGGCAGCAAGCTGCTTCAGCTGCCTTCTACAAAACTGATTATCACGATTGTGCTGATTCAGCTGGTAGCCATTCCGGGAGCTGTTTGGGTGAGCCGCCTGTCTGAAAAATTCGGAAACCTTCGGGTGCTGAGTGGAATTATCATTTTTTGGATTTTTATTTGTGTGGCCGCTTATTATACGGCTTATTTCAAAGAGCAGGGCGGCGATCCGGAATTTGGATTTTATGCGCTGGCCATTGCGGTAGGTCTGGTTATGGGTGGCATTCAGTCACTCAGCCGTTCCACGTATTCCAAACTGATGCCTGAAACACGCGATACAGCTTCCTATTTCAGTTACTACGACTTTACCGAAAAACTGGCCATTGTGATCGGCATGTTTGTGTTCGGATTAATTGAAGAAGCTACCGGCAGCATGAAAAATTCAGTCCTGTCGCTCATCGTATTTTTTGTGATCGGACTTATTTGGCAGATGAGGGCGCAGAGACTAAAGGGAAAGATGGCAGGAGGTGGATAACAGATGACAGATGACAGAAAACGGAATGTGCTTGAGGTTTTTCAACTGAAATACTTATAATTTTAGAAATTCATATGCCAACTAATCCTGTCATCTGTTATCTGTCTTCTGTCATCTAAATGAAACTCCACACTATCAATACCGGCTTTTTCAAACTTGACGGCGGCGCGATGTTTGGAGTTGTGCCCAAGACGATCTGGAATAAATCAAATCCGGCAGATGCCCATAACTTGTGCACCTGGGCACTTCGATGTCTGCTGATCGAAACAGATAACCGCTTGATCCTGGTTGACACGGGCATCGGTAATAAACAGGACGCTAAATTCTTCAGTCATTATGAACTGCATGGCGATGCCAGCCTGGATGAATCTCTGAACCAATGCGGATTCGGCCGCGAACAGATCACCGATGTTTTTCTTACCCATTTGCATTTTGATCATTGTGGAGGAGCCATCATACGAGAAAAAGATCAGCTGCTCCCCAGGTTTCCCAATGCCCGGCATTGGAGCAATGCACCGCATTGGGCATGGGCCACGAATCCGAATGACCGTGAAAAAGCATCTTTTCTCAAAGAGAATATTCAGCCCATAGCAAATAGTGGGCATCTGAATATGGTAGCCACCGGCGATTTAACGACAGGTATTTCGAAGCTTTCTCAAGATGAAGAAGCCGGTACAAAGCTTCCCATCATAAAATTCTTCGAAGGTTTTCAAATCCGTTTTGTAGATGGCCACACGCGGGCAATGATGTTACCGCAACTTCAATACAAAGGAAGAACGATAGTTTTTATGGCTGATTTGTTACCCTCGGCGGGACACCTGCCCGTTCCCTACGTAATGGCTTATGATATGTTCCCTTTGACTTCCCTAAAAGAAAAAAAGGTTTTTTTGGAAGAAGCAGTTGCCGGAGATTATGTACTTTTCTTTGAGCACGACCCCCTACATGAATGTTGCACCATTCAAAAAACCGAAAAAGGCATCCGGGCTAAAGATTTTTTTACATTAAAAGAACTATAATTGACCTTTTAAATAATAATATTTATAATTTTACGTTATTCACCCTTACTAACCCCCTAGCATAGATCTCAAAAGCCATTCGCGAATACCGGGTGGCTTTTCTGTTTAAGGCTTCTTCGGTTCCTCCCGTAAAAAGAAATCCTCCGAAGTGTAGTCAAAAGTTTTAGGTGCGGTATGCTTATAATCTTCCTGGTAGGAAACAAAAAAATACAGGTACATGGCGCGGCTAAGCCGCATAAACCAGGGCTGCAGCACGATGAGTAGAAAACCATTGATACCCATCCACCAGAAAAAGCGATTATCGCTAAGTGAAAACCCAATGGTCAGATACCAGAGAACGAAACTGAACGCACAGAACAGCACGGTAACTGCATAACTTAAATAGGCCGTTCCATACCAAAAGCCTACTTCGAGTTCAAATAATTGTCCGCATTCCAAACAACGGGCAGGCATTTTCAATGTGGTTTTCAGGCGCCAGGGATTGGGCACATTGAACATACTACCCTTACGGCAACGCGGACATTTTTGAGTAAACAGACTCCAAAGAAATCCCGGTTTCCCTGACATGTGATAAACTTTGTGCAAAGGTACCTGCTATTTGGCTGATTGTTGAAGCAGATATAACTTAAGGTGTTTAAGGAAGGTTAGGTTGGCAATCATAACAGCAATCACGAGACCAAACAGGCCGTCCAGAAAACCGGCCCTTATCAGATAAGTCTGGATAAACGCCCACAGGGGGTGCACAAAAATTTTAAAAATATTGGTTCTTTTGCCGTTAGCATAAAGAGACTCGGCAGCGAGCGTGCTGAATTTATTGTTCTGATCGACATGTTCTGAAATGGTACGATAAGAATAATGAAGAATGTTTCCCTTGAGATGCTCAACCGGTATATCACCCGTTAAAACAATTTTGTCATGCGGATTGGTGCCACCCCATCGGGCAACTCTTTTATCGAACAGACGGATTTTTGCATCGGGATACCAGCTGCCATGCCGTATGAATTTACCGCAATAATTGCTGTAACGGTTCATCCGGTATGCACGACTGTTGAAATTTTGCTTCACCCTGGAGATGGATTCCTTTAATTGCGGATCAAGGGCCTCATCGGCATCCAGACTTAGTATATAATTGTGAGACGCGTGTTCAATGGCTTTATTTTTCTGTTGGATATATCCTTTAAAAACCTCGCGTACCACAACAGCACCTTTATTTTCGGCAATGGACACGGTTTGATCGGTCGAGTACGAGTCAAGTATAAGGATTTCATCTGCAATGTCTTTGACAGAATCAATGCATCGGCCGATATTCTTTTCCTCATTTAAACATATGATAACTACGGATATTTTTTCCACAGGAGATAAGGATTAACCGGCGGTGATCATTGTGTGTTCAGATATGTCCTGGCCGCTTTTTCTTTCGCCAATCTGCTGGCGCCACATGGCATAATAAAGTCCTTTCTCGTCCCTGAGACTTCCATGTGTTCCTGTTTCCACCACCTTCCCCTTTTCCAGAACATAAATCCGGTCGGCATGCATAATTGTCGAAAGTCGGTGAGCAATCAGTATCGTGATCTGGTTTCTTTGGGAAGAAACCAGACGGATGGTTTTTGTAATTTCTTCTTCCGTTAGCGAATCCAGTGATGATGTTGCTTCGTCAAAGATCAAAACCCTCGGTCTTCTCAGAAGGGCCCTTGCAATAGAAAGGCGTTGTTTTTCTCCGCCTGACAATTTCAGTCCGCCTTCGCCGATCATCGTATCCAATCCCTTCTCCGCCCGCTCCAGCAGGTTGGAACTGGAAGCTTTCTGCATGACGTCCAGTAATTCGGCGTCGGTCGAACCCGGACTGACAAACATCAGATTTTCGCGAATGGTGCCTGAGAAAAGCTGGGTATCCTGTGTTACAAATCCAATCTGATTGCGCAGGTCGTCGAAGTTGATCGAATTTTCATCCAGGTTATTATACAAGATTTTACCTCTCAAAGGCCGGTAGAGTCCGACAAGTAATTTCATAAGGGTCGATTTGCCCGAACCGGACGGACCAACAAAAGCGATGGTTTCTCCAACCCTGACGTCAAAACTGATTTGGTCAATGGCGTAATGCTGCGCAGTTTTATGTTTAAATACTACATCCTGAAAACTCAGTTCGCTCACTTTACCCAGGTGTTTGGGATTGGCCGCCTGTGGTTCAGGAACCTTTTTCATGAGTTGCTCAAAATTATTAAGCGAAGCTTCTGCTTCCCGGTATGATAATACGATGTTTCCGATATCCTGGAGTGGCCCGAAAACAAAGAACGAGAAAAAGTACATGGTCACTAGCTGACCCGGATTCATAACATGACGGAAAACGAGCCACATCAGAATAAACAGGATGACCTGCCGAAGGGTATTTACAAAAGTTCCCTGAACAAAACTGACACTGCGGATGCGTTTAATCTTCGTCAGTTCAAGTCCCAGTATCTTATAAGTGTTTTTATTAAGCCGGTTAACTTCCTCCTGGGTGAGGCCCAGGCTTTTTACCAGTTCAATATTACGCAGGGATTCTGTAGTGGAACCCGCCAGCGAAGTAGTTTGTGACACAATGTTTTTCTGGATGATTTTGATTTTTTTACTCAGCACATTACTGACCCAGGTGAGTAACAGGATACCCGTCAGGTAAACCAGGGGAATACTCCAGTGAACCCAAATGGCTGCATAGACAAAGACAAAAATGACGCCGATGATCACACCAAAGAGTACATTAATAAAGTAATTGATGAATTTTTCAGTATCCAGCCTCACTTTTTGCAATACCCCAAGGGTCTCCCCGCTGCGTTGATCTTCAAAATCCTCGTAGGGAAGTTTCATGGCATGTTGCAGACCATCTGTAAATACTTTTGCCCCGAATTTCTGAACCACTACGTTCATAAAATAGTCCTGAAAGTTTTTGGCGATCCGGCTCATCATGGCCACGCTAACAGAGAGCAGGAGCAGGTTAATTACTCCCGGATGTGTCCAGGAAAATGTGGTAAAATACCGGCTGGCTGAAAATGGCAGGTGCAGCTTAACGGCTTGCAGGTATTCGTTGGCCAGATTGACTATTTTCCCGAATACGATGGGATCCACCAGGGAAAATCCAGTATTCAGGGCGGCCAGGAACAGGGTAAGGATCACCAGCCATTTATGTGGTTTGAGGTAATGGAGAAGTAATTTCATTTGTCAAAATTAATAGGCTTAACCTATGATGCATTAAATTACCATAAATAATCCTAAATGCAGCGAAACGACCGGTGTGGTTAGTCGCTTTAGCGCAGATTTTAGTTATCAGGCGGATTCAGAAAAGACATTTGGTTTGATTAACAACATTTTCCAGCGAATATTGTTTTTTAAACACACGCAAATTATCAGATTTACAATATTTCGTTATAAGCTTCAAGGGTTTTTTTTGCCGCGCTTTCCCAGGTATAATGTTCCCGTACAAAACTGGAAAGACCTGTTGGTGTCATTTGGGAGGCAGCCTGCTCAATAGCCTGAAAAATTGATTCCGGCGATTCGGGGTTACAATAATACGCGTAGTCCTTGAAGTATTCATAGGCATCGCCTTTCCGGGTAATAACAATACTACAACCCATCGCGGCTGCTTCCAGAGAACTGAGTCCGGTTGTTTCAAACCAGCTTGGAAGAACATGTACTTTTGCCTTCCTGTAATAATCAAGAAGGGCTTCCTGTTCCAGGAAATCGAAGAATTGGATATTTGGGGCGGCTGCGCGTTTGCATTGTTCGTAATAATTCTTTTGATTGGTGCTTCGGGCACCTATAATAACCAGTCGGTATGAAGTATTGGCAAGCGCACGAATCAGATTTAATTGATTTTTTCTTCCTTCAATTCTTGCTACACAGAGTATCAGCCTTTCATCCCTTTTTACTTCGTTGGATCCTGGTATGAAGAGATTCTTATCCATGCCATTTGGAATGATCCTGTATTTTTTAGGGATGCCGTAGGAAACCAAGAGTCGGTTATATTCGCTTTGTGAATTGGGAAGGAGTATTGCAGCTTTTTTAATTATTTTCCGAATGGCCCGCTTATGACCATTGAAAAGATAGTATGTACTTTTTATTTTTTCTTTGTTTTTCAGGGACCTGCCAATACATTTCAGATACTCAATAAAATCCGGAGATAAAAATTTGAAAAGAAAAGCAGTGGTACCATGTTTGGCATTTTTCTCATATTCACTATAATCGACAAAAATGGTTGACACTACAAAAGGTTTGTCGGTTCGGGCGATGTGGATCAGAATATCATCGGGACGGATAATATTGAAGAAATGAATAAGGTCGTAAATGGAATAATCAGGTTTTTCGTTTGCAAGAAAAATGTCAACGCCAATGCCAAGATTTTTCAGTTGGGCGGCAGTCTGTACAATCTGGATCGTGTCTCCTCCCTTATCATCGTAGAGCGATGTCCTGGAAATGAATGCAACTCTCATGGATGGGCTTTTTTCAGGATGTTTTTCTTATCGAATTCTTCAAAAACCCGGCTGAATGCAAGAGCCCATATGACATATTCGCCAATATTAAATATATAACTTCCTGTGAACTGATAAACA
>JBGPBW010000042.1:0-25046 GCA_041481385.1 Puia sp.
GTAATGGACCAAAAATGGCAGTTAAACTCGTCAGACTGGCGATTGAACCCTGCAATTCGCCCTGTGCATTTGGTGGAACTTGACCTGAAATGGTCGCCTGAAGAGCCGGTGCAGCAATGCCACCCAGGCAATAGGGAACCAAAAAAGCAAACATCATCCAGCTTTGATTGGCCAGGGCAAATAAAAACATCCCGACAGCGCATAATAGCAAACCGATATAAATGCTTCGGTGATTTCCGATTCTGGGTGTGATCACCCGGATCAAAACGCCCTGTACAAATGACACCAGGATGCCTACAACAGTCAGGGATATACCAATGGTCCTGGGCGTCCACTGAAACCGGTAGGCGGTGAAATAACTCCAGGTACTTTGGATGGCGTGTGCCGCCAGATAGTCCAGAAACAAAGCCAAAAACAATGCAGCTACAGCCGGATATTTTTTTAAGTTGGCGATGGATACAAATGGATTAGCACGCTTCCATTCAAATTTTCTGCGGTGATCCGGTGAAAGGGATTCAGGTAATATAAAATATCCGTACACCCAGTTCAAAAGTGCAAGTACTGCAGCTGCATAAAAAGGTGCGCGAATACCCCACCCCGTTAGAAGGCCGCCGATTGCAGGACCAATAATGAATCCGAGTCCGAATGCTGCCCCGATCATGCCAAAATTTTTCGATCTTGTTTCTGCTGTACTGATATCGGCTATATAAGCATTGGCCGTGGTAAAACTGGCGCCCGTAATTCCGGAAATTGTCCTGCCCAGGAAAAGCCAGCCGAAAGTTGGGGCGAAGCCCATGAAGATATAATCTATGCCGAAGCCAAAAAGTGAAAACAATAATACCGGTCTTCTGCCGAACTGGTCACTCAGATTGCCGAGAATAGGTGCACAGAAGAACTGCATTAATGCATAAACAAATAAAAGCCAGCCGCCCTCTTTGCTCGCTTCATTTACGGAAATATGTTTCAAACCTGCTATAAGTTCAGGCATAACGGGAATGATTAAACCCCAGCCGATAACGTCGATCAACAGCGTTATAAAAATAAAACCGATGGCAGCCTGATTTTTCATGCAGTACGTGTAAAATAAAGTAAAATTCAATCCGGATTTCGGGTATTTTTATTAGATTGGGTTCAAAATCAGACATATGATCATCAGCAGGAAAATCTTGGTCTTTTTACTGGTCAGTCTTTTTATTGTTGCAGGTATTGCCGCAACGAATCCGCCCGACCCCCCCAAGTATAAAAACCTGAAAATCCTGCCAAAGAATATCAGCAAGGAAGATCTCGATAAAGTTATGGATGGTTTTAAAGAAGCTCTTGGAGTAAAATGTAGTTTTTGCCATGCCCCATCGAAAGACAGCGCGATCAAGTGGCCTGACTTTGCCAGCGATGAAAAACCGGAAAAGAAAGTCGCACGCGGAATGATGAAGATGACACACAAAATCAATAAAAAATATTTCAGCTATAACAAAAATGAACAGGGTGAAGCAGTCCCTGCCGTTCAATGTATGACCTGCCATCGCGGAAGTCCGCATCCGGGTGGTCCGAAAAAATAACGTTCACATTACCTGTTTCAATAAGACCGGTTCCGAATATGAATAAGAAACTAAAAGTCTATGCAGGAATCGGTTTTTTCATGCTCTCCGGAATTGCGGCTACAAATATTCCACAGGAAAAACCTGACTGGAAAAATCTTAAAGTGATACCTAGAAATACTGACGGAGAACAGATGGAAAGGATTATGTATCAGTATACCAGACAGCTGGGCGTAACCTGCAGTTATTGTCATCCCAATACCAAACCTGATATTTTTCCCAGAAGGGTTGATTTTGTGACAGACGAATTACCGGAAAAAGAGGCAACAAGAAAGATGATGATCATGACAGATCGGATAAACAAAAAATATTTTGGATTTAAAAACAATTATGGTTTTGAATCCTTCAGAGATCAGGTGGTAAAATGCAATACCTGCCATAGGGGTTTTCCAAAACCCAATAACAAACGTTTATTTTTCTGAGTATTATTTCTTTATTAATTTCTCCCTGTAAGTGCTCGATCTTGTTTTAACCCGGATAAAATATACTGCTTTAGGAAACTCAGCCGTGTTTACCCTGATTAAGTTCAGACCACCGGCAGACTTCACATTTTGCATCAGCTTTCCTGTAATATCAAAAATGCTCACTTCAAGAATGGGATCCCTCGTGGATCGGATATTTACAAATTCATCTGCGGGGTTAGGATAAATGTCAAGCGCTTCCGATTCATCAAAATTTACTGACACAACCGGGGAATAATAAAATTTATTATCCTTATCGATTTCCTTCAGCCGGTAAAAATTAGTTCCGCCATCCGGATGGTTATCATTCACTGTATAATAATGCGGTGTTTCACTTTCGCCCACTGCATTTACCTGAGTGAAGGTCTGAAAAGCATTATTATCAGCACTTCGCTGAATCTCAAAATGATCCACCAGGTGTTCCATGGAAGTTGCCCAGGAAACCAAAACATAATCGTGATTGATATCCTTGGCTGTAAAGCTGAGTAATTTAATGGGCAGCGGGGCGGATCCGGCTAGATTGAAATTATCTATCTGCCCGGTCGAAAGAATACTATTATTTGCACTGGTAACGGCCATGCCATAATGAGGAACATTATTCTGATCTGTTCCGAAGTTTAAATTAACCGTACTGCCCACCTTATTCCAGCTGATATTGTCTGCTGAAACAAAAGCTGTGTAGGTTGTTGAGGTCTTACTGATCTTCACCCAGTAGGGCAGCGTATGGCCCGCAAAACTAACTTTTGTCACCGGTCCTGAAGGCACCGACCTGTATTCAAAAACAAAACTGGTACCATTGTTCACTGAGGCTATATAGGCAAACCTGGACGTATTGGTTAAACTGTCCCTGACCATGATGCCTATTTTATCCTGGGCATTTACCTGATCCTGTTGTATAATTCGCCCGGATACGTCGTAGTCTGCGATATCTGCGCTGGTATATGCAAACTGGAACTGATCAGCATTGCCTCCGATATCTGTTCCGGAACCGGAAAGCTTATATACATTTCCCTGTTTACAAGTGGAGCCGTTTACTCCGATATCTCCCAGATCGAGGCTGTAATAACGCACAGGGAAAGCATCGCATCCGTTGGGAGCACAGCCTGGTGTGGTAAAAGATCCTGTGCTGGTTACACTCTGGCTTGCACCACAGTTTGTCTGAACAGTAAAATAATATATGGATGCACAGGACAGGGCAGATAAATTTATGGTATTCGATGTTGATGTCCTCGTGATCCAGCTGGCCGAAAGATTTGGGCGATAATTGATGGTATACTGTGTAGCACCAGGTATGGTATCCCAGATCAAATGTTCAGTGCTGGAATCTATTTTCAGCGTGGCCCTGAAAATCGGGTCCACCCAATAGTTACTTGCTTTATAATGATTAGTCGGAAATACAGGCACGGCGCTGTAAGCATAAACACCGCTAGCAGTCAAAGCCGTCAGGTTTCCGTTTACTATCGGGGAAGCCAGACCGGCATCATCCGATATATATCTTCCGTTATTATAGAAGGCTGCTGTGTATGTCGTATTTGCTGCAATTAGAACCGGCGTGGCAAACTGAACAGTCTGCCATCCCGTTCCTGTTTCACCTGTGAAGGTCGCCTGGGCAAGCCTTGTTCCGGTTGAAGAATATAATTCTCCTATATGCGTTCCGGTAAAACCCGCCACCTTATAAAAACGTATTCCGGTGATGAACCCGGCTACAGATGACTGAAAATTCACGCCAAGTTCCACCGGGGCATCTATTAATGCAGTGGTTGCTGTCGGTATCTGAGAAGTGAATATGGTAGTGTACGCACCCGTAGTAGCTGTAAGCCCTGTCGGGGCCATGCAGGCATTGGACGGACTGCCAAAAACCTGGAACTCAAAAATGGAATAGGGATTGGCTGTTCCCCTTGTAATTCCAACCATGTTTACATATCTGGCGGTTACAGCACCCTTGAATTCATCATAGGTTACCGTATTTCCCCGGAAGGATTGGACAATGGTCCAATTGACTTTATCCGTGGACACTTTTATGTCAAAGTCCTTTCCAAACCCTGCAACATCCCAGGTAATGCCAATGCGGCAAATATCAAAGTTGGCCTGAAGATCTATATATATTGAATCCACATCACGGTTTATACCTGCTTTCCAGTTGGTTGACATGTTGCCGTCATCCACATTCGTAACGGGAAACCCGCTGGCCGTGGAAGATGCGGTAGCCGGCTTATTTACAGCCTGGTTATTCAGGCAGTTGGCATTGGGTTTCACACCATATATCCGGAGTTGATTATAATTGGATGCCAGGTAAACCTTACCCAGAGCGACCGTGGGACTGGACATTTTATTAAAAATATTGATCTGATCCGGGTTGCCATTCATATCCGAACTCCATAATTCTTTTGTGATATCACTGGCGTTGAGCGCATGCAACACCCCGGTGCAGGATGAACCATTGGCATTACATCCGTTGCTTGGCTGGTAAGCCCATAAAATACCGGTTGACGGGTCCACGCCATTGGAGGAGACGGACAAAAACCCCCCTGTGCCTCCGGTTGGTCCCAGTATCGAGTTATTCGTAATAGACGCACCCAAGCCCGCACTAGTTACAGGGAAAGCCTGAAGCTGGCTATTTTCCGAGTACTGATAAGCTAACGGTGAGGGACCCCCGAAATAGGCAAAAGTGGAATGCATTTCACAGAAACCACCACTTACAAATATGGATTGCTTTACATTACTTTTATTCGGATCAAACCCACCCAGGTTGGTCCTGTCCAGCACAAAAATCGTATCGTCTTTATTCCCGGTCAGGATCAGATTGGTATTGGGTATCAACATAACCTGGGTAGCAAAATCCAGGTCTGCATCGTTAAGGGCCAGATAATTGTAAGGCGTGAAATAACTCGACAGTGTCAGGTTCGGTGCTAGCTTAACCACACTCACCCCGCGATTGGCTGCATCAGCAGGTGAAGATGTAAAGTGATGATCCTCATTGGGAAAGGTAAATGCATCTTCGTTCAATGAATTACCCGTTGTAAAATATATATTACCTGCTACATCCACTGCGGGCGCCGTCCCGCTCATCCAGATACCACCCCTGCCATCATTTGGCGTTGTAATGAAAGCACTTTTTACAGATAGGTTGGAGGTATCATAACTTATTATCCAGCCATGGCTCGGATTAAAATCACAGTGTGCACCAAAAGCGATATAGAGGATCCCATTATTCAAAACAAGACCTGCGCGGTTAAATTGCCGACGGGGCTCAAAAGGGATATGTCCTGAATTTGCCGGAACCTGTCCATCACCTGTTCCATTTACTGTGGCTGCAATTTCCACCGGACTACCAGGCATGTCCAGTCCAGTCCTGATATCAATGGCGTGGAGATATTGGTGGAAGCCCGTTTTAGTGTAGGTATATTCGTCATTCTGGTTGGGTTTAAAAGTATGATTATCTATCGGACCATCACCCGGATTCACAATCTTGGAAACAAAATACATCACATCGCGTAAGGTATCAATGACCGGAGTTCCCACAATACCCATATTCCCGTCAAAATCAGAATAAATGGCATAACATAAACTGGGATGAATATCAGTATGAAATGCCGGCCTGCAATTGCTGCATAGTGCGCCTGAGGAAGAAATTTTATTGGTAAAATTCGATTGCCAGTAGGGTGCCGCATTAACGTCGGCATCAAAGGCATAAACGGTATTATTCACGGTAGCCACATAAACAATATTTTTGAATCCTACACCTGGAATATTCACGTGCATAATGATCAGAGGCTGCGCATATATTTTGTCGTCTACAGTCTGGCTGTAGTTCAACCCGAAATTATTACTATTGACATTCGTGGTGTTGAGGGTGGTTTCATAGGGATACCAGCCCGTACGCGCCTGATCATTGTGCTGGGTCCAGACATTCTGGGCTATAACGTCTATGGAAAAGAGGGTAAGCAGTCCGCACAAAATTCCAGGGATGAATTTTTTCATTTTCGGCAAAGGTTTAACGCTTCAAAAAAAAGCTGGGGTCAAAAAAGTCAACCCGATTAGCACGACTTATTTTTAAATTAAAACTGTCCGGTTGAATCCATCTGATCAATAAGTTCCGGTGGCATCTAATAGGAATGGATTCCAGGAAAGTGGATCTTGGAAAGGTGAGTAGAAAGCAATCAGAATTTTCAGGTCTTGTAAGGTCTGCTAAAATAAACGGTTTTTTTGTTAATACCAAGCGAAACGGACAAAACTGTACCTGTATCCGGTGGCCACCTTCCCAACGGCTACCCGCCTGCCTTGAACCTAATACAATTTGCCTAATTTTAAACCCTTCAACCCGGTTTCGAAATGTTTCTGCCTTATAAAAAAATCATCGTTCTTTTCTGCCTGACGGGATTCAGCCTTTTGGGTATCCTGGCAGCCAAACCACCTCAGGCGGATAAACCCCAATACAAAAACCTGAAGATACTTTCAAAAAACATCAGCGACGACGATATGGATTTTGTCATGCAAAGTTTCAGTGTAAACCTGGGAGCCAACTGTTTGTTCTGCCATCCCGGCAAACAAACTGGTACGGAATTCAGCATTGACTATGTTACAGATGTGTTGCAAAATAAAAGGATTGCGCGGGACATGCTGAAGATGACCATAAAGCTGAATAAAAAATATTTTAATACCACATTGACCGGACTGATGAATACACGTGGAAAAATCTGGTGCAAAACTTGCCACCAGGGAAGCCCGGTGCCCCTCCTGCCTCCTGCCAAAATTAGATAGCCACTATTTTTTAATCATTTTGAATTGATAGTCCTGGGAATCCGTTTTTACTTTCAGGATATAAACACCTTTGGAAAGTAAGGACACATTTACCTTCAAATCTTCATCCGTCGAATTGCCCATCACAAATTGCACGGCCCTGCCCTTGGCGTCGTAAATAACAATCTCCCGTATCAATTCCTTACCTGAAACGGCTGTAAATAAAGTCGAAACCGGATTTGGATAAATAAGAGGAGCGACATCAACACCGAATTTTACTTTTTGTGTCGCAGAATACGTGATCCGGCCATCTGAATCCACCTGTTTCAAACGATAATAATTAATGCCCCTGATGGGTGCCTCGTCCCTGGAAGAGTAAGTTTGAGGCGTGTTGCTGTTGCCCAGTGATTTCACACGTATAATGGGCTCGAATCCGGTAGCGTTGCCGCTTCGTTCTACTTCAAAATGATCGTTGTTTTCTTCCATGCTGGTCAGCCAGTTCAAACTGACATAGCTGTTGTTCACATTGTTTGCTGTGAAATTCAATAATTCGATCGGTAAGGGAATCGTATTGTCTGTAATTTTAAATACAGCAGTACTCGGCGTTGTCGCATTCGTGCTGGAAACACCCATGCCGACGTTAATGGTTTGCGTGCCGAAATTGAGGTTGATGGCTGCCGGACCGAATGGAATCCAGGGACCCGCTGTACTGTTTCCGTAAAAGGCACTATAAGTTGTACCGTTCTTTAACAATCTGAAAATATGGGCATTGGTCGGATTAGGCGCTAACAGGGTTGTAGCCGCGCCACCCGGAGTAGAGCGATAAATCAGCAGCAACTGGTTGTCGCCTGTTTTACCCATAAAAATAAAACGGGAAATATCGGTGATGCTGTCGCGCATCTTGATGCCTGCCTGGTTGGATGCCGGCAACGCGTCCTGACTTTCTACACTCGCAATAAAATCGCCGTCTGCGGCCTGATCAGTAAAATTGATTTGAAATATATCACCATTTCCTCCGAGTCCGTTCCCCGCGCCAGTAATCGTCCAGGTTTTTTCCTGTTCAGTTACTGCGGTGTAACAGGTTTTTCCAGCCACCTGCACATCGCCAAGGTCTGCGCTATACCATCGCGTCAGGTTCAGACAAGGAGAAGTACAGGCTGATGTATTAAATGTTAATACGTTCGGATTGCTGATCTGCCCGCTTCCACAATCGGACTCAATATTAAAATCATAAGAAAATCCGCAGGTCAGCCCAACGACATCCACATGCAACGGATTTCCTGAACTGCTCAGGTCCTGCACATTCCTGGTTACGTAACTGGATACAAAACTAGGCCTGTACCGCACAATATAATTGGTGATTCCCGGAACAGGTTTCCACCCAAGTGTTGCTGAATTTTCTGTGATATTGGTTACGGTCATATCGGACAGGTTCGGCGAGACACAATTGTTGGCAGGGGATCCGAATACCTGGAATTCCTGTATAGAAACCCCGAACGTTCCCTTACCTCCCGGTAGTACCCGCATTCTCACATACCGGGCCGTGGAATGTTCATTAAATACGTTGATGGTTTGATCTGTACTCCCAAAACTATTATTCGCTATCGAATCAGTCGTTGTCCAGCTTCCTAGCGTATCATCTGTAATATCTATAATGAAAGCATGTGCATAGTCGCCCAGATTGTTCCATTGGATGGCAACTTTGCAAATATCATATCGCGCTCCAAGGTCGACAAAGATATAGGTAGGGTTTCCACCATTTATACCCCACCGGGTTCCTAAACTTGAATCCACCGCATTGGCTGCCGGAACATTCGGGTCCGTATTGGCAGATGAAGAAACATGTTTATAGAGAGCCACATTCGTTACGCAACGGGTGTTGCTGGCCAGCAAACCATAAACATTCAGTGTGTTGGTAAAAGTGGGGACATACACTCTACCGTTGGCAATGGTAGGTGGAGACATCTTGGCATAGTTGCCAAGGAGATCTGAAGCATTCTGGTCAGAATTCCACAGTTCCTGTGTAATATCATCGGCTTTTAATGCATGAAGCGTACCTCCTGTTGTACCCGTCAGATTAGTAACCCAAAGTATGGCACTCATGGGATCAGTACCATTGGAGCTGACGGATGAATAACCACCTTCCATAATCGTGTTTACAGGTACACTGGTATTTTGAATGGCTGTGCCCAGGGTTCTCGTTGTTGTGTTTACTGGGAAAGCCATCAGGTGGGTGTTCTCCGAAAACTGATATATATACTTATTGACAGTTCCGCCGAAATAAGTCAGGGAGGAATGACTCTGTGCATTGGCTCCTGCTCCTAAGTCATAGCTGTGAAAATCAGGATTCGTGTTGTCGAAAGCGCCGCCCGGAGCCGGAATGCTCATGGGCATTGCCATGATCTTTCCGCTTTTATGCGCAGTGACGAGCATGTTCGTACCAGGGATCAACACAACGCCGGTCGCAAAATCAAGGTCGCTGGAATTCCAGGCATTGTAAGTAGCGGAGGTTGCTTTATACCAGGAGATATTGGTCAACGTATTATTAACCAGGTCCGGTGTGGTTTTGACAACACTAAGGGCCATATTTTGCGGACTGGTTGAGGAACTGCCATTGTTTCCGTTGCCAACTGCAAAATAAATATTCCCAGCCCCGTCAACAGCAGGTGCAGCTCCGCTCATCCAGATGCCGCCACGCTCATCATTGGGCGTGGTGATATAACGGATCACCTGTTGCGAGAGGTCGTTTGTTTTATACCCTAAGATCCAGCCATGATAATTGTCCATATCACAATGGCCGGAGAAGGGGATATATACAATCCCGTTGGAAATGAATAAACCTCCACGCTGGTTCTCCCTGCGGGGATCGAAATGAATCTGGTTGCTGGCATCGTGATCTGTACCGGTACCCAAAACAAATGTGGTTGTTGGATCAATAATTACCGGTCCGCCAAATTTTTCCGCGCCAGTACTCAGGTCGAGGGCGTGTACCTGTTCGAAAAAACCGGCACTCAGCCAATCGGGATCGGAACTATGATCGGTAGTATTCTTGGGTGTGTTATCCACGTTCTGATCACGATAACGGCTTACAAAATATAATGTATTGGTGCTCTTGTCTACTGCAGGAGTACCGACAGTTCCAAATGATGCTGCCTGTCCTAAACCGTTTGCTGATATTTTAAAATCGGAGTAGGTAAAAGCACAAAGCGCGGCATGAATGTCGACCGCCATTGGCGGAATTTCTCCCGCCGGTGTGAAATTCTTTTGCCAGTATACATCGAGTGTGCCATCATCTGCGTCGAAGGCGTACATCGTATTTCTGACAGTAACAACAATCAGTAAATTTCTCGTCACCTGGTTATGGGTAACAGGATCGGTGACCAAAACACCTGTAACGATCAGCGGTTGAGCATAAATCTGATCATCGACAATGTGTTTATACAGCAACCCGAAATTAGTGGGTGTAACATTTGAAGTATTCAGAATGGTTTCATTGGGATTCCATCCGGTGCGGTTGAGGTCGTTATGCTGCATGAGCACATCCGATTGCGCAAGACTGCTCAATGCAAAAGCCAAACACAAAATGATGAGATTCAGTTTCAGGGTAAACATCTTCATATATAAAACAATTATGCCTGATTAGAGTTATCACCCGGATTAGTTAGGAATAACAATCATATATGGCAACCAATGTCAACTAAAGAAAAGGCAAAGGATTTTTAAAAAGGATAGTAGGGAGTTCCGGAGCTCTTTATAGGAATGGACCGGATCGATGGGAATGGCTAAATTAAATTTTTTTTACCGGAAAACCAAAGGAGGAGATATAAAAAACCCCTGGAAAGGCCAGTAAGTCTTAGCTTAAAATGTCCCGGGATCCCTGTACATGGACTCTGTTTCAAAATACCTAATTTTAGGCCCATTTTTACCGTATGGAAAATACATTGTTTGATTTTGGAATGATCGGGCTTGGAACAATGGGAAGAAACCTCCTGTTGAATATGGCCGATCATGGTTTTAAAGCTATTGGGTTTGACCTGGATCCGGCTAAGGCAAAATTACTTGAAGCTTCGGCCAGCCCTGGAACCGCCGTAAAGGGTGTGAACTCCCTGGCAGAAATGGTCAGCCAGTTACAGGCTCCGCGTAAAATCATGATGTTGGTCCCTGCCGGAAAAGCAGTAGATAACGTCATAGGGTCACTTTTGCCCCTGGTGTCGTCGGGAGACATCATTATCGACGGAGGCAATTCCCACTATACGGACACCCTTCGCCGGGTTAACGAGGTTCGGGAAAAAGGTTTCCACTTTATGGGTATCGGCTTTTCCGGAGGAGAACACGGTGCCCGGACAGGTCCCAGTATCATGCCGGGAGGAGACACTGAAGCTTATGAAAAAGTAAAACCCATACTGGAAGCCGTTTCAGCCAAGGTAAAAAGCAGCGCCTGCGTGGCTTATTTAGGCAAGGGAGCTGCGGGTCATTATGTAAAAATGGTGCATAATGGAATTGAGTATGCGATTATGCAACTGATCAGCGAAACCTATCAATTGCTTCGACAGGGTAAAGGGCTCAACAACGACGCGTTGCATAAAGTATATAAAACCTGGAACGAGGGGGAATTACAATCCTATCTGATAGAAATTACCCGGGATATTTTCCTGCAGCCGGATGATAAATCATCAAACCGCCTGGTGGATATGATCCTGGATAAGGCAGGTGCCAAGGGAACCGGCAAATGGACATCCCAGGATTCCATGAACCTGGGCGTACCCGTCCCTGTCATTGATATTGCCGTATCTCTCCGCGACCTATCGGCTGCAAAAGAAGAAAGGGTACTGGCTTCAGTCCTTTATAAATCCAGCACTTACGAAATTGCTGTTCCTGATGAAGTGTTTATTAACCAGCTTGCCGACGCTCTCTATTTTTCCATGATTATCTGTTATGCACAGGGATTAGCCCTGTTGTATAAAGCGTCATCCGAACTCAAAATGGATATCCCGCTCACCGAGGTTGTCAGGATCTGGCGTGGTGGATGTATTATCCGTTCTGCCCTGCTGGACACTTTTTACAAGGCCTTTACTGAAAATCCACAACTTCCCAACCTGCTGCTGGATAAAGAGGTTGCAGCCATCCTGCAACAAAAAAAACAACATATGGTTTCCGTGATCCTACATGCCACACAAACGGGGTATCCGGTTGCGGCCCTCATGAACGCCCTCTGTTACCTGGAAGCCTATCGCAGTGAATTTTTACCCACCAACCTGATCCAGGCACAAAGAGATTATTTCGGTGCACATACCTATCAGCGCGTGGATCTGCCTGGAAGTTTTCACACGGAGTGGGGATCTTACGACAATTAATAACTTGTATGGAAAATCATAAAAGACCTCCCGCTACCGTCCTGTTTATTTTCGGAGGCAGTGGCGATCTGAATTTTAGGAAATTATCCCCCGCGCTCTATAATTTATTTATCGACAACTGGATGCCGGAAAAATTCAGCATCGTCGGAATCGGCAGAACGCCGTATAGTGATGAAGATTACCGGGCACGTCTGCTGGATGGCATTAAACAGTTCAGCAGAAGAAAAGATATCGCAGACGCGCAATGGCAATCTTTTTCCCAGCACGTTTTCTACCTGAAAATGGATGCAGAAAAAGATGAGCATTATTCCGGGATACCGGCATTGATCCAAAAGAAAGAAAAGGAGTTTGGGGAACATCCAAACATCATCTTCTATATGGCCGTGGCCCCGCAGCTGGTCCCAGATATCGCAAAAAAACTCGGACAGGAAAATATTTCCAATGATAAAGCCTGTACGCGTATTGTGATTGAAAAACCTTTCGGTCATGACCTGGAGAGTGCCCATGCACTGAATGAGCTCCTGATGAGTATGTTTGACGAAAAACAGATTTACCGCATCGACCATTACCTGGGAAAGGAAACAGTACAAAATATCCTGGCGCTTCGTTTTGCCAATGCATTGTTTGAACCATTATGGAACCGCAACTATATTGAACACGTGCAGATCACCGCGGCAGAAACTGTTGGTTCGGAGGGCCGCGGAGCGTATTATGAAGGTGCAGGCACACTCAGGGATATGGTACAGAACCATATTCTCCAACTGATTTGCATGATCGCCATGGAAGCACCTGTATCGTTCGATGCTGATGAAATCCGGAATAAGAAAGTGGATGTGCTGAACGCCATTCGCAAAATCAGCCGGGATGAAGTAGGCAAATTCGCAGTGCGGGGCCAATATGAAGCCGGCTGGATGCAGGGTGAAAAAGTATCTGCCTACAGGGAGGAAAAAAATGTAGATCCTAAATCGACAGTGGATACATTCGCAGCAGTTAAATTTTACATCGATAACTGGAGGTGGCAGGATGTTCCCTTTTATATCCGGACCGGTAAAAGACTGCATGAAAAAACCACCGTCATCAATATCCAGTTTCGACCGGCACCCAGTTATGCATTCCCGCCAGAAGCCGCTGAAACCTGGCGGGCCAACCGCCTCACCATCAGCATTCAGCCCGAAATGGATATCCGGCTGCGCTTTCAATCCAAACGCCCGGGTCAGTTCATGTCTCTCAATCCTGTAGACATGATATTCCGCTATACCGATGAATATGACGGAAACGAACCGGAGGCTTATGAAACCCTGCTACTCGACGTGATGGAAGGAAATGCAACCTTGTTCATGCGCAAGGATCAGGTGGAAGCAGCATGGAAAATCATTATGCCCATCCTGGAAGCCTGGCAAAACAGGCCACCCATTAATTTTCCAAACTATGCACCGGGATCATGGGGACCGGAAGACGCAGAGGCATTGATTGCAAAGGATGGACACCAATGGATATTATTGTAAGACCATTCAAATTGTAATCGATATACGATTCATGTTTAAATTTTTATAAAATAAACCTCAACAATGAACAGGGAAGTATTTAAGGATGCAGACCAACTCTGCAAGGGTCTGGCAGAATGGATCACCAGCCTGATCGAAGAAACCCTTACGCGCAAAGAACGGTTTGGACTTGTCCTTTCCGGAGGAAATACGCCAAAAAAACTGAACGAGTTGTTGGCTTCACCACACTATTCAGATAGAATAGACTGGAAAAAAATTCATGTTTTCTGGGGCGACGAACGCTTTGTTCCGTTTGAAGACAACAGAAACAATGCCCGTATGGCATTCGATACCCTTCTGAATAAAGTGGGTGTTCCCCGCGAACAAATTCATATCATGGATACGGGATTATCGCCCGAAGCTGCCGCCATGGAATATGAAGAAGAACTCTTTGAATATTTTGGAACGGATGATTTACCATCCAGGACTTTTGACCTGGTCCTGCTTGGAATGGGAGACGACGGACATACCCTCTCTCTTTTCCCCGGCGAGCCCGTTGTGCACGAGGAAAAACTATGGGTCACCAGTTATTTTTTGAAGGCCCAGGATATGTTTCGCATTACCCTGACTAAAAACATCATCAATCGGGCAGACCATATTGTTTTCATGATCAGCGGTTCAGAAAAAGCATACGCCTTGCACGAAGTGCTCGAGGGAGAAAAAAATCCTGACCGCTTTCCTGCTCAGCAGATCCTGCCCGTACGGGGAGAATTGCATTTTTTTATTGATGAAGCTGCAGCTGCTCAGCTTAACACATCAACCGTGTCATAAACCTGCACGCGTTTCCATAAGTGTTTACATTCAGCTACAAAACGAAGATGAATTGGGTCCACCTGGTAACTATCCTGGTCCGCAGCATTGGCAAAGAACAAACACCAGGATATGGAATAGGAGCCATCGATGACGTCTCTTTTTGTATTAGCAGGCTGACCAATATGAAAACGTTGTATGGTTGATACACTGGAGAGTTTTTTTAACCCCTGGATCAGTAATTGCCTGTGCTCCACATTGCGAGGTTCTTCCAACCAGAAATATACGTGGTGGATGAATACACTTTTTTCTTCTGCCATGTCATTTCTTTTTAAACCCGTTCAGTTTCGACGGGCTTACAAAATAATAAAATATGAAGGGATTACAAAGGGTATTTCCCGCCGGAAATCAATTTATCCGCGATCCGTCGTTTGGCTTCTTTACTGTTGAACGGGTCCGCTTTGCAGAAACGCTTCACACCCAGCAGAAGCATTCGTTGCTCATCCCCTTCAGCAAAGGCATTCACCGCATCCTTCCCGTGTTTTTCCAACTTATCTGCTGAATCATATAGAAAGGAATGCACGATGTCCCTTTCAAAAGTCACTGCTTCTGCGCCCGATGCCGCAGAACGTTTCATTAGCCGGAGAAGTGCAGACTCTGCATGAAAGGTAATCATGGCCATGTCTGCAATATTCATGAGAATTTCCTGTTCGGTTTCCAATTGTGTCATCAGTTTTTGAACAGCAGCACCGGCAGTAAGTAAAATGGCTTTTTTAAATTGTGTAATGAGTTTTCGTTCCGTCGCGAAAGGGGTATCGTCCCCGGAACTAAAATCAGGTATACTGACCAGTTCCCTGGCTACATTTTTTGCAGGAGTTAAAATATCCAGCCTGCCTTTCATTGCTCTTTTTAAAACCATATCCACAATCAATAACCTATTTATTTCATTGGTCCCTTCAAATATCCGGTTAATGCGGCTGTCACGATAAGCCCTTGACACCGCATATTCATCACTGAATCCATTACCTCCATGAATCTGAACAGCTTCATCCACCACGAAGTCCAGCATTTCACTTCCAAACACTTTCAGCATGGCACATTCAATTGCAAATTCTTCTGCTGCACCCAATACCGCTTCGTTAATAGGTTTTCCCTTCATCACCAGTTCCTGTTCCTTGTCTTCAATCCACTTGGAAACGCGATATAAAGCGGATTCGCCAACCCACATATAAATGGCCATTTCCGCAATCTTATTTTTGATGGCGCCGAAATTCGCTATCGGTGTTTTGAATTGTTCTCTGGTCTTGGCATAGATAATGGCATCTGATGCAGCACGTTTGGATGCACCCAGTGCGGCCGCACACAGTTTGAGGCGACCGATATTGAGGATATTGAAAGCGATGATATGGCCTTTGCCAATTTCTCCCAAAACATTTTCCACCGGCACTTTGCAATCCTGGAAATATAGCTGAACGGTGGATGATCCTTTAATGCCCATTTTATGTTCTTCTGGTCCGCGGGTGAATCCTTCAAAATTTTTCTCAACGATGAACGTCGTAAATTTCTCACCATCGATCTTGGCAAATACCGTAAATACGTCAGCAAATCCTCCATTGGTGATCCAGCATTTCTGACCGTTGAGTAAATAATATTTACCGTCCTTGCTCAGTGTTGCTGTCGTTTTCGCTCCGAGCGCATCACTGCCGCTATTCGGCTCCGTGAGTCCGTAAGATCCTTTCCACTCGCCGGTGGCCAGTTTTGGAATATATTTTTCTTTTTGTGCTTCAGTTCCGAAATACAAAATCGGAAGCGTGCCAATACCTGTATGTGCAGCCATGGCAACAGAAAAGGAATATCCCCCTCCCAATCCTTCATTTACCAAGGTGGCTGTAATGAAATCCTTTCCAAGCCCACCCAGATTTTCCGGTATCGAAATGCCCAGCAAACCTTGTTCGCCCGCTTTATTAATCAGGGAAGGCATGAGTCCTGGCTCCATGGTATCAATCCGGCCGATCAGCGGTAGTACTTCCGAATCCAAAAAAGTAGCGCACATTTCTTTTACCATCCGCTGTTCTTCCTGAAAATCTTCCGGGATAAAACTTTCGGCTGGCGCTGATTCATCAATAAGCCATGCTCCTCCTTTCACGTCGGTTTGTCTGGCAGTTAACGTACTCATGGATAAAATTTTATTTTCTTATTTTAAATTATCATAGACACTCTGTAAAACTGTTTTACAAATATCGATATGTTCAGCGGCTACTCCTTCTAAAGCTTCGTTTAGCGTCTGTTCAGCCATCATCATAGACTGTTCCTGCAGTTTAAGTCCTGTTTTTGTGAGGCAGATCCTGTTGATACGCCTGTCTTCTTCGGAAGCCGCACGTTTGACGAGTTGTAATTTTTCCAGGTTGTCCACCAGCCGGGTAATACTGGGTTTATCGCGAAATGTCGCATTGCAAAGTTCCTGCTGACTCATTCCGTCCTGCTTCCACAAATGATATAATACACTCCATTGTTCAATTGTGATCCGAAGGCCGGCACTGTTGAATTTTTTCTGTAAACGGCGGGCAATGGCTATCGATGCTTTGCCCGTTACAAAGCTATACAGTTCTCCCTTTTTAAATTGGTTGTTTGGCATATAGTTAGTTAAACAACTATATAAATCTAATCATTTCCCTGCAAACGACAAATTTTCCCATAGATTTTATGGGCATCTGCAAAGATGGGCGTGACCAACGTATATTTCAGGCTGAATGTGTTTTCTGTGATTGAATATCTCATTGGCGCTACAGGTATTTTTCTGCTGATCTATGCCCTGGGTATTTATTATTATCACCGGATCTGGGACAGGATTCCTCTTTTTACTCATGACTTACCCTACATTCCCATTACAGTTTCGGTGATTATCCCGGCCCGCAATGAAGCGGCTCATATACAAAACTGCCTGATATCCCTGTTCAGCCAGACCTATCCCCGTGTTTATACCGAAATTCTGGTGGTCAATGATTTTTCTACAGACGAAACGGCTGACCTGGTGACGAAATTCAGCGACAAATGCAGATTGCTTAACCTGTCCGATTACCTGGCCAATCCTGTCAATTCCTATAAAAAGAAAGCGATTGAAACAGGCATTGCCCATTCATCCGGAGAGCTGATTATTTGTACTGACGCGGACTGCATTATGGGTCCAGACTGGATCCGCAGTCTGGTCTCAGCCTATCAAAAGGAAAACAGGGTCTTCATTGCCGCTCCCGTAAAAATCATACCCGACGGATCCAGACTGTCAGTTTTTCAAACCCTTGATTTCATTTCACTTCAGGGCATCACAGGAGCTGCTGTTTATAAGAACCTGTATCCCATGTGCAATGGTGCCAATCTTGCTTATTCCAGAAAGGCGTTCGATGCTGTAGGCGGCTTTGCAGATATCGATCATATTGCATCGGGAGACGATATGTTGCTGATGAAAAAAATTCAGTCTGCTTTTCCCGGAAGATCCGGTTATATAAAAGATCCCCACGCCATCGTCAGCACAATATCTGCAGGGAATATCAGGACCTTTCTCAATCAGCGTATCCGGTGGGCCAGTAAGATTTCCCATTATAACCATCCGGCAACTTTTCTTACCCTTGCATGGGTATATCTTTTAAATCTCTTGCTGCTGCTTTTGTTCTTTGCCTGCTTTTTTTATGGACACTGGAAGTGGCTGCTGTTACTTATTGCATGCAAGACGATATCAGAATATTTTTTTGTTTCGAAAGTCGCCGGATTTTTCGGGCAACAATCCCTGATGAAATATTTTATTCTTTGCCAGCCCTTTCACATCATCTATACGGTGATTGCAGGTAGTTTCGGTAGTTTTGGCAGGTATGAATGGAAAAACCGTAACGTAAAATAACTATTGAGAGAAAATAATTCCATACAGGCCGATACCTGGCGCAGGTTAAAAAAAAATACAGGCGCTGTGTCAGGCATGATCATTATTGGTCTGGCTGTTGTCACGGCGGTGTTTTCCTATATCATTGCACCAGATCATAGCCCCTATGCAAACCGGATGATCCTGGAAATTGAGGGACAAAAACCGGGTTTCCGGCAGGAATTCCTGCTAATCCGAAAACAACCGCCTCCGCCACGGGTATCCTGGATGCATCAGGTATTTTCGGGTGATGATGACCGTTACAACTGGATTCCGGTTGTGTCCGTTGAGCAAGAAAGGGACAGCCTGGTGGTACAGCAATTTATCGATGAAGGCATTAGTGAACGGCATGCCTACTATCATCCACCCGGAAATTCAGACCTGATCATAAAAAGCAAAACGTTCTGGCTGGGAACCGACCGTTACGGAAGGGATATTCTCAGCCGCCTCATCATCGGGGTAAGGGTCAGTCTTGCTGTGGGCCTGATCACCGTCATATTATCGCTGAGTATTGGAATTTTTCTGGGCGCGATTGCCGGTTATTATGGTGGGAGGACAGATCAGGCCATTATGTGGCTGCTCAATGTGATCTGGAGTATCCCGACATTATTATTGGTTTTTGCCCTCACCCTCCTGCTTGGAAAAGGATTCTGGCAGGTCTTTATCGCCATCGGACTGACCATGTGGGTGAATGTGGCGCGTATCGTGCGGGGTCAGGTACTGGCCATAAAAGAACTGGAATATGTGGAAGCCGCTACTGTACTTGGTTTTCGCGACAGCCGCATCATTCTCAGACATATCCTGCCGAATATTCTCGGACCGGTCATGGTCATCGCCGCATCCAATTTTGCTTCGGCCATTGTAATTGAAGCCGGACTGAGTTTTTTGGGCATCGGTGTTCAGCCGCCGCAACCCAGTTGGGGACTTATGATCAAAGAGAACTACAATTTCATCATCACCCATAATCCCATGCTGGCCCTTGCTCCCGGTATCGCCATCATGCTGCTCGTACTCGCGTTTAATCTGCTGGGAAACGGATTGCGCGATGCGCTGAATGTGAAGGACTAAAAGAAGTTGACCGTTGACGGTTGACAGCTTCGCCCACCGAAGCGTTAGCGAAGGTGGGTTGGCAGTTGACGCTTGCCAGTTGAATCCGTTAATAATTAATAATTGATAATTAACAATTATACCGGTTCTTTATACACCGGCACATTGCGGTTGAAACTTTCATCGAGTGAAATAAATGTTTCCGTTCTTTCGATGCCTTTGATTTTCTGCAATTCATCGTGTAACACAAAACGAAGCTGGTTGATATCTTTGCAAACAATTTCCGCAAACATGCTGTAATTGCCCGTTGTATAATTCAGGCGCACGATCTCCGGAATCTTTCGCAGGTCTTTGGCTACTGAATCATATAAAGAACTCTTCTCCAGATAAATTCCGATAAAAGCGATTACATCAAACCCAAGGTGTTTGAGATTGACATTTAGTCTCGTGCCCCGGACGATCCCGAATTCCTGAAGTTTTTTAATGCGGACGTGGATGGTCCCGCCAGATACAAATAATTTTTTACCGAGATCAGCATAGGAAATCTCAGCATTCTCCATCATTTCATGAATTATTTGCAAATCCAGCTTATCTAAATTAAATTTACCGCTCATTTTGAATGATAGTTTTAATAATATTTAATAAATATAGTTATTATTTAAATATTATCAAATATTTCAAAATATTTATTAGTAGATATGCAACATATTGGGCAATTTACCTTAATATTGCAATGTCAATGGCTGAGGAAGCCTGACAATACTGTGGAGTGATGAAATTTGGCAGACATGCCCTCTTGTCTCGGGGGTGGGGATCACAGGATAAACATCGCATAATGCCGCTCTCGCTGAAAAGCGTGGGCGACTGGGGTTGACCACCACTAACCATTGTGCCTTGGCTAACTGCCTCGTGGAGGTTCGAATCCTCCCTCTACAGCAAATTAACCCTGAAATATAGTCTGGTGCTATGCTTCAGGGTTTGTCCCTTTGTGGACGCCTGATCAGTTTGACTAAACGCATCCAAATGGTCGGAGATAATGCCATAGAAAAATTTAAGCTGGACAAATGGTATGGCATTGTATTGTATATAGGTGTCCTGGCCGCCGGCTCATCCATGATTGGAGGAGATGATTTTTTATCGAGGAAGCATTTAATGGGTTTGGGCTTAGGATGCATATTAATCGGTCTTTCCTTTTTCATTGCGCAGAAACAAGAGCACTACTCAGTCCCTACCGGAATTCTTTCCCGTGATATTACCAAACACAATTGGATCACGATTCCCATATTACTCATTGGAATATTTTTAATCGGCTTTTTTGGCCTTAAAATATTTCAGGAACTTCTATGATGCTTGACCAGGGCGTTTCTATTTTAGTCGGCAAAACTACTATCATCCCTGACTAATCATATTCTTGTCAATACGATCTTGTCTAATACTTCGGATCTGTCTGAACAGGGATCAGATATCAGTGTCAAAATCAATTGATTATTTTTGATTTCGAATTTGTAGGTGCCTGTCATACCCTCGCAGTTGCTCATGCCATTTACCTTCAGGATACTAAGCTCCCTGTCTTTTTCTTTGAATAAGGAAGTTTCTAACAGACTACTGTCAGAAACTGTAACAACTTTCAGACTATCACTGCCAAAATCAAAATAAACATCCGTGGCATTCTCAAGTTGTATTGTTGTTTTCCATTTCGTTTTACTTAATTGTGCGTAGGATGAAAAAGAGAGAAAGGCCAGCATAATCAGGAATATTGCTTTTTTCATATTGAATATTAAAGGATGAGATGAATAACTCCTGTGTAAATTAGATATACTTTACCATTTTTCCGCAACCGGGTCGTCTGATAACATATCAGGTTTCGAACGAAAGGCCTCCCTGGTGCTGATCTTTTGCGATAGTCTTTCAATCACCAGCAAGGTTATCATTTTACCAGCATTTTCGTCCGGATTATCTTTCAATACCCTCCGAAGTTTATCCTCTGAAATATCTATCCTGTAGAACAAACTCACCAGCTTAGGAAAATCATTTTGGATCAGGCTATTGAAATATAACGCCCATTTTTCCTTCAGTTCTTCAAAAGAAGTGACTTTATTTTCCCCAACCGGAAATTCATTTTGTAATTGACCAACGATTGACTTGTCATCCATGCTTGCAGTCATTTTAGATTGATTGGTTTGCATCCATTTGTTTTCCCTTTCTTTCGGCCAAAAAGGTCTTTCATTCGTATCCTTTCAGTTTCATTCATATTCTAATTTAATTTTTGTTCGTCAATATGAATCTGACTAATTCTACCGGGCAATACCTGGTATGTTAAAGACACAAGCCCGGAAGAAAATGACTTTGTATCCATTAGTTTGAGTTTGACCCTGTCCTGAATATCATGAAGTAATGGTTTGCCGGAACCCAGTAATATCGGATGAATGGCCAGTGAAATCTCATCAACCAGTCCCAGATTCATAAGCGATGCAGTTAATCCTGCCCCGCCAAACAACCAGATATCCCTGCCACCGGTTTGTTTAATGGTTCTAACCTGTTCCTTTATATTTCCCTTAACCAGGATCGCTCCTGCTTTTAACTTGTCGATCGTATTCGAAAAAATGTATTCCCTTAGCTTTGGGAGCCAGCTTTCATTTTGATCTGCCATACCCAGCATCATTTCATATGTCTTTCTTCCATAAAATACAGTGTCAATTCTTTTAAAAAATTCAGATTGTCCATAGTCCTGATCCGTAAAGCACCAATCATATTCACCATTTGGTCCTTCAATAAAACCGTCCAGACTAACTGCGAGTTGTAAAATGAGTTTTCTCACGGTGTAAAGATTAAGCTATTAAAATAATAAAGATGAACACTACAAACTATGAACTATTAGGAATTTGTCAATTTTATAATGTCAATGAATGCCTAAGCCTGGCTCAAACGAATTTGATCCCGGTCTTCCAACGCAGACTGATCTTTGCCTTCTTCGGTACCAGGTCCGGGTGAAGAAATATAATCAGGAAAACCAGGAAGGGCCCTGATTCATAAGCCAGCGTATCGCCCCAAATACAGGTAAATGAATTCACCTTTGCATCCTGCGGATTATTAATCTGATATCGTATGGAAACTTTTTCATCTTGTTTTAAAGGAATATTAACATTGCCATTAAAAAAAATCGTGTCTTTGTCCTGTCTAAACCAGATGACCGGATAAGTTGAGACGCCCAGTACCGAACCCAAATTCCCGTGACCTGTAAAATACATCGTGCCTGTTGTTTCCCTGCTCCCGGCCAGCCAGAATAGTTTGTACAGCGGGAGCGGTAACAGTATAACAATCAATAACAAAAGGAAGAATGAATGACGACTTAATAGCATATATAACGACCCGTTCTGCTAAGTTAATGTTCTTTAAAAGAACAGGAATTGGCACGGATTTCGATTTTCACTTCATAATAACAAGTCAATGAAGAATATATACCAGACAAAAGATAACCTGATACTATGTTTGCTTGCGGCGGGCGTTTGCTGCTTCGGACTGATTTTACCGGATTCTATTTCAGATCACGATAAACTGGTTCATTTCTCAGCCCATTTTGGAATGAGTTTTCTGGTGGCTCTTTGTTTCTATTTACTCTGCACTATAAAATTTCGCGTTTCAAAACCGTTGACTTATACCATTTTAATTACTTCCACCCTGCTGATTGGCGTTTTATATAAATGTTGGGAGATCACCACACTCGGTATGTTTGAAAAACTAAACATCTCTACGGTCATTGAAAATACCGGTTTCATGAAATCCATGTCTCAAAATATTTCAGGTCTCATGGCAGCGATATTATTAATTGAAGGTCTTGTTGACAGAAACCTGGCTGTGTCGACGCTCAGATCTGATAATTTTCATTCGGGCCCTGGAAGTTTTCAGGGTATTTATCCGGAAGACAGGGGCCCCGGTCAGATCTATGGACCCTTTCATGGAGGAAGTCTGCCTCCCGGAGGACAGTATTCTCCTGACGCTTCTGAGAACTAAATTCTGCTTAAACCTTATTTTTGCCGGGCCATGGGCCACAAAAAGCTGATCCGTTTCAAAGCCATTCAATCTTTTGCCAATGTTTTGCAATACCCCGAAAACATGCCAGGCAGATGGAAGGATTTTTTTAAAAATGATCATCCGATCGTATTGGAGCTGGCCTGCGGCAAGGGGGAATATACTGTCGGACTTTCCAGGATGTACCCGGAAAAAAATATTATCGGCGTGGACCTGAAGGGAAACCGTATTTATTCCGGAGCGCTTGAATGTATTCAGCAAAACCTCAGCAATGCAGCCTTCCTGCGCACCCAGATCGATAAGATCAATACCTATTTTTCACCTGGTGAGGTAAGCGAAATCTGGATCACATTTCCCGATCCGCAGCTGCGGACATCCCGCGCAAAAAAAAGACTTACACATCCGCGTTTCCTTCGTCTCTACCAGAATATTCTTAAGCCCGGTGGTCCTGTTCACCTGAAAACGGATTCTCCCGCTTTATATAATTTTACATGTCTCATGACCGATCTCTATGCGCTGCATATTCAGGATGCGTCAGAAGACGTTTACGCCCGTGCATCCAACCCGCCGGAAATCTCGATAAAAACGCATTACGAAAAACTGGATATCGCAGAAAGTAAAAAGGTCTATTATCTGCGTTTTACGATTTCAGATAAACAAATTCCCCCACCCGATATCCGGTTACAGGAATTGCTGAAAGAAATTGAAAAAGCAGAGATCCTATAATATGCCAGTAAAAAAAACTATAACCCATTCGGGAAAAGGAATATCACCTTCTGGTGCTAAAACGGTTTCATCTTCAGCTAAAAGATTGTCAGTTAAGACGGCACAAAAACATTCACAAACGAAAAAAACGAATTCCAACTCCGAACCCAAATTGAATACAGTCGGACCTTCAGGGAAAAGAGAAGAATCCTTTTTTGAACTGGTTTATGAAGTGGCCAGACAGATTCCCTACGGACGGGTAACTTCTTACGGAGCCATTGCCGCTTGCCTGGGCACCAGACTTTCAGCCCGCATGGTGGGCTGGGCCATGAATGGCGCGGATAAAGTGAATCCAGGCGTGCCTGCACACCGCGTAGTAAATCGCCTCGGTTTGTTGTCCGGAAAACATCATTTCAAACCGCCCGGGAAAATGGAGAAACTTTTAAAGAAAGAAGGTATTTTGGTGAAAGACGATATGATTGTCAATTTCAAAGAAAAATTCTGGGATCCGGGGAAATTTGAAAATTTGGAAATTTGAAAATTTGAAAATATATCTCCAATCGGAATATCCGCGAATGAATACCTTGCAGCGTCTTCGTTACGCTTAACGCCTAACGCCTAACGCCTAATGCCTCCCGCTTCACGCCTTAAGCCTTAAGCATAAAAAGGGCTTATCATCACATATACGACAACACCCGAAACAGCAACATAAAACCAAAGTGGCCAGGTAATCCGGGCAAGTTTCTTATGTTTGTCAAATCGTTCCTGGAATGCACGCTGCAGGGTGAACAGGACAAATGGAATTATGATTCCCGATAATAAAATATGGCTGCTCAGAATAAAATAATAAACATAACGCAGATTACCGGCCCGCAATTTTTCATCCGCACTCAGTATGCCATCATGATTCA
>JBGPBW010000043.1:0-24830 GCA_041481385.1 Puia sp.
ATTGATGGGTTAATGTCTGACGGGACGCTTCGGAAATATATGCAATTTGAGAATCTTTTTTTCCAAAATGCTTTCGGAAAAAGGGGGTTTGTCGAATCTCCTCATGAGGTATTATTTGCACGCTTTCCCATAATACAAATTCGTAAAGGTTTTGCCAGATATCCTTTCCTTTTCTCTCACGGATCCATATTTTGTCCTTTCCGGCACCCACAATAAAATAATAAAACCATCTTTTGCTGCGTGGCGCGGCTTGTAATTTCATTGGTAATGAATCCACCCATCCGTTCTGAAATGCCTGGCAGTTTCGTGCAAGCATACAGTCGGGGCAGTGTGGATTTCGGGGTTTACATACAGTTGCCCCAAAATCCATTATGGCCTGGTTATAGATGCCCGGAGTTTTTTTGTCCAGCAATGATTCTGCAATGCTGATATAAAGTTTTTTTACTGCTGCTGATCCCGCTCCTGCACTAATCCCAAAATACCTGGCCAATATCCTTTCGACATTTCCATCCACTACCGGATAAGGCAATCCGAAAGCAAAAGATGCAATGGCAGCAGCTGTATAAGGACCAATGCCCGGAAGCGCCAGTAACTCATCATACGATGAAGGGAAGTGACCTTTATAATCTACTGAAATTATTTTTGCTGTTGCAATCAGGTTCCTGCACCTGTTGTAATAACCCAATCCCTCCCAGTATTTAAAAATTTCTTTTTCAGGAGCTTTCGCCAGTTTCAAGATGGTCGGAAAAACTGTAATGAATCTATTATAATAGGCAGTGCCTTGTTCTACCCGTGTTTGCTGTAGTATAATTTCACTTAGCCAAATCCGGTACGGATTGGTTTCGCCTTTCCAGGGCATGGAGCGTTTATTTAATTTCAGGTTCCAGGCGAGTAGTTTTTTTGTAAAATCAATTTGCATGATGACTCAAAATAAAACATCTAAGTAATTATTTATTGCATTGATAATCAGTATTTTATAATCTGCTGAAATGCAAGGGATTAGATATCCCCTAAAAAATGATCGTTGCAATTTTTTACAAATAGTTGTGGATTAATTTTTTTGTTATATATTTAAAATCAGAAACTTATAAAACAATCCGCCATGAGAAAGGCAGACCTCGTTAATCAAATTTCGGATAAAACAGGTATACCTAAGGTAGACGTCCTGGTTACGTTGGAGACCATGTTTAAAGAAGTAAAGGATACCCTTGCGAAAGGGGAGAATATTTACATTCGTGGTTTCGGCAGTTTTATCACAAAAAAAAGAGCTGCTAAAATTGGGCGAAACATCAAAAAGAATATCGCCGTACATATACCTGAACACTACATTCCTTCCTTCAAGCCAGCAAAAGAATTTGTTGCAGAAGTTAAAAAACTCCAGGCAGTTCAGGATAATCAGCCAAACCCTGACGAAGAGATGTAATTTTGCCGGATAAAAGTCTGATGTGAAGAAACAGCAAGTTATTGTCGCAGCAACGGGAATCACCATCCTTATTATTTTTTATTTCTTTGGCAATACGGTTCCCACACTAAAAAAAACTTCACTACCTGCTGCAGACGGCATTTCAGCCCAATCACTTGATATCAAGTCGATTCTTGATGCAGGAAAGTCCAAATTGAGCCCTGCCCACCTGGCCCAGATCAACAGACTTGAAAACGCGGTGGTTCGGGGAGACGTTAAGAATCAAAAGATTGAAGCAGACCGTCAATTGGCGGCTTTCTGGAAAGATTCAGTACAAAACGGCTTTCTTGCCTACGCTTATTATGCAGCAGAAGCGGCAAAGTTGGAAAATAGTGAAAAAAGTCTCACTTTTGCAGCCCAATTATTTTTGAACAACCTGCGGGGTCAGGAAAATCCAGCACTAAAAAGCTGGATGGCCAGTCAGAGTCGCGATCTTTTTGAGAGAGCCGAGACGCTAAATCCCGCGAACGATTCAACAAAAATCGGATTGGGAGCAACCTATATATTCGGGAGTACCGGGGAGCCAGAGGAAGTGATGAAAGGAATCCAGAAAATTCTGGAGGTAACCCGGAGAGACTCATTAAACATGTATGCCCAGTTTACACTGGGATTGGGAGGTATTGAATCTGGGCAGTATGATAAGGCGGTTCTCAGGTTTCTTAAAGTGGTACATTATGATCGCGGAAATCTTGAGGCTGTTTTGAATCTGGGTGAGGCTTATGAAAGAATGGGCGACAAATCTGCTGCAAAAATCTGGTATTCAGCTGCAAAAAAACTGACAACCAACCAGGAGTTGATCGATGCAATCGACGAACGGTTAGGATCTTTAAAATAAACGCTCAAAAGAGCAAAGACAGCATTTATTAGTAAACTAAAAAGGAATTATCGATGCCTTGTGGTAAAAAAAGGAAGCGACATAAAATTGCGACCCATAAAAGAAAGAAAAGATTGCGTAAGAATCGTCATAAGAAGAAGAATAAGTAAACGCACTCCGGCCGGAGACCTTTCCGGCCCTCTGTTCTGCTGAAATCATTTATATGCTAACGCTTACTATGCTTGCTTGCATCCGTATTGACCGTTGAACTAAATCCCCTTCAGCATTTCGATTCCTTTTGTGCAGACCGGATAGGCAGTAAATGTAACGCTACATTGAATAAGGAACTGATCATTAATGCAGCCCCGCAGGGAGTAGAAATAGCCCTGCTGGAAGAAAAAAAGCTGGTGGAATTACACCATGAAAAAACTGATGCCAGTTTTGCCGTGGGAGACTTATACCTGGGTAAGGTTAAGAAATTAATTCCCGGCCTGAATGCGGCTTTCGTAGATGTTGGTTTTGAAAAAGATGCCTTCCTGCACTATACCGATCTCAGCCCATATGCACGCTCCCTGCTCAAATTTACCCAACAAAGCATTCTGGCAACAAAAGGCAGTGAATCTGATTTTGGGAATTTTACAGTAGAGCCCGAAATAGTAAAGACCGGTAAGATTAATGAAGTGCTCAGTGGGAAGCCCAATATCCTAGTTCAAATCCTAAAGGAACCCATTGCTGCTAAAGGTCCAAGACTAAGTTGTGAGATTTCCCTTCCCGGGCGATTCGTAGTCATTACGCCTTTTAATGACATTGTAGCGGTATCCCGAAAAATACATTCTTCAGATGAAAGAAAGCGATTGCAGAAAATAGTCGAAGCCATCAAGCCGAAAAACTTCGGGGTAATTGTTCGCACGGCTGCTGAAGGTAAAAACACAGCTGAGTTACATGAAGATCTGACCGACCTGGTCGCAACCTGGAAACTCATTCAACACAACCTGGTGGGCGCAGCAGCCCCAGCCAAAATTCTGAGTGAACAGACCAAAACCACGAGCATGTTAAGAGACCTGCTCAATGAGGATTTTAATAAGATTGTCGTAAATGATCGAAACTTATTCAACGATACCAAGGCTTACATTCAACGCATTGCTGCAGATAAAATAGACATCGTTTCGTATTACAATAACGGGTCTCCGATATTCGATCATTTTGGTATCACCAAACAGGTTAAAGCTGCTTTTGGAAAAACTGTAAACCTGCCCAGCGGCGCTTATCTAATCGTAGAGCATACTGAAGCCCTGCATGTGATTGACGTAAACAGCGGGTATAAAAGTGTCAGTAATAATCAGGAACAGAATGCCCTGGAGACCAATCTGGAGGCAGCTGAAGAAATTGCCCGGCAACTCAGGCTTCGTGACCTGGGGGGAATCATCGTCGCTGATTTTATTGATATGAAACTGCCGGATAACAAAAGGAAGCTGGTAGAGGCTATGGAAGGTTTTATGCGGACAGACCGGGCGAAACACGCCGTTCTGCCCATCTCCAAATTTGGTCTTATGCAAATCACACGGCAGCGCATGAAGCCGGAGATAACCATAAATACACAGGAAATCTGTCCAACCTGCAACGGGACGGGTAAAATTTCATCCGCCCTGATCCTGGAGGATGAAATTGAGAAAAATCTTAGTTACCTCCTCAATCACCAGCACAAAGACCTGATCCTCACGGTACACCCCATCATGCATGCCTACCTGACCAAAGGGGGCTGGTTATTCAGCAAAAAATGGAATTGGCGCCGAAAATACAAACAGGCCATAAGGGTGAATTCGAACAATAATTATCACATGACCGAATTTCATTTTTTTGACAAACACGAAGAAGAAATCAAGCTGTGATTGACCCCCAGGCCCCATTAATTAGGGTAAAACACATTCATTTTTATTTTAATACGTATCATTTGGACTAAGCATATCCATTTATGCCATAATGTGGATTTTAGGAAGTTTTCCAGGGTTCATTTTCAGGTCTTTAGCCAAAAACTTCAATTCAAAATACCCGTATAATTAATTGATTTTAATATAGTTACAGATTAAATTCCAATTAAATGCAAGTTTGATTTTTATTTTAAAAGTTATTAACAGAGAGAAAAATTTATTTTGTTATGTGACCTGATTTTGTAATTTAGTGGAAGAATTTAATGGGTTAGTAAGTAAAAGGTCGGCTCTCGTAGCCGGCCTTTTTACTTTTGTCCCCATGGAGCCATTATCTTTAATGATGAGTAAAATAAAGACCGCTTTCTTCTGTAATAATTGCGGCTATGAAAGTGCAAAATGGCTGGGTAAATGTCCCTCCTGCGAACAATGGAATACTTTCACGGAAGAAGTAATTAGCAAAGATGACAGGCTGGAAGAATCCGGATGGAAAAAAATTTCTGATCAAAAAGAAATTAAAACGATTTCCATTCATGAAGTAATCAGCGGAGAAGAAAAAAGAATCGTTACACCCGATGCAGAATTAAATCGCGTGCTCGGCGGCGGAATTGTTTCCGGAAGTATAATTCTGATAGCCGGTGAACCCGGAATTGGTAAAAGCACTTTATTTCTGCAGATCGGTTTGATGCTGAATAATATTACCACACTCTATATAAGTGGCGAGGAAAGTGAACAACAGATCCGAATGCGGGCCGACCGTTTAAAAATAAGCGGAAGAAGCCTGATGAATAATCCCGACAATTTTTATTTACTAACTGAAACTTCCACCCAGGTCATCTTCCGTGAAATTAAAAAATTAAAACCGCAGGTGGTCATTGTAGATTCCATTCAAACATTACAATCTTCCTATATCGAATCTTCATCCGGTACCATATCGCAGATCCGCGAATGCGCGGGAGAATTCCAAAGATTCGCTAAGGAAACCGGCACACCTGTTTTTTTGATCGGCCACATTACGAAAGATGGAAATATTGCCGGACCAAAAATACTCGAACACATGGTCGATACTGTTTTACAGTTTGAAGGGGACAGGCATTATACCTACCGCATATTGCGAACGCTAAAAAATCGTTATGGCAGTACAGCTGAACTGGGTATATACGAAATGACTGATGAGGGCATGCAACAGGTTAATAACCCCAGCGAGATCCTGATCACACAAAAAGAAGAACAGCTTAGCGGAAGTGCTATCGCCGCAAGTATAGAGGGGCAAAGACCTCTGTTGATTGAAGTTCAGGCCCTCGTTACCACGTCCGTATACGGTACACCCCAAAGAACAGTGAGCGGTTTTGACCTGAGGCGCCTCCAGCTCCTGTTGGCAGTACTGGAAAAAAGAGGGGGTTTTCACTTTGGTGCGAAAGATGTTTTTTTAAATATTGCAGGCGGTTTGAAAGTTGAAGACCCTTCCATTGACCTCGCCGTTCTTTGTGCATTGTTGAGTTCATTCGAGGATGTTCCGATTGCCACTGATACATGTTTTGCAGGCGAGGTCGGGCTGAATGGAGAGATCCGCGCTGTAAACCGAATTGGTCAGCGTATAGCCGAGGCTGAGAAATTGGGATTCAGTAAAATCCTTGTTTCCAAATACAATCAGAAGGGTTTAAAAAACCTCTCTCCGCAGATCGAAATTAAATGGATGGGCAAGGTAGAGGAAGTATACCAACATTTATTTTAAGGCTCCCCGGTTAGTGCATCCAGATTATGCAAAACCGGTTTCTATTTTGGCGATCACTGCTCAATCTTTTTTTCCCACATACCTGTTGCGGTTGTGGAACTGAGCTGATTGAAGAACATATTTTATTTTGCTTTTACTGTGAAGCTTCCATGCCACTAACCGGGTTTGAATATTTTCCTTCCAATCCAATTGAAAAAATTTTCTGGGGTCGTGTGGAAATTCAGGCAGCTGCTGCCCATGCTTATTTCACAAGTGGATCTCCCATCCAACAAAGTCTCCACCTGCTTAAATACAAAGGAAGAAGACAGTTGGGTGAATATTTTGGACTCCGTATGGGAAAGACAATCAAACAATCCAACCGTTTTACACATTGCGAAATCATCATCCCCCTTCCCTTATTTGCAGGCAGGGAAAAGAAAAGGGGGTACAACCAGGCGAGCCTGATTGCTGAAGGGATTTCAAAACAATTAAATATTCCCGTTATTTCCGACGCCATATTCCGGTTCAAAAAAACAGAAACACAAACAAACAAAAGTCGCATTCAACGTTGGCAAAATATGGAAGCAACGTTTGAAATCAAAAACCCGCAACTTATCCGGGGAAAACATATTTTACTCGTCGACGACGTAATAACCACCGGAGCCAGCCTTGAAGCCTGCGCACAGGTGTTGCAAAATATCTCTGGCGTTCGCGTAAGCATTTGTTGCCTGGCACATACCGTCCTGGCCTGATAAACCAAATGACGTTTGTGACCGTCCTTTCCATGCATCGTCCTTATTATTGTTATTTTTGCCTGAATGATAAAAGCCCTGTTTCTTCTGGGGTTAACCGGAACCCTTTTATTTTCATGTCAAAAGCATTCGGATCTGGGTGGTACTGCCCGACTTTTCCTTTCTGCCGACAGTTTGAGTTTTGACACACTTTTCACTAGCACCGGATCAATAACCCAGCAGGTAAAACTGATCAACCCCAATAATGAAGGCATCACCGTCAGCGCCATTAACCTGATGGGTGGGTCATCCTCTCCTTTTATTATTAATATCGATGGAAATCCCGGTCCAGATGCTTCCGGTCTGTACATTGGCGGTAATGATTCGATGTATATTTTTGTCAATGTATTGATTCCTAAAGGTTCGAAACCTAATCCCTTTATTGTTCGCGATAGTATCCATATCAGTTATAATGGTGAGGAACAATTTATTCAACTCAGTGCCTGGGGCCAAAATGCTCATTTTTTGAAAAACGTTGAAATTAAAACCGATACCGTATGGTCAAACGATCTTCCTTTTGTTATTTATGGTGGCTTACATGTCGATAGCAGTGCTACACTGACGGTACAAGCCGGTACCCATATTTACCTGCATGCTGACGCGCCCATTTTTGTGGATGGCAGTTTAAACCTGTTGGGAGAATCGCCGGACAGTCTCCGTATATATATTACCGGAGATCGTCTTGACAATCCTTATGCGGGATTTCCGGGTTCCTGGCCGGGGATCTATTTTAATAAAAGCAGCCGGGATAATATGCTAACCTATGCAACATTTCAAAATGGAAATCATACCCTGGTAACGGAAGGCCTGGCATCAGACGGAAATCCTAAACTTACACTAAATAAGTGCATCATCAATAATTCGCTGGCCGATGGAATACTCAGCATTCAGTCCAGCATACTTGCTGTCAATTGCCTGGTGAGCAACTGCGGCCAAAATATCGTGATCGGTCAGGGCGGTAATTATCAGTTCGATTATTGTACGGTAGCATCTTATTCCACAATCCTGCTTAGCCACCAGTTACCCGTATTGACGGTTTCTAATTCAGCAACCGATGGTAATCAGTTTTTTACGGGCGACCTGACAGCAGTATTTACCAATTGTATCTTCTGGGGAAGTGGAAGCGTACCCGATGAGGCGCAAATCTCAAAACAAGGGAATACTATATTCCAGGTACTTTTTGATCATTCGATCCTGAAACAACAAAACTATCCTGCAAACATTGATAGCAATGTATTGTTGTTGAATACAGATCCCGAATTCATCTCCACAGGGAATCCCGACGATCAGTTCAATTTCCATCTCCAGGCAGGGTCCCCTGCGATAGGCCAGGGGGTAAATACCGGCATTTTGACTGACCTGGATGGCAACAGCAGACCTGCCAGCCAGTCTGACCTGGGTTGTTATGAACGGCAGTGAATCCTAGACGGTTTCACTTAACTTTGATAGGTAAACATCGAATATTTTAAATAAAGATTTTTTTATGTTGCGATTATTGATCATTCCGATTTTATTTATGATCCACATGAGTGTATACGACTTTAAAGTGACTGCATTGGACGGAGGAACCATTGACCTTTCGGCTTATAAGGGAAAGAAAATCCTGATCGTTAATACTGCATCCAAATGCGGCTTTACACCTCAGTATGCGGATCTCGAAAAACTCTATGACAAGTATAAAGACAAATTGGTGATTATTGGTTTTCCAGCGAACGATTTCGGCAGCCAGGAACCGGGAACCAACACGGAAATCAAGGAATTCTGTACGAAGAATTACGGTGTAACATTCCCAATGGCGGCCAAAGTTGATGTCATTGGTGATAATACTGCACCCTTGTTCAAATACCTCACGGATGAAGCCGTTAAGCTCGGGACACCTGCTCCGGTCATCAAATGGAATTTTACTAAATTCCTGATTGATGAAAATGGAAAACTGATCGCCGTTTTTCCGAGCAAAGTCACGCCGATGAGTGATGAGATTACGTCTCACCTCAATTAATACTGACTATCTGATGTTATTCAATGAGGTGATTGGTCAGTCTGAAATTAAAACAAAACTTCGCGGACTGGTTGAACATAACCGTTTGAGTCATGCGCTTTTGCTCTGTGCTCCTGAAGGTGCCGGAGGTCTACCGCTGGCTCTGGCTTTTGCCCAGTTTGTTGTTTGTGAACGCGTGTCGAATACAAAACCAGGCAGCCCATTCCCTGAAGAGAGTTGCGGCGTCTGCCCGTCCTGCATTAAGGCAGCTCAGTTAATTCACCCGGATATTCATTATGTGTATCCGGTTGTCGTACGTAAACAGGGAGAGAAACCAATCAGCGCGGATTTTATAAATGAATGGCGCGAGTTCATTGCGCAATTTCCTTATGGAACCATTTTCGACTGGTTGCAATTCATACAGGCAGAAAATAAACAGGGTAATATTACCGCACATGAATGCAATGAAATTAACCGCAAACTCAGCCTGAAAAGTTTTGAAAGCGGTTATAAGATTCTCATCATGTGGATGCCTGAGTATCTCCGCAATGAAGGGAATAAATTATTAAAGTTAATTGAAGAGCCACCACCGGATACACTGTTTATTCTGGTCACGGAAGAAGAAGCGCTGATCCTGCCGACCATTCTATCCAGGGTACAAAATATTCATTTGCCCAGACCGTCCGTAACCGAAATCAGTGAGGCCCTGATTACCCGGGCCGGTGTAAACCCTGAAAAAGCCAGACAAATCGCAGCTGTAAGTGAGCAGAATTACCGGGAAGCACTCCGGCAACTGCAACATGGAGAGGACGACTGGCTGGGTCAGTTACGGGAATGGTTAAACGCCATTTTGAAAACCGGACCTGCAAATCAGGTAAAATGGGTGGATGAAATCAGTAAATCCGGTCGTGAAAAGCAAAAACAGTTCCTTCAGTATTTTGTACACTTGCTTGAACAGGCCATTCGCCTTCGTATGTATGAAGGAGCTGTGGCCGATATGCCGGATTCGGAAAAAGATTTTGCTTTCCGTCTTAACAAAACGGCCGATCTGGCTGCGCAGCAGGCCATTGTACAGGAACTCAACAAATCCATTTATTATATTGAGCGCAATGCACATGCGAAAATGTTATTTCATGCATTAACCATTCGTCTCTACCATATTCTGGCAGCCGGAGAGGAAGCGGTTGTGACGTAGGAATCAACTATATTTGTCAACTTGCTGGTTAATTTATACATATATGGGATGTTCTAATTGTGGCACTGCCGATGGCAAGCCGGGTGGATGCCAAAGCCATGGAAGCTGCGGTTCCGGAAGTTGTAACAGGATGAATGTATATGACTGGCTCTCAAACCTTCCCATTCATGACCCCGCCTCAGAATGCCGGGTAATGGAAATAAGTTTTAGTCAGGGAAGCCGTAAAGATTTTTATCGCAATACAACAACACAGATTTTTGAGAAAGGAGAAATAGTGAGCGTGGAAGGAGTAAGTGGTTTTGATGTAGGTGAGGTAAGCTTAACAGGAGAGTTGGTCAGGATACAGATGAAGAAAAAAAGTGTCGATGAGTTTCATCCGGACATGAAAAAAGTGCTTCGCCGTGCTTCTGATCGTGACCTGGATTTGCTCAAGCAAAATAAGGCTCGTGAAAAAGAGGCTGTTATTCGTTCGCGTGCCATATCGCGTCAGTTGAAACTGGATATGAAGGTATCGCAGGTTGAAATCCAGGCTGATGGCCGAAAAGCCACCTTTTATTATATTGCCGACGACCGGGTGGATTTCCGGGAACTAATAAAAATATTCGCTTCGGAATTTCGCGTTAAAGTGGAAATGCGACAGATCGGCGCCCGCCAGGAAGCTGGTAAAGTTGGTGGTATTGGCAGCTGCGGCCGTGAGTTATGTTGTTCTACTTGGCTGACAGATTTTAAATCGGTGAATACAACGGCAGCCCGTTATCAGAATTTATCCATCAACCAAAGTAAACTCAGCGGCCAGTGCGGTCGTTTAAAATGTTGCCTGAATTACGAGCTGGATACCTACCTGGATGCGCTGCAGCAGTTCCCGGAAAATGCAGATACTTTACAAGTTGCCAAGGGCACCGCCCTGTTGATCAAAAAAGATATTTTTAAAAATCTGATGTGGTACGTATTGCCTGACAGCAGTAAACAATACCCACTTTTAATCGAGCGGGTTAAACAGATTAAAAAACTCAACCAGCAAAATGTCGTACCGGACGATCTTGGCGCTGTGGAAGCTACAGGCAAACCCAAGGAAGAATTGGTCAATGTGGACCTTACCGGACAATTCAGCCTGAAAACACTGGATAATGCCGACAGGAAAAAAAGGGATATGAGAAAAGGCTCGAATCAGCCAAGAAGAGATAACCGGGATAACCGCCAGGGGCCGGCTGCACAACCCAGAGACAATAAGCAACCGCAATCCAGAGATAACAGGCCGCCTCAGCAAAGAAATAACAGACCACCACAGTCGGGAGAAAACAAACCACCACCAAAGGGAGATAACAGGGAGTTACCAACGCCGCCCCGGGAAAATAAACCGCCTCCGCCCATAAAGAAACAGTAGTCCATGAAAGGCTATGCGAAGAAATTGTTCCTGCTTTCCGGATTATTCGGGATAAGCTGGCTTCTCTTTGCACAAAGCTGTATGACGTTTCGCAAATCGGACGTCGAGGAAAAAACGGAATTTGCAAAATCTCATGTAACACTCCGTACCGGAATGCTGAAAGGAGACGGATGGCAAATCCATTATGCCATAACAGGCCAGGACTCTTTGCCTACTTTGTTTTTCATTCATGGTTCTCCCGGCAATTGGAATGCATTTGAAGAATATATGAAGGATAGCCAGCTCCTTAGAAAATTCAGGATGGTTTCGGTAGATAGACCCGGCTTTGGATTCAGCGACTTCGGTCAGGCTCAACATCTCGATATTCAATCACGTTGGATCAGTCCGCTTTTTACTGTACTGGCGAATCACAAACCTGTGTTTTTGGCAGGACATTCTCTCGGCGGACCGCTGGTGATCAAACTGGGTGCAGACAATCCAGGAGTATTCTCAGCTCTTGTAGTCATCTCCGGCTCCATTGATCCAAAAGAAGAAGATCCCGAAAAATGGCGGCCCTGGCTTTTCAATACATCCTTAAATTATTTTGTTCCCGGCGCCCTTCGGCCGGCGAATGAAGAACTCTGGTACTTAAAAAAAGACCTCGTCTTCCTTGAAAAAGATTTTTCCAAAATAACCTGCCCGGTTTATTTTATTCACGGCGCAAGCGATACCTGGGTACCCCCGGCCAATGTGGACTATGGAAAAAAATTACTGGTACATGCACCTTTTATCGAGGTGACGATGATTCCAGGAGCTAATCATTTCATTCCCTGGACAAAGTTCACCGAAATACGTTCGGTATTGTTAAAATTATATTAAGTACGAAGGGCCTTTACAATACATCTCCTTTTTAGTAAATTGCAAGTCCTAAACACAATAAACTATGGCTATTTTCAAATCTGGCAATCCGGCGCTGAATGTATTCGAAAAGACGATTGTCCTGCCCGGATCAGAAGCAATGACGGAAAGAGGAACGCTCAATAAATTCTTTCTTTTGTTTCTGCTGGTCATGGGATCCGCTTCCCTAACCTGGAAAGCATTCTATGATGGCGTGAATGTAATGCCCTGGATGATCGGGTCTGCAATACTTGGTTTTATCACGGCAATGGTTGTGATTTTTAAAAAAGAATGGGCTGCTTATCTGACACCGGTATATGCATTATTTGAAGGCGTTTTCCTTGGTGCCATTTCTGCAACCTATAATAATGTATTTGCAAAAACTGCCCCGGGAATTGTAACACAGGCAGTACTGTTGACTTTTGGTGTCGTCATTTCTTTGTACCTGTTATATCGCTTCCGCGTCATCAAAGTGACCGAAAAGTTCAGGTCCATCATTCTTATGGCTACAGCGGGCATCGCCATATTTTATCTACTGGCTATTGTCTTGCGCATATTCCATGTGGACATAGCGTTTATTCATGAAGGATCGACGATCGGTATCGGATTTTCTTTGTTTGTAGTTGCCATTGCGGCGCTTAATTTGCTCTTAGATTTTGATATGATCGAAAAGGGTGTTGCTGCGGGAGCTCCAAAATACATGGAATGGTATGGCGCTTTCGGACTACTGGTGACCATTGTATGGTTATACCTGGAAATTCTTCGTTTATTAGCCAAATTGGCAGATCGGAGATAGAGATAAATTCATTCCATCTTATGTCTTCTTACGTCTTTTTACGTCTATAATTCGTCGCGATATAAGCTTTACAAAAGGGCCATCCGTATTGGAGGCCCTTTTGATTTTTAGACAGCGGAAACCATCAACTCTCTCATCGGTCGCCTCCAAATAAACTTCCAAGGCCTCCCAGGATACTACCTTCTTCCCTCCTCTGGCCCAGTTGCGGGCTGTATTGAATGATCCTGCTGGCCAGTCTGCTGATGGGCAGTGACTGAATCCAAACCTTACCGGGACCGCACATGACAGCAAAGAACAATCCCTCTCCGCCAAACATCCAGTTTTTAATGCCCCGGATGAATTCGATATCAAAATCGACAGATGGTTGGTATGCGACCACACAGCCTGTATCCACCTTGAGGATTTCGCCCGCTTTTAATTCTTTTTCAAGAATATAACCGCCGGCATGTACGAATGCCAGCCCATCACCATCGAGTTTCTCCATGATAAATCCTTCGCCGCCAAAAATTCCGGTACCCAGTCTTCGCTGAAATGCAATTCCAATACTTACACCCTTTGCCGCACAAAGGAATGCATCTTTCTGAGCGATAATGGAACCACCCAGTTGTTGAAGATCGAGACAAATAATTTTTCCGGTATAAGGCGCTGCGAAACTTACATGCTTTTTCCCGTGACCGATATTCGTGAATGCGGTCATAAATAAATTTTCCCCTACCAGGACACGCTTGCCCGCAGTCATCAGCCGGTCAAGTATTCCGGTTCCCTGTTGCTGCGAACCGTCTCCGAAAATAGTTTGCATCGCGATGCCGTCATCCATCATCATAAATCCTCCGGGTTCCCCAATCACGGTTTCTTCAGGATCAAGTTCCACTTCCACAAACTGAAGTTCTTCACCATATATTTTATAGTCGATCTCATGATTATTTCTCATGACCTTATTTTTGTTCAAAGTTAAAATAGTAAATCCGAACACCTGGCAAACTGAGGATGCCCAATAATTAAAACTGACTTTCTGGCTTATTGCTTTTAATCATGAGCCTATTATTCGCTTCCGTGAGCCTATTATTAAAACCATGAGCCAATCCAGGTTTCATCCAAAGGTTTACCAGCCAGGTTTCTCCTTCTCCTGGCTTTATCAATGGAATGCCGGACCAGTGTGATCGGGATCATAATGATCAGGAAAATAAATGTAAGCGGCGGAATTCCCATCATGGAAACCCATCGTCCTCCAAAATATCTGCGCATCGGACGTTTCAAACGTTCTGCAATCAGATACATGCTGGGAAGAATAAACAGCGTCATGAAGAAGGCAAAAGCCAGACCGAATATGATGGTCCAGGAAAGCGGCTTCCAGAAAACGGCACTGTCGCCGCCAAAAAATATATGCGGATTCAAATCAGCGAACAGGGTAACAAAATTGATATTGAAACCGATGGCCAATGGAATCAACGCCAGGATCGCAGCTAAGGCTGTCAGTAATACAGGGATGATCCTGGTTTTACCAGCTTTGATCAGGGCTTCCCTTGTTTTCATCCCCCGATCACGAAGTACATCGGCAAATTCGATCACCAGGATTCCATTCTTCACCACAATTCCTGCAAGGCCGACAATACCCAGCCCCGTCATTACAGCGGATATGGTCATACCGGTAAATGCAAAACCCAGGAGCACGCCAATGACACTAAAAACAATTTCCATCAGGATGATGACCGGTTTGCTGACCGAATTAAATTGCAATACCAGGATAAAAAGAATCAGCATCAATGCAACGAGCAGTGCAGAGCCCAGGAAGGAAACGGTTTCCTGCTGCTGTTTTCCTTCGCCAGTCTGTGTAATCGTCACGTCATCTGCTTTGCCCTGAAAATTATCAATGGCATCTTTCAACTCTGCATTGACTGCCGGTGGCGTAAATCCGGTTAACACCGAGGAGTATAAAGTAATTACTCTTTTCAATGCTTTCCGCTTGATACTACCATAAGTGCTGGTGAAATCAATTTTTACCAGATTGGTGATGGGTATGGATTTAATTGCACCCGTCGGTTCACGGAAGAAAATTTTCATATTCAGCAGGTCGGTCAGATTTTTCCTTTGCACTTCCGTGTTCCGCAATTGAATTTTATACTCATCCTTATTGTCCTTGATTTTAGAAACCTCCCTTCCGAAAAGCGCCGTGCGGATTTGTTGTCCGATTTGGGCAGTGCTTACCCCTTCGATCATCGCCCGCTGCCGGTCGATGGTCAATGTAATTTCCGGATTCGTAAGATCCACATCCATTTTTAATTCTTCCACTCCCGGCGTCTGGATGGAATCCAGATAATTTTTTAGTGCTGTTGCCGTTGTGGTGAGATTTTCGAAATTATCACTGCTGATTTCAATGTTAATGGGTGGGTCGGTGGGAGGACCGTTCTGTTCCTGATCCACAGAAATAATGGCTCCCGGTATGCCCTTAAGCGCAGTGCGGATTGAATCCAGGATGGGTGTCGTATGCCTGCCATGACGTTTTTCATATTCCACAAAGGAAACCTGCACCCTGCCCAATTCCGGTCTTGTACTGCGGTCGCCGCTCTGCGGATTTCCTGCGCCAATAGCCACGTTGGAAATCACACTTTCTACCAGCGGATTCATCTTTCCGTTTTCAGTTCCCAGCACTTTATTTACTCTTTGTTCCAGTTGATGCGTCACAGAATCTGTATAATCGACGCTGGTACCCACAGGCAATTGGAGATATACATAAATAAAATTCGGATCACCTTTTGGAAAGAACACCACAGGCACTTTTCGTACAATCAGGAATACAAAAGAAAATATGAATAACCCGAAGGTCGCAACCAACAACCAGACGGGTCTCCATCCCTTAAGTGCCCAGCGCAACCCAGATTCATAATGTTTCATGATCCAGGGGAGGCTGCGGTTCTGGAAGGTATGGATCATACCAGTAAACACATAAGCGTTCAATAGCATGAGAATACTGAAGAATATCAGGAGATTTCCGGCAAAAGTAAAATGGGTAATATCGAGTAAAATACCCAGGGCCAGAAAAGTATAAAAAATAGGATTTCTAAATACCCTCGACCTGTTATTGGCGTGATCATCCTCCGCATGATTCATGAAATCAACGGCGAAAATCGGATTCATGATAAAAGCCACAATCAGTGATGCCGAAAGCGTAAATATCAGCATGACGGGCAGGTAGATCATGAATTTCCCGATCAGACCCGGCCAGAATAGTAAGGGGAAGAAAGGTGCCAGCGTAGTCAGGGTACCTGCCAATACCGGAATAAAAATCTCTCCTGCAGCCACTTTAGCCGCAATGACTGAAGTAATTTTTCCTTTGCCCTCTGTAAAAATTCTGTGGGTGTTTTCTATCACCACGATAGCATCATCTACAATGATCCCAAGCCCAAATAATAAAGCGAAGAGTACGATAAAATTGAGGGTTACATGCCCGCCAATGATAATATCAGCAGCAGGTAAAAACATAAAAGCCACGAACATGCTAAGCGGTACAGAAAGCGCAACAAAAAAAGCATTCGTGACACCCATAAAGAACATCAGGATGACCAATACCAGAACAAAGCCTATCACAATAGAATTCACCAGGTCGTTAAATGAAGTTCTGGTAGTTCTGCTCTGATCACCTGTAATGACAACATCCAATTTTTTGGGCAACTGCTGGCTCTCCTGCATTTCTGTAACCACACGTTTTACTTCATCAGAGGTTTCAATTAAATTTTCCCCGCTGCGTTTGATGATGTTCAGGGTAACCACGTTGTTCCCATTCAGCCGTGCATAACTTTCACTTTGCTTAACGGTATCCAATATGGTGGCAATATCTTTCAGGTAGATCGGCGCAGCTGAAGTATTTCTGACAACAATCTGCGCTATATCTGCTGCGGTTTTAAATTGACCCTTTAACTGAAGAGACCTTTTCATATTGCCGACTTCCAGTAATCCACCTGACATATCAAGGTTTTCACTGGCCACCGCATTGGCGATATCATTGAATGTGATATTGGCACTCTGCATTTTGAAATTATCCACATTGATTTGAAACTCACGTTCCGGAGCACCAACTTCGTCAACACGGTTGATCTGTGAAAGCTCTTCGAGTTTATCTTTCAGGTCATCTGCAAATTTTTTCAAGTGCTGACCATCATAGTTGCCACTTACATTCACATACATGATGGGCTGATCGGATAAACTCACTTCTACAACATTGGGCTGAGTAGACAGATCCGTGGGCAAATCGGTCTTGGACTTATCCACCGCATCTTTCACTTTTTGCAATGCGACATCTGTCTGTACGTCTGTTTCGAATTCTACGATGATGGCTGAAAAATCCTGTACTGATGTGCTGGTCAATTTATTGATTTTAGCCCCTGTAATTCCTTTTATTTGTTTCTCAATCGGACGTGTAACAAGATTTTCAATATCCTTGGGAGAGTTCCCAACATAAGTCGTCTGTACATAGATCGTGGGAATAACAATGTCCGGAAATTGTTCCTTGGGTGTAGTGACAAATTTGTTGACGCCCAAAATCGTCACAAATAAGATCAGCAGATACACTGAAGTTTTATTGTCGATGGCCCAGCTGGTGGGTTTAAACTCCTTGATCTTCCCCTTTATATTTTCAAGTGTGGTCATAAACTAAATTCTGATGGTTTGAGAAACTGAATCACTGTGCCTTGGTCGTTATCGGTTGATCATCGTATAGTCCCTGATATCCTTCTGTAATGATCTGATCGCCTGCCTGGGTTCCCGACAATACTTCCACCTGGTCACCGTACATCATTCCGATAACGATCGGTTTTTTACGAGCCAGCAGCCTGTCTCCCTGTTTTATCGCCACCATCACGTATTTACCCTTTTCATCATTTTGCAAGGTATTGAGCGGTATGGTGATCGCGTTGGCTTTTGTGTAATCCTGAATTTTGATCAATGCAACCTGGTTCGGATAAAAATCCTTATCAAAAGGAAGTCTTGTCTCGATGTAAAAACTGCGCGTACTTGCATCAATTGTTTTTCCCGTAACCGTTATTTTTGAGTCTATGGTTTTATTTTTCAACTCCGGTATGACCACTTTAATATTGCTTCCCACTTTTACCTGACCCAGATAATTCTCTGGAACCTGAGCAACGGCTTTCAGGTCCGTGGTGTTGACAATGCGGATCTGGTTATTACCGGTGAAAAACTCACCCAAACGAATATTCACATCATCCGCCACGCCACTGATATCTGCGTACACATTGGTCAGTTCAATTTGTTTATTTACATAATCCACCTGCCGCTGCGCCTGATCTACCTGATTTTTGGCCGTTACCAGTTCTACTTCCGACCCGATTTGCTGATCCCAGAGATTTTTCCTTCTGTTATACAGGTCGACTGCAAATCCCAATTGTTGTTTATAAGTTGCGAGTTGTTGTTTTAACAACGCATCGTCCAGCTTCAACAACAGCTGACCCTTCCTGACCACGTCTCCTTTTTTAACATAGATTTCCTTTACCTGTCCACCCGTTCCGTTCTGTGGCGTCACAAATGCAATATTTAATGCATCAATCTTCCCCTGCAATTCAATATAATGGGTGAATGGAGCAGGGGTTGCCGGTTGGAAAGACACCAGTTTTGTTTTTTCCTTTTTTGCAAAAGAGCTGTCTACTTTGGATAAATCATCTTCTGCCTTGGTTATTTTAGTCGTGAGTGCAGTCTGCTGGTCTTTCAGCGTCTGCAGTTCAGCTTTTTTCTTTGCGATGGGGTCGCTCGTTTGGGAACATGATACAATTAAAAATGTTCCGGTGATCAGCGTTGACAAAAATATCTTATTCATAGTCTGGTGATTTGGCATTTTTTATATTTTACCGATGGCTTTCAGGAAGTCTACTTTCGCGAGTATAGCTGTGTATAATGCATTTACATAATTGTACTGAGCGGTAATCAGATCCTGCTGAGCGTTAGACAGGTCAGTATTGGTTGCGAGTCCTGACTCAAATTTTTTCTTAGTCTGGCCATATACCAGGTCTGCCGTCTGCATATTTGTTTTTTGGGCGTCCATTGTTTTTACAGCACTCAAAAAAGTGTTTCTGGCAACAGCTACTTCCTGTCCAATACTTAATTTCAGGTTTTCGACCTGCTCATTGGTTAAGGCGGCCGTAATCCTGGATTTTTTTAATCTTGCGTTTTTCGCAAATCCTTCAAAAATGGGAACCGTCAGCGAGAGGCCCACATAAGAAGAAGTAAACCATGTACCACTTGTCGTAAACAGATCGTATGTATTGCTCGCAGCATTTTTCTGATAAGATCCGTTCAGGTTCAGGACAGGAAAATAGGCTGCCTGATATCGTTTCACATCGAAATCATTTAACTGTTTCTGGATTTCCAGGTATTGATAGTCATACCTGTTTTTGTAACTAAAAGCCGTATCCATCGGTACACCGCCCAAAAGATCGGCCTCATTGAAGGCGGTAGTCAGTATGATGGAATCCTGAGCGGGGACACCTGTGAGGAATTTTAAAAAAGTAAATCCGTTGATGATGCTGGTTTCCGTATTTAGTTTAGCTGTTTCCAGGTTAGTCAATTGCACCGCTGCTTTGTCCACATCCAGTTTTTCAGCAAATCCGTTTTGATTTAATATTCTGGAATCGTATAATAATTTTGCGGCCCTGTTCACATTGGAATCCTGAAGCTCCATCTGTGTTTTACTTACGACCAGTTGATAATAGGTTTTATACACCTGTACCGAAAGATTTTCTACGGACAAGTCAATGGCTTTACTATAATATTCGAGGGCTGCAGTTCTGGCTTTCAGACCAACGAAAACCGAACCATCAAATATTGTCTGGGTTAAATTGAAGCCGCCGGATGCAATGTATTTCTGCTGAAATTTAACAGGTGAATAAGAACCCGGAGGTTGCCCGAAGAATTCACCCGGCACCAGGGTTACCGGAATGCTGAAGTAGTCCGTTGTGGAGCCCGTGCCTGTAATTTTGGGAAGTGCCAGTGCGGTTACCTCCTTATTGGTCTGTTTCTGCAATTCGAGATTGGCAACAGCAGCTTTAACCTGGATATTGTATTTTTTTGCCATCTCGATGGCTTCCTGCGCGCTCATCGGATGAATAGTTTGTGCGCCGGCAAAAGCGACCAGTCCGTTCACCAGGAATGCGGACAGTAAAAATCGGTTACGAAATCTTTTGATCATGTAAAATGGTTTTTTGACTTTCATTCAAATATTTATCAATCAGTTTTTTGCCCTTGGGATTACAAATGCTGTGCAGGAATAAAATCGCCAAATCCTGGCAGGCCTGGTTCATCGGAAATTTACTCTGGGGAAAAACCTCCTGATTAAACGGCATAAAGGCCGATTCGATCCGGTGACGGACGGTGAGATCGGTATTGATATCCGTGCGGTAAAAATCTTCTTTGATGCCACGTTCCAGATTTTCTTTGATCATACCATAAAGAAAATGGTACTTGTACTGTTTCAGCCGCTTAAAAGCGGCCGGGTGGTGTTTTTCCAGGTCATGGATAAGCTGCGGATTCATGGCTTTCAACATTTCCTGCATATTGTCCATGGCGAGAAAAATTTCATGTACTGCGTTTTCAGCTCTAAGGCTGAATTGCCGGCAGCCTTCTTCATTTCGTTTTGTTTCTTCATTCATTACAGCTTCCACCATTGCGTCTTTATCGGCAAAAAACTGATACAGGGTTTTCTTACTTACACCAAGCTGGGTAGCGATTTCATCCATAGTAATGGACCGAATGCCATAACGCATGAACAGATCTGTAGCTTTTTCTAATATTCTTTCTTTATGTCCCATAATACCACGGAAATTGGACACAAAACTAAGGAAACTATTTTCGTTACCGAAGTTTCCACCGATTTTTTTATCGTTTTTACCGAAAAAACACCAATTCAAGGGGATCTTCTGTGTTTTAAACATGGCCTCCGCCGAATGTTTGATTATTTTTGGTTACAAACTGCTGATTATGAAATTCAGGATCATCGCCCGTAAACTGTTTAAATATTTTTTGCAGGGATTGATCATTCTGGCGCCTATAACGATTACTTTATGGGCCGTACTTTCCCTGTTCAACTGGGTGGATGGCATTTTGCCCGATTTCATTCACCGGATTTTCCCCAAACTGGCAGTGGATGAAAATGGCAATCCGAGGTATTTTCCGGGATTGGGATTTATCCTGGTCATAGGCATCGTACTGATAGTCGGCTATGTTTCATCCTCTTTTATTGTGAGTAAACTCGTAGAACTTTTTGATAATATCCTGGAGAAAACACCCGGCATTAAAATCATCTATTCCACCATCAAGGATTTTTTTGAAGCCTTTGCAGGAAACCGGAGAAAATTTGACCGTGCAGTATTGGTTTGTATTGAATCCACCGATATCTGGCGAATCGGGTTTATCACCCATGAAGAACTTGCTGAATTTGGACTACAGGAATATATCTCGGTGTACGTCCCCCAATCCTACGCCTTTGCAGGCCATCTCTATTTCGTAAAAAAGGAACGAGTCAGGCTGATTACGGACACGAGCTCAACCGAAGCCATGAAATTCGCGATCTCGGGCGGGGTGACGAAGATTGAAGAATAGATTACAGCTGACAGATGACAAATGACAGTTTTTAAAATATACAATTTTCGTAGTATTTGCAGTTTAATTAAAAGTAATAATTTGCTCACCGACTAATTGACTGTCATCTGTCATCTGTCATCTGTCATCTGTCAATCGCCAACCGCCAACTGATCAGCAGCAAACGCCTCTATGAAAAAATACTGCTGTCTAATTCTCCTGCTCTTCCACTCCTTTCGGGTTTTCTGCTGGGGTTTTTATATGCATGAGAAAATAAATTATCATGCGGTTTTTCTGCTTCCTCCACAAATGATGATCCTGTTCAAATCCAATATCGGTTTCCTTTCCGAGCATGCAGTGGACCCAGATAAAAGAAGGTATATGTTGAAAAGTGAGGGTGCACATCACTTCATTGATATCGACCACTACGGACGATACCCGTTCCCCGAAATTCCCAGGGATTATGCATTTGCGATCCGGAAATTTTCAGCAGATACGCTGCAGGCTTACGGAATCGTTCCCTGGTGGATTCAGGTGATGATGGGCCGGCTGACTAAAGCATTTCGTGAAAAAGACAGGTTTCGTATATTAAAAGCCGCAGCAGAATTGGGCCATTATGTGGCTGACGCCCACGTGCCCCTGCATGTCTGTTCCAATCATAATGGACAACTCACCGGTCAGGAGGGTATCCATGCATTCTGGGAATCCCGAATACCTGAGCTTTTTGCCGAATCTGACTGGGACTTTTTTATCGGAAAGGCATCGTACATTCCTGACCTGTCTGCTTTCATCTGGAGTCGGGTACTGGAAAGCGCGGCTGCAGCGGATACTGTATTACGTCGTGAAAAAGAAATCGGCATACTGTTAAGACCGGAACAAAAATATGCGTTTGAAGATCGCAAGGGAAAGCTCATCAAACAATACTCTGCCTTTTATGCCCGGAAATATGAAAACAGCCTCGATCATATGATTGAGCGACGCATGCGCCAGTCCATTTTTGCTGTCGCGTCCTGCTGGTATACAGCCTGGGTTAATGCAGGCCAGCCATCCCTTGATGGTCTGACTAAGGATAGTCTTTCGATTACCCAAAAGAAAGAATTCGAAAGATTGAATGAAGAATGGAAAAACGGAAAGCCATTGGGAAGGATTTGCGACTGAGTTCAAAGATGGTTTTTCATATTCATTCATTGGTGTACGATCAACGTTACACGATAAGCGATATACCATTTACGAAACACGATTTACGAAACATCTTCGGCTGCTGTCCTTATCCTTTACTCCTTTTATCTTAAATTTGCGGCTCGCAGTCAAATACCGAATGATGATACACAATTTTAACGCCGGGCCGAGTATTTTACCCGGAGAAGTTTTCGAAGAAGCGGCCAAAGCCATTTTGAATTTCCGGGACACGGGACTTTCTATACTGGAAATCGGGCATCGGACGTCTCTGTTTCAGTCGGTTATGGATGAAACCGTATTAACGGCCAGGGAACTGATGAAACTCGATGCTGAACATGAAGTATTATTTCTTCATGGCGGAGCGACCACACAATTTTTTCAGGTGCCGATGAATCTTCTGAATGATAACCAGACCGCCGCCTATTTGGATTGTGGTGTTTGGGGATCAAAAGCAATTAAAGAAGCCCGCATCTATGGGAACGTTGAAGTAGTTGCTTCATCAAAAGACAAGAACTATACATATATTCCCAAGGGATACCGCATCCCAAAAGATGCTTCCTATTTTCATTATACGACTAACAATACCATCGAAGGAACTGAGATGTTTTCGATACCGGAAACCGACGTTCCACTGGTTGCTGATATGAGCAGCGATATCCTGAGTCATGAGATGGATTTTAACCGTTTTGCACTGATTTATGCCGGAGCGCAGAAAAATATCGGCGCTGCCGGCGTTAACATGGTCATTATACGGAAAGACATCCTCGGGAAAGTAAATCGCAAATTACCGGCTATGATGGACTACCAAAAGCATATCGAAGCAGGGTCCATGCTCAATACACCTCCGGTATTTGCGATATATGTATGCCTGTTAACCCTTCGATGGCTAAAAGGCATCGGCGGCGTGCCGGCAATCGAAAAGATCAATAAAGAAAAAGCCGATCTGTTATACAAAACGCTGGATGCAAAGGACGGTTTCGTTCCTACCGTTGACAAAGAAGACCGAAGCCGCATGAATGTGGTTTTTCTGATTCCCGATCCCGAAATCGAAAAAAAATTTCTTGAGGCGTGTAAAGAGGAAAATATGGTGGGAGTAAAGGGACACCGAAGTGTGGGCGGGTACCGGATCTCCTTATACAATGCTCTTCCACTGAAAAGCGTACAGGCTCTGGCACAGCTCATCCAAAAAATTTAACCTCCGCACATGGCAATCATTTCTGCTTTCCAGGCGCTCAGGCCAGCAAAAGAACTGGCTTCCCGCCTCGCTTCACTTCCCTACGACGTCCTGAACAGTGCAGAGGCCAGAGCTTTGGCCGAAAATAATCCCTATTCTTTTTTACACATCACAAAAGCCGAGATTGACCTCCCGGAGGGAACAGATATACATAACGATAAAGTGTATCATAAAGCAGCAGACAACCTCTTCATCTTTCGGGACAATAAAATCCTGATCCAGGAAGCTGTGCCTGCATACTATGTCTACGAACTGACCATGGCAGGCCGAAAACAAACAGGGTTGGTTTGTGTGAGTGCCGTATCGGATTATGAAAACAATATTATCAAAAAACATGAGCTGACGCGTCCGGAAAAGGAATTGGACCGGATCAACCATATGCGCATAACAGGTGCCCAGACCGGTAATGTTTTTCTCGCACATAAAACAAATACTGCCCTGAGTCATTTAATCAGCAGTTGGAAAAATAATCATGAAGCTGAATATGATTTCATCGCCATAGACGGAATCGGTCACCGGGTTTGGGTAATCGCAGATCCAAAAACGATCCTGGAGATCACCAGTATCTTCCGGGATCAGATTCAATATACCTATATCGCTGACGGTCATCACCGGGCTGCATCGGCTGCCAAGGTCAAAAATGCGTTGGGCCGGGAGGCCACCCGCGACGCCGAATATTTTTTAACGACCCTGTTTCCGTCCAACGAGCTGCGCATTATGGATTACAACCGTGTGGTCAGGGACCTGAATGGCATGGATACGCGCAGTTTCCTGGAAAGACTGAACAAGGATTTCAAAGTTGAGCAATTGGCGGCTGCCTATGCTCCCGACCAACCACACAGCTTTGGCCTGTATCTGGCAGGCAACTGGTACCGGCTTGACGCCAAAGAACACAGCTACCC